>JBDTVG010000128.1:0-113022 GCA_040007395.1 Chloroflexota bacterium
GTGCCAATATTCGGATTGGTATCCAATATCTGGAAGCATGGCTTGGCGGACTCGGTTGTGTCCCTTTATATAACTTGATGGAAGATGCAGCCACCGCCGAAATTTCGCGGTCACAGGTTTGGCAATGGCTCAAATATGGCTCAACGCTGACAGATGGTAGACAAGTTACGACAGCGTTGTTTGATCAGGCTATGCTGGAAGAACAAGATAGAATCGAACAGGAAATCGGTAGCGAACGCTACACGAACGGACATTTTCCGCGGGCAACGGAGTTATTTCGCCAACTTGTGACCAGTCCAAATTTTGTAGAATTCCTGACCTTGCCAGCCTATCAGTATTTATCGTAATTTCACAATGCTGGACACTTTCAACGGTAGTGTCAGGAATCAGAACGTGGTCAGGAAGATGGAAAGCAAACACGGTCTGAGCCTGTGGGGTCACTTAATGGATCTGTGCTGATTTTCCCGCAAGGCTGCTATCATCTTCCTTATCAACTACTATGCCGGCTTGTGCTGAACCGTTTGTACCTCCGTTCGAAAAACAGCCAAACTTCCGCTTTCAGACCACTTTTTCACGGTCAAGTACCTGTGCAGGAGAATTCGGGACTCGGGTCACAGTTGATGTTGAAAGGTCGAGTCATGTTTTTCTCCTGTTAGTCAGCTCTCAATCAACGTGTGCGTGCGCTACTGCAACGGGTTCAAAAACAGGTGAAGTCGTGGACCAAGCCAGCTAGGCAAACCCTAGTGATCGGCGCAGTCACTGATCTGACACGAAGCAAGGCTGACTTGGTTCTGGAAAATGCGCTGCTGAGGCAGCAATTGACGTGTAGTAGCAATAAATCCAACGAGGATCGGAAACAATCCATCTTATCCTAGCCGTCGAGTTGGAATGGCATCTATGGTCTGGTACATTATCCATCTTATAACCAGCTTACCGTGGGATGGTCTGCGCTTCAGTTGACTCTCTCCAGATGATAAAACGCTTGAGTTGCTCCTTCTACGCCAGCAGATCCTCATCTTGCCTCGCCATCAAAAACGCGGACCTATCCTGATGCACAGTGAGAAGCTCATTTTATTGACCCTTGTTGAGCAACTGCGCCATGCTGCCAACCTGCAAAAAGTTCACTTGGAACACCTGGTGCTGATTTTAAGCCAGAAACGCTGCTACGTTGGCATCGCGAGTTGGTCAGGCGCAAGTGGACATTTGTCAACACCCCCCAATCACCGGGACGACCATTAACCGATCCGCACCCGGTCCAAGTCATTCTCCGACTGGCCCATGAGAATCAATGGGGTGATGATCGCATCACGGGGGAGCTGAAGAAGTTAGGCTACCGAATCAGCCATGAAACGGTCCGAAAGATCCTGCGGAGGCTTGGCATTTTGCCCATTCCAGCACAGCGGGCCTCCTCCAATTGGCGGACATTTATCAACAGGACTTTCGCTTTAGGCGTTTGAAAAAGCGGGGAGGTGGGGTTAGCCTAATTCAGCCCGCAAATAACCGTCAAACAGGGCGTGCTGTACAGGATATAATGACTGCGCAAGTTGGCTGGCACACAGCCGAAGCGCCAACCAAGCGTGATAACAAAACAAGCTCCGATAGGGCTGCGTTGGGAACGCGCTTTACGACACTCACACTTTTCTGAGCCAGTCAATTGCTTCAATTCCCGATGCAGTGGCTCGATTTGCCAGCGCACGGCATTCTCAGTCTGAATAGCGTGCGTGGTCATCGTGCCTTCTGGATGGTTGGTGATAATCCAGTCAAAGTCGCCGTTTGTGGCAACCACCTTGAATAACTGTCCGCGAAAGGGAAGTTCTTTGAGCGTGATGCTCAGGCCGTGTTCGAGTTGCTCAGCCGTCCAGACCAAATCTTGAAGGTGGACATAGACGCTTTCCGGTGTCAAACTGACTATACGATTGCTTTTCAGGGTCGTGACGAACCCCATCCCCAACCGAATGATGAGTTTCAGGTTGTCTACCCCCGCATACCAACTGTCAAACAGAATCGTCTTCGCTTGCCGACCTTTACCGTTTTTGGCATTCAGCAGCTTCGACGCTGTTTTTCAAGCGCATGGCATTGAAGTCATTCATACCCCATTCCAAGCGCCGAACGCTAACGCTTTTGCTGAACGGTTCGTGCGCTCCATCCGCCAAGAATGTCTCGATCATCTTGTGCTGCTGGGCGAATGGCATGTTCGGCGTGTGTTGGCGGAGTATGTAACTTTCTATAATATTCGGCGGCCCCATCAGGGACTGGATCAGCAGTGCTCCGTTCCGCTAACCATTGTGCCCAGTGATGGTCTTGTGCAACGCCGCGATGTTTAGGTGGAATCATCCATGATTACCTTTGCGTTGCGACTTGATTATGACTGTTCATGAATAATTCCACCTTACGGGATCGGAACAATGCGTCACCACGGCAAAACTAAAGATTGGGATTTATGCCTAATTCTAGGTTAGTTTTACACCTTGGACAATATACCGCTGCAACAATAAGAACAAGATCATGACGGGTGCAATGCCAACAGCGGCTCCCATAAACAATTCGGGGAGGTTAACCTTTTGGGCGGTAAGAAATGTGGACAGCACAATTTGCCTCGTCCTGGACGAGGCAAATTGTCCAATTACGAGGGGCCACAGAAAGGAATTCCAACTGCCAACGAAAGCCAAAATGCCTAGCGAGATAAATTCAACCTGCGAATTGGGTAAGACAATTTGTCGATAAATACCCCAATAACCCAGACCATCCACACGACCAGCATCTTCAATTTCACGCGGAAAATCCAGATAAAACTGTCGAAAGACAAACGTGGCGAACACATTAAATAATCCTAGAACGATCAATCCTTGCAAAGTATTCACCCAGCCTATTGAGGAAACGATAGCAAAAGTTGGGATGAAGGTAATGATACCAGGGATCATCATTGGGGTAAGAATGACATAAAGCACCTGATTACTTCGGCGATAAGGAATACACGCTAGTGCATAGCCAGCCATCGAAGCAATTATCAACTGCCCGGCGACGTTTACTGTGGCAATCACTGCCGAATTTCGCAACCCTGTCCACATGGATGCGGTTTTATCGTTGAACAGTGCGAAGAAATTGCCCCACTGAGGCTGCGAGGGAAACCAAACCCAATTGTAGGCCGTGATCTCAGCGCGTGTGCTGAGCGCATTACGCACGATGATATAGAATGGAATAAGGAACAGAATTGACAGGAAAATCAGCACATTAAACAACCAATGGTGCGGTTCTCTAAAGGGAAAAAATGAGCGATAGAAAGCGGAACAACCCCGTCGGGATCGGCGGGTAAGCCATCCCATTGCGTAAGCACATTAAACAAGCCCAGGGTGTAAGCCAAGCGGCTTTCAAAATAGGCCCAGACCCGATGCCCCACCTTTTTGAAATGGCACACAGTGGTGAGCATGGACAGCATCGTTTCAATGACCATGCGACTATTCCACTCGCCACGCTTGCACAGTTTCAAGTTGGTAGGATGCCAATCGTTCTTTCCAAAGCCAGTATCACTAAAAACAAGCATCCAGTCGGCTACGTCATCCACCAGGGCTTGAAAAGCAGCAGGCGAACCGTCATAGACATTCGCCGTAGCGCTTGCCCAACTGACCACCCGCCCCAGATGATTGAGCAGTAGACACACTTTACCGCCCACAATCCAGCGCCGATTCGATTGACCTTTGCGGCCTATCTGACGCTCACTGCGTCCCTCTCGCCGGGGATGGATGAGTTCAATACCCTAGGTGTCAATCAGCCCGATTAACGAAGGAGCGACCATCAGGCGTTGCGTCCAATGGCGGTGTTCATTAAAGAGCCGAAATAACCGCGTGCGCTCTGGTAAACGGGGGAACCAAGCGTGGTACTCCCGTTTCAACCAGCGGTAAAACGCCCGATTGCCGCTCCCTTTCAACGCAAACAGCAGCCCCAACGTCACGACTTCACTTGGATATAAATGGGCTTGTCCCGTTTTACTCACATCCAGCATGACCGCATCCACCCGACAGAACAATTCGATGATAAACTCTTCAGTGGTCACGGTGTTCTCCTCTTCTCGAATTTCGACACTTCAAGAAGGGTTGATCACCGTGATATTTGCCACTTTTTTCAAACCGCACCATTGGTTATAAGTCAACGCTGGACGAAAAAAGCGTTCCCAACGGCTACTCAAGATGCTCATGAAGGGTTCCCTCGCGGTTAATGTTCCGATTTCCCGATGCCAAACAAACGCCCTTGAACAACCGTAATGCCCAGAATGATGGCTGACAGGATAATGGCCCCTGCACTGCCTCGACCATAATCTTGCGCACTGAAGGCAATTCCATATAAATACACTAAGGGCGGACGAGCAAGTGTCAGGTTTCCACCCCCGAAGCCGTTGGTGGACAGGACATTGTAAAACTCATCAAACGCCTGAATTACCCCGATCACGATCGCCAATAGAACCAAAATCGAGGTGTTGCGCAGCAGCGGAAACGTGATTGCACGAAAAGTTTGCCAACCAGTAGTCGCCCCATCCACGCGGGCAGCCTCATATAATTCAGAGGGAATCGCTTGCAGTCCCGCCGTGAAGAGGATCATGTAAAAGCCCAACTGCAACCATAGGCGAACAGTAATCAACACGAGCCAATACCAGGGTGGCGTTGTTATCTCGATCTAGGCAATTGCATTTAGCCCAAAATATCCAATCACCATGTTAGCAAATCCATAGGGCAGTCCATTGAAAATGCTCATTCGCCACACAAGAGAGGCGACGACATAAGAACATGCCGTCGGCATAAAGAAAATAGTACGAAAGAATCCGCGACCTAACTTGATACTATTGACCATCAATGCCAACGAGAGTGAAGCACAAAAAGTCGTCGGGACAATAAATAAGGCGTAGGCGAAATCGACAGCCAATGAACGGATAAATTCGGGGTCTTGCAGCATCATGCGATAATTGTCTAGCCCAACGAAATGCTGCGGGTAAATGGTAAATCGGGCTTGAAACAGACTTAGAATGAATGCCCAAACAATTGGAATATAGACAAAAACCAGTAGACCAAGCAATAAAGGGCTAACAAAGACCCAGAATGCCAATGCTGTTTGTCGCCTGCGTCTATTACGACTTCGGCGGAGTTCATCCACTATAAAACCCTCCTAAAATGAAACGGGAATCCTACAGCGGATTCCCGACATGCACGCGAACGAGATTGCACGAACGACCTCAAGATGGGTTGAGTACGGAATCCAGTTCTATTTGCATCTTCGCAGCAGCCGTGTCAATCTCAGTTTTGGGATCTGCACCACCCTTGAGAATGTGTGCCACCGCGTCAGAGAGTATCCCGTCCATCGTTCCAGTGTATTCTGGACCGCCTTCAATATGCCCGTACTTGTTCAACAGGTTCACCATATCTTTAGCGGGGCCACTTTTAAGCGCATCAGCACTTGCGGCGACACTCATTCGTGGGGGTGTGGAAGCCGTAACTAACGTTAAAGTCAAGCTGATCTTTCGCACTATCAATCCACAGCCATTTGACGAACGCCTTGGCCTCGTCAATATGCTGACTCTTGGTGCTCACGAATGCCGTCCAACCGCCATACCAGGTACTGGGCGTACCCTGATCATCAAGGGCGGGCCAGGGAAAAACGCCAAAATCATCGCCAAGCGCGACTTTAATGGCAGGCATCGACCATAAGCCCGCAAATTGGATCGGGGCCAGACCGTCAATGAAGACGGATGGATCATACCAATCAGTCGGCGCACCAATCAGCAATGCACCGCTGTCGTAAAGCTTTTTGAGTTTGGTTAGCGCCAGCACGCTCCGGTCATTATCGAAACCCACTTTGCCATTCCTGGTAATATCATTTCCGGCGGACCAGATTACGAATTTTCCAAAAGTGCTGTTTGCGCCGCCATCATTTCCAATGAATAATCCTTTCTGGTTACCACTGGTGAGAGCCTTCGCCGCCGCGATTAGTTCGTCAATTGTCCTAGGTGGTTTAATGCCGGCTTTGTCCAACACACTCTTGCGATAATAAAACGCACCCGTGTCGTCGATCATCTTGACACCGTAAATCTTGCCATCCACTGTGGCAGCCATGATATTATTTGGATTGAAATCTTTAAGTGTATCAGACGTGTAGAGGTCGTCCAACGGAGCGATAATGCCTTGACGTACCATGCCCAAATTCGGCTGACCCTCGAAAACATCCGGCCCCTGAGCAGCAACCAAGGCGATGTTTAGCTTCGTACCATAATCACCCGGAATCCAACTGACCTGAATTTGCACTTTTGGATTGAGTTTGTTGTACTCGTCGGCGTAGCGGTTTACGGCATCCTGAACACCGTCTTCACCATATTGGTGATACCACACCTTGATCACAACAACATCTTGAGCGTGCGCAAAAGCAGCCGACTGCAAAATTAACGTCCCAAGCGCTACGATGATACACAAAATTGCCAGAACGCAGCGCGTCATTTTGCTTACTGGATATCGATTAGCTAGACACATAATTAGCTCTCCCTCGAACTATCAGACCCTATAGCGTTAATTGTTCTCAAACGCTCCCAGTTCGCAGAGCGTTGACTTTTGCGCCTCGGTTAATCCGCGAATTCCGGTGATGTTGAGGCGTTCGTAAGGCCGGTCACGCCGCAGCGTTTGGCAATGTTCACCCGTATTTAAGTCCCAAATTTTGATAGTTCCATCATCGCTACAACTTGCGAGCTTTGTTCCATCCGGATTTCTCTTGAGCGCACGAGTAGATCCAATATGTGTCTCATGTGTCAGCAAGTATTCGTTATTTTGCACACGCCACCAACGTAAAATGCCGGTCACATCGCCGGTGATGATTTCCTCGTTTGTAATCCACGTTATTGCCTGAATAGTGCCCGGATGCGCCATAAAAGTATAGATACACTCCTTACATTGGGTATCCCATACGAACAGCTCTCCAGCCTCTTTGTCTCTACTACCTGATGCCAAATATCTTCCATCTGGACTCCAGGCCAAGCAGTTGATTGCGCCAGCGTGTCCTTCCAGACTGTGGAGCAGCGTTCCGTCTTCAGCATCCCACAAGTAGACGATGCAACTACCTCCACCCGCTCCGGCCAGTTGTCGTCCGTCAGGACTCCAGGCCACGCTTTGGATGACGCTAGGGAATGGACTCCCGACCCATCGAGGCAGCGCTGACGTTATCTCGAACACCTGCACGCCGCGCTGAGATGTTCCACAGGCGAACCGTGTCCCGTCGGGACTCCAATCTAGCGCACTGAAGAAGTTAGCGGGATCATCAGGATGGTGTAACGTCCTGACGCAAACGCCAGTAGTCGGGTTCCACAAGCGGATCGCATTGTCCCATTCGCTGCTCGCTAACCACTTTCCATCAGGACTCCAGCCTATTCCCATGATAGCCCCGCCGTGTCCGTGTAGTAACTTGGGTGGTGTGTTGTGATGCAAGTCCCATAGGGCCAACGGACCATCCATGCAGCCACCTATCAACTGCGTACCATCAACACTCCAATCCAGGGCCGTAAAAAAATTTGAATAACCCTCGATTACACGGGTACATTGCCATTTGTTGGCATCCCACAGGTGCAACGTGTGTCCACCACAACTCAACAGGCTGTCGCCATCGGGTGTAAATGTCAGCCCAGTGATGCCCTCGACATGTCCCTGAAGGACGTGCCGGTAGTGACCATCTTCAACATCAAAAATCCAGACCATTGTGTCGATGCCGCCGCAAGCCAGTGTGCGTCCGTCGGGACTCCAGCCCAGCCGTCCAATTCGCGCCTTGTGCCCAACAATTGACTGGCGTAGATGCAGCAGTTGCCCGCTCACGATGTTCCACAGCTTCACGGTGCCATCAAGGCTTGAACTGGCAAGTAACTGCCCGTCAGGCGATAACACGAGTCCATCAACAAAGGTCGAGTGCGCCGCAATGGTTTTTACACAGCGGGCTTGACCGAAATTCGGTATGTCCCAGAGTCGAATACTGCCCTCTTTATCGCCGCTGATTAACATCTTTCCATCTGGAGTCCAGTTAATACCGCTCCCGGTCACTGCCGCAGGATGTGGCAGTAGTTGAAGCTGCCTCCCACTCTCTAAATCCCACAGCGCGACGGTGGCATCCTCACTGGCGCTCGCTAACAGCCGACCATCGGGCGAGAATGCCAGACTGTTGACGGCTGCCAAATGCTTGCCGGACCACATTAATGTGCCAGTCGCACTCTCCCATACTTTTACCTGATTATCCCAGCCTCCGGTTGCCAGAAAGCGCCCATCCGGGCTGAACTTAGCGGCCCAGATCATCGCGTTGTGAGCTTGCCACGTCCGACGTAAAGTCATGCCATTCGCGGTCCAGAGCATGACTTCGCCTCGACTGCTGGAAGCAGCCCAGCAGTCGCCACTTACAGCGACGGCTAGCAAGGTATTAAAGGGCTGGGTAAAAGTATTATCATAGATCATGACGTTGGACAAATCCGTATCCTGCATCTCTGTGCCTTGTAGATATGCACTGCGGAATGCCAAGCCTGAAAGATTCAACCCTCGCAAGTGACCCTGCATCAAACGCAGCAAGGCGAGCAAATTGGCGGACGCATAGCCCTGCGCTCTGTGAGGCAAAGCCCGCAGGTCATCCAGAATCGCCTGTAGCTGTGCCTCTAGGTCGGTATATTCATCCTCAAGACGGGTGAGCAAAGGCGAAAGCAACAATCGGTCCTGAGATTGCCGCACATAATCTTTAACGTGGGCAAGTTCAAGACCATGCTCAATCAGGCGTGACAGCTTGCCATGTTGTATCTCCGTGTATGCCTCGTCAATCAGGCGTGATGTCAAGTATTCCAGTACCACTGATTGCAGAGTGAACGTTGCCTGCCTCTGGCCGCGCTCGATCAGCGATCTGCGATATAGTCTGTCCATTGCCTCTAATAATTGAGTGCGTGAGATGGGGTTAAGCACTATTTCGGATAGTTCATCAAATGTCGCAGGCTCTCGCAGGATCGCCAGCCACAGCAACAACGTTTGCTCGATATCCGACAAGCGTTCAAATTGCTGGCCAAGCAGATCGCGGACGCTGCCGAAGATCACCTCTCCTTGTTGCAAGAATGGCGCAATCGCGCCATCGAATAGATCGGCAATCGTTTGTGCGATGACCTTCAGGGCAAGGGGATTTCCAGCATAGATATCAATTAACTGCGCACGCTCATCATCTGTCCCAGTGATCCCCTTTTCGATGAGAAGCGCTTCACATGAATCTATATCTAGGCGTGCAAGGCGTAAGGTACGAACTGGCGATTGATTACCTTCTAGCGCCATGAGGTCACTTAGTTTCTCACGGCTTGTAAGCAAGAGGCAACTTTGATGATTAGCTCCAGCGCTCTGCCGAATAAAGCGGGCAAGTGCCTCGTATCCAGGGTGTATCTGTCCGCTGTGCTCGGCATCTTCCAGCACGGACTCAAGGTTGTCTAGAACGATGAGGGTACGAGCACTTCGCATATACTCTAAAAGTAGGCTCAGGCTTTGTTCCAGGTCGCCGGGTTCTTTGCTGGCGGACGGGGGTGTAATGAATTGAACAAGATCATCGAACAGGGCTTCGCAGGCAGGTGTATCGCGTAGAGAACGCCAGATTACAACCTCGAAATGCTCTGCAACCTGATGCATTAGCTGAACCGAGAGTGAGGATTTGCCGATACCGCCCAACCCGAGCACACTGATAACCCGACAGTGCTCCTCCACAACCCAACCAGTCAAAAGATTCAATTCCCACTCGCGCCCATAGAAAGCCTTAACGGTAAGCGCATCACCCCAATCTACGCGTGTGGCACTGTTCAGTGAACTTGTAAATGCCTTCCTTTGTTCATAGGTGTTATGGCTAGCTTCATCGACAGATTGTGATGCCAAGAGGGTTGCAATCCACATTTCGTCGATCAAAACTTTTTGTTGAGCGTCTCGCCAGAGTCCCCTAATCGCTTCGGCTTCGTGCCCCACGGGGAATGCCTTTTGAGCGAGTGCTAGCGCAATAAATTGTTTTAGATGTTCAATCTTTGGGTAACTACCGCCCGATTCCCACTCTCCCACCGCGCGCCGCGAGACAGCCAAGTAGTCAGCCAATCCCGCCTGAGTTAGCCCAATTGTAGTGCGGAGGGTCAACATAACCTGACCAAAGCCATAGTCCCGCTCAGGATATGACAAGCGTGTCAACTGCCGACTCCTAACCCTTCATCTAACAATGGGAAGTAATGTGAAGTGAGGTGGTATGTAATGTTCAATGACTTCGGATGATTGAAACATTATACTGCTGACTGTTCTTCATTGCCGTGTTCATTTTTCATCTATTTTGTTTCATAGAAGGAGAAACCCAATGAGTCATCTTGATGAGTTAACGAATCAAGAACGCAATGTTTTGGCACTAGTTGCCAAAGGTTGGCGCAATTTGGCAATTGCCAACGAGCTTTCTATTAGCACAAAGACAGTTGAAACTCATCTCTCTCATATCTTTAACAAGTTATGTGTCTCCTCCAGAACTGAGGCGGCCCTCATTGTGCTACAGAACACACCAAAAATCAGGGAAAACTCTCACGACAAGGAAGAAAAAATCAGCTACCCTAGCACTATCAATTAGGGAAGCAAGGAGTGCCTATGGACTGAACATCAGCAAGCTGTTGAGCGTCAAAACCAGCTAATACTGTCGTCCATCAAATTTGATTATTATCGCAGTTGGAGGAGAGAAATTCATGAACCGTATCAAGTGGAATGTACTGAGCTTTTGGCGCTCGATACTGCTAATCGTAATTATGGTTACTGTTACCATGTCAACGATAAGTGTGTCGGCGCAGGGTGGCAAAAAAGCGTTGCCAAACATCGTCTTGGTCCACGGTGCTTGGGCAGACGGCTCAAGTTGGAGTGGCGTAATCCAGCGCCTTCAGAAAGACGGCTATAACGTCACCGCGCCGCAGTTCCCCTTGACGACGCTGGTCGATAATGTTGCCCGGTTGAATCAGGTCTTGGCGATGCAGACGGGTCCGACCATTGTCGTCGGGCACTCCTATGGCGGTCAGATCATCACGGCTCTGGGCAAAGACGCGCCCAATGTTGTGGGGCTGGTGTATATCGCGGCGTTCGGCCTCGACGAAGGGGAATCGCTTCAGGCATTACTCTCGCAAGGCCCGCCTCCGCCTGCCCTCGCTCACCTGATCATCGATAAACAGGGCTTTGCTTGGCTTCCTCACGACGATTTCGTGAAGCATTTTGCTGCCGACGTTGATCCAGTTCAGGCGAATGTGATGTTCGCGGTGCAACAGCCCCTGTCTGCCGCAGCCCTCGGCGAGAAGATGGGCGTACCGGCCTGGAAGTCATTCCCGTCATGGTACCTAGTGGCGACGAAGGATGAGGCCATCCCACCCGATGCAGAGCGCTTGTTCGCCAAACGAATGGGAGCTACGACTGTCGAGGTTGCATCTAGTCACGTCGCCATGGTTTCCCATCCCGCTGATGTGACCAAGCTAATCGAAATGGCAGCGCAAACCATCCTCACTGGCAAGAAGTAACCTATCTCTAGGGTCAGGTTAGGAGTGCAGCCACACTCCTGACTTATTCGCAGAAAGACGGTACGCGCTACCCACTATCAGGGTCGATAGTACCCGGAAGATCATCCAATGACAAACAAAATTCAACTGGAACCTGAAGCGCAGGCATTTGCCGACGCTGTGGCAAACCTACCGTTTTTACATGAACTGGGTCCTGAAAAAGGCCGTATCGCCTTTGACCAGCTACAGTCAGGCCCGGTGCTTAAGCTGCCAGTAGACATCACTGAACTGACGATACAAGGCAGTCCGAGTGGCAACGTCTCCATTCAAATTATGCGTTCACAGAACGCACCAGCAATCCTGCCTGTTGTCGTCTATATCCACGGTGCTGGCTGGGTATTCGGAGACACCATCACCCATGACCGCCTGATTCGTGAACTCGCCGTTCGGGCTGAGGTAGCAGTGGTTTTCCCAAATTACAGCCTGTCACCTGAAGCCAAGTACCCGACAGCTATCGAAGAAAGCTATGCGGTGGTCAAGTGGGTCGCTGAGCATGGCTTGGAATACGGCCTTGACCCGGAGCGACTAGCGGTGGCTGGTGACAATGTGGGCGGCAACATGGCGGTAGCAGTCACGCTGCTGGCAAAAGAACGTGGCGGACCAGCCATTCAGCTCCAGTTGCTGTTCTACCCGGTGACAGATGCCTCTTTCAATACGGATTCGTACCACCAATTCGCCGAAGGTTACCACCTGCGCCGTGATGCCATGATGTGGTTCTGGAACCAGTACACCACTAATCCCGGCGAACGTGACACCATCATTGCCTCACCGCTCCGCGCCAGTATCGAGCAACTGAGGGGTCTCCCCCCAGGGCTGGTTATCACCGCTGAAGCAGATACACTGCGCGATGAAGGTGAAGCCTACGCCAACAAACTCCGCGAGGCTGGCGTTCGCGTGACTGCGGTGCGATTCCTGGGAACTATCCACGATTTCGTAATGTTGAACGCTCTAGCGAACACGTTAGCGGCACGTGAAGCGATGACATTCGCTACTGCTTGGCTGTACGAAAAATTGAACAGTAAACATACCGATATATCACAATTAGGAGATTAAAACCCATGACAGCTGAGATGACACCCCATGAGCAGCAACAGATTAGTCAAGCCAACGATTCGGGGCTACAGCCCGTCGTCTTCGTACACGGCTTGTGGCTCCTGTCCAGCAGTTGGGATTCTTGGCAGACATTTTTTCATGAGCAAGGCTACTCGCCCCTCGCTCCCGGTTGGCCTGATGATCCGGAAACCGTCGAAGAGGCCAAAGAGGACCCAGAGGTCTTTGCCCACAAACGGGTCCAGCAAGTGACGGATCACTACGTTAATGTGATTCGTCAACTTAAGACCAAGCCAGCCGTCATCGGGCATTCCTTTGGCGGTCTCATCGCCCAGAAGATAGCCGGGGAAGGTGTATCTGCGGTAACGGTTGCCATCGATCCCGCGCCGTTTCGGGGTGTGCTGCCGCTGCCACTGTCTGCATTGAAATCTTCGTCGGCAGTGCTAGGTAATCCTCTCAACTACACACGCGCCGTAGCGCTAACATTCGAGCAGTTCCGTTTTGCCTTTGCCAATGTCGTAGACGAGAGTGAAGCCCACGAACTATATGAGAAATACTCGGTACCCGGTCCGGGGAGGCCAATCTTCCAGGCCGCTACGGCGAATCTCAATCCGTGGACCGAAGCCCAAGTTAACACGACAAACCCTGATCGCGGGCCGCTGCTTATCATCTCTGGCGAGTTCGATCACACGGTTCCTTGGGCGATTGCCCATGCTTCCTACAAGCAGCAGGAAAAGAATTCGGGTGTGACTGAAATCAAAGAAATCCCTGACCGAGGCCACTCGCTCACTATCGATCACGGCTGGCGCGAAGTAGCCGAGACTGCGCTCACATTTATCCAGAACTGCATTCCGAAACCTTAACTCTGATTAGGTGTAAGCGGTCGCGTTTTCTACGTTATTCGCGAGGCTGATGACTGGTTATTCTGCTGGTCGGTTTTGTTAGCAGCTAGGATAGCTGACGAGGTTCTACCTAGCTGCTGGCGATACCGACAGCAGTAACTGGGAATTTATCGAATGGAGATGATTGCTATGGGTTCACTTGAAGGAAAAGTCGCTTTAGTGACGGGCGGCAATAGCGGGATAGGTCTGACAACAGCGCGAGAATTTCATGCCAATGGTGCCAAAGTGGTAATTTCAGGGCGTGATCATGATACACTAGAAGCGGTCTGTCGAGAACTGGGAAATGGTACGCTAGCGGTAGCGACGGACGTGACCCGACTGACTGAGATCGATCACTTGATGGCTCGTGTACACGAAACGTTTGGCAAATTGGATATCCTCTTTGTCAATGCTGGGACATTTAAAGGTGCCACGTTAGCTGGACTTTCGCCAATTTGAGAGGAAAACAGAGCAGGTAGGGTAAGCTGACTCATGATAAAAAGAGGTCATATGCTTACCCTACCTACCGAGATGATAACGCTCCTGGCAAGGTTCGCACCAGAATTTAGGAAGCCCATGTGGTTGTTAGCGCAAGTGCTGCTGGGCGAATGGCATGTTCGGCGCGTGTTGGCGGAGAATGTAACTTTCTATCCTATTTTCATCCCTTTGTGGTGCCGCCTCGCGGCATGGCTAGCTGTCTTGAAGAGAAGCATGATGTCTTGTAAACGACCTTGACCCTTCAGCCGAGTCGCCAGAACCGCCAGCGTGAGCCTTTCCCAGCGCGATACCCGTGGTGGCCGCCGTTGCTTTCGTTCCAGAATGCGCCGTTGCTGGCGCAACAACAGCACTTCGACACCTTGGTCTCGTTCTGATTGTCTGAGAACACCCACGACATCTAAGCCCAGCCACAATAACTGGGCGAGAATTGACCACATCATCAGCACCTCGACGAGAACCGCGAAGTTAACGCAATCAGTGTATCCAATCTTGGCTGACCCAGCGACTGACCTGCTGAGCGGCTGCACCCCTGCGCTTTCGCTCGATAGATATAATTGGCGCACCCCAAGCGGAATAATGGCAGGGTATATGCAGAAAACAGGTCAGCCTTTCACGACAAATTACTTTTGTGGTATTTTTATGATGGGTACAATTTCAAAGATCTGACGCTCTTGCCTTATCATAAACCGGCATTATGGCCTTCTATCCTCTCATTACCTATAGTTTCTGTACATTTTATTACTTCATTATCGTGCACCATTGGTTAGTACAACGTGTTTTGACTGGATAGTTTCTGTTTGCATCCAGTGCGTGTCCACCCTATTATTGAGTCACTAGCCAGTGTGGAGTGCCGAATGCGAAATATCCGAGTTTTTGTGTCATCACCTGGCGATCTAAAGGCAGAACGCCAGCTTATCGCGGATCTGATCGAGTCGTTCAGTAAGCGAGCAACGATCCGGGATCGGTATAAGTTCACGCCGTTCCTGTACGAACGCTTTGCCCCTGCCGTAACCGGTGAAGCACCTCAGGTTGTTGTCAACGAACAGATGCTTCGCCCCTCAGAGACAGACATCGTGATCTGCATCTTATGGTCTCGTTTTGGCACACCGCTTGCCGAGATCAATCCAGATACTGGACAGCCTTACGATTCTGGTACCGAGTTCGAGTTTTATGAAGCTTACCGTGCCTACCAGAAACGCAAAACCCCGACTATCCTGTTGTATCGCTGCACGCGGCCTGTTCCAGAGGGGGCAGATCCGGTGCAGGTGGTACGGGTGAATGCTTTTTTCAAGCGCTTTGAAGGGAGTAAGGCCCCTCTACGCGGTCTATACAAATCTTTTGACACGGCGGAGTCGCTCCGTGCCGCTTTGACAAATGACATCGACACGCTGATCGCCCGTTGGGAGAGGCCCTCACAACGCGTGATTGACCAGATACTGCGCCCGATCTGGCCTGTTGCCATCCTCCTCGCGGCCCTAATGGCGATTTTACTGGTTTTCATGTCACGTACTCCCGGAAACGTTCCTCTGCTGCCAACACCTACCGCGACACCAATTTTCCTCAAAAGCGGCTTGTTCAACGTTGCCGTTGCGCCATTCAATGTCGCGGCATTAGGCTTTTCGGACACCGAACTCAAGGAGATGACCGATATCCAATTGACGCAGACAGTCACCGAGGCGTTTGTCTCGAATTTCAAAGTCAAACTCCTAGACATCAGCGCGGCGGCTCAACTTACTTTATGGCTACCCGACGTGATCGAACAGGTGAACCCGGCCCTAGTGAGCGATGACAACGGCGCACAGATGCTGGTTGATAACCTCAACCAGCGGTTCCACGTGCAGGCCGACCTAGTCATCTACGGCGTGATCACCAGAAACAGCAGCGGCAAACGGGTCGTGCGTCCGGGATTCTATGTAACTGGGAACCATCCCGAACTAGTCGAGGTCAAAGGCCGTTTTGACCTAGATTCGGTGATCTCGGTGGGCAGCCTGAACAATGATAACGCGCTCAAGTTTGGCCTTGCTAGTCGAGCGCAGGTGATCGCCTATGCCGCTTACGGCTTATCACTGATGGCGGCACAGCACTATCAGACCGCCATCAAGGACGGCTTTGATCCGATCCTAGCGGCCAATGAGGCAGATCAATCGAAGGCACCCGTAGTGATCTACGTCCTCAAAGGCAGCGCGTCGCTGGGCAGCTACAACGTGCTTGCCGCCACCAGTGATCCCCGTGCGGAGGCAGCACAAAACGCACTGAATACCGCAGAAAATAGCTTCCGTCTGGCTTTCCAGTTGGATAAAGACTATGCGCGGGCGGCGCTCGGCCTTGCCAGCACCCATTATTTGCGGCTCGTGGAATCAGGCCAGACGGACGAGGCCAGTCTGAAGCAGGTCATTGAGGAATTCGAGCGTGCGTTGGTTGCTAAAGACCAACCACCCAGCGCAGCAATCCCGACCAAAGTGGCCTTCGGGCGAGGACAGGTGCTGGCTCTGCTCTACGCACAAAACCAAGATGACGACACATTCAAACAGGGCAACGATTCGCTGACCGATGTCATCAACGGAGCGAGAAACACCAGCGATCCGCAGCTTGAGGAGATCGTGGCGCGGGCCTATGCTTTGCGCGGCAGTATGGCAGTTTCAAGAGCCAAATACAATGGCGACTCGGCGGATTACGAATCGGCCATCACGGATTACGAATCAGCCGGGAGATTGTCAAAGGTAGCGGCATCCCAAGCACTGTACCACCGACGGCTGATCCGTGTGCAATTTGATCAGGCGCTGACAGGAAATGATCCGGCAACCATTGAGGCAATGTTCAGGCAGTTCGTCACGTTGGCAGACCCAGCCCCTCCTGCCGAGGAGCTTGCCGAGATCTGGCGCGACAAGGGCCGCTACTACCGCGACAATGATCGCCATTCTGAAGCCGCCGCCGCCTTTAATGCTGCTCTTAGCTATGATCTGTCGGCATTCAAGCCGCAGGCTGCCGGAATCTGGTTCGATCTGGGCGGTGAGTATGATACGCTGTGTCAGGTTGAGGCTGCATCCCAAGCCTATCAGCAGACGATCAGGCTGGACGGGAGCAATCCGAATTACCAAAAACTGCCCGGCCTGATCCACCGTTATGCACTCCAATCGTGCTTTTAGAGGATCTCCGTCATGCCGACGGTAATGGCCTTTTTGCCGCCCCTCTCCGCTTCACAGAGAGGGGAACTTAAGGCCCGTTTCATGTCCTGCTATCTCATAGCAGGACTCAGGATAATTGACCTTAGAACGCGAATCTGCACTTCACTTACCTGAAGCGACCAACCACCTTGTGAACCACTGCAAGCGGTTGAGGGCTTGGGGTAAAGTTGCATTTAGGAGGCAGGTTCCAGCCAGAAAATATCCTGACCTTTGTCTTTTTTTCCTTCGATCATCCAACCAACTAGATCACCTGCCTGGACTTTCCACCAAGTGAAGTTGGGGGCACATACCGGACCGCTGGTCACGCTGAAGGTCTGTCCCGCAGGAATGTGTCCGATGGTCGCCTGATTCTTAGGGGCGATATGGACAGCAGTGTAATCCTCATTCGTTGGTACATTTGCCAAGGTACGACCCGTTTGCGCGACGGTCAAGCGCGGCTGGGGCGATCCAGGACATGTCAGTTTGCCCGACATCGCAGCAAACACCTTAGGCGAATCCCACGTTGTCGCTTTCACGCCATCGATCATGAACCGCACCTCGTCTAGGGCAAATGGCGCGGAGGGCGGCACATTGATCACTAGGATCGTCGCACCAGATTTATCCGCCTTGATCGTTTTGCTACTTGCGTAAGAGGCAATCGGTGTTCCACTTTGTGTATCAACCACCACCTGCCCATTATTATCATGTTTCAGCGCGTAGAAGCGGATCGTTATATCGGAATCTGGCTTGAAGCCCATGAGAAAATACTGCCCGTTGCCGAGAGGAGCCGCCATTTTGTAGGAGGGATAAACCACATTCCACTGGTAGTTCAGTTTCCCGCCGTTACCTTCAACTTTTAATTCATACGTACCGAGCAGTAAGCCCGTGGACCAGCCTAGTGTAAAGCGCCAGCAGTCGTTTTTCGTGCCCCCAATACTTTCAAGTTGCACTGCATTCTGTCTCTTGTCTGGAGAGATTAATGTTGCGTTGGGCTGGTTGATGAAACCGCACGCTACGATTTCCGAGTGCAGCGGCAAACTTGGATCTTGGGGGATCGCCGCCCAATAGGCATAATTCGCGGAAGTCGCGTCTGGGAACGGGTACTGTGGCTGTTCAAAACCGAACTTGGCTTCATTAGCCACACCCGCCGGGATGTTGGTCGCATAGGTATTCAATACAACCTTGACGACTGGCGGATTGGCGGCGATAGGATCATCTGCTAGGGCAGTCCGGCCAGAAAGCAAGGTCACGAGCACTACAAAAATGAAAAGGCGGCGCATGATATACTCCTTAGCGTAAACTGTTGTACTGCTAGAAAAATCACATCGAGAGTTTCAAAACTACCAAGTTTTCGAACGTCAGGATGATCACAATACATCCGAAAAACCAAGAGCTTGTTAGGCCCAGTATAATGCAAAATTAGCAGTTCAGTAGTCCAGATATACAAAGTCACGCTTAGCTGGACTTGTGTCAAAATAGCTGTGATTAAAGTCATGTGCAAAGTAGGTAGCCATTTTGATTTGGGGTGGTGTATCTTCGATTCATGACGAACTTTAGTCTCGCTGGCACCGCCAACTTCAACTTCGTGCAAAACGCGCCCATTATCGTCGCCGTCTCGCCTTCCTGTCTCCTTAACTGCCGCTGTAGTACTAGGAGCGCAGTATTGTACGCTTCGTCAGCGCATCAGCCGTTTCGTGCGCAAAACCCTGCCCTTTTCCAAATCCGTGGCTAATCATGAACTCGTCACTCGCTGGTTTATCATTCAATACAATTTCCAACGCAAAGCGTCACTTACCACTTGACCACTACCCAATTAGCAAGTGTTCACAGCATCCTTCTACTCGTAGGTCTGGTATTTCCCCAAAATACCCTGCTAACCTCGTGCTTATTTCATTTCCCATCGTGGGTTGACTCCTTGAGCCAACCTACGATTATTCTCTCTTTTCTATTCCTCGCAGGATAGAATGTCGTTCCAACAGCTAGGCAGGCACATGATCCCATTTCCCTAAATGGTCTGGCTTGTGGTTAGGCTTTCACAACTGTTCGGGCATTCTTCATTGTTTTCATATTGCACTAATGTTTAATCACTATAATAGATTGAGATTTGTCCTTATCTCAATGATCACTATAGGTCTACACTATGTTCGTGTCGCTACGCCTTCTCTTGATCGCGGTTGTGTTGCTCTTGCCTGTCAATGCACCTTCAACAGCGCAAATCTCGTCACAATCTTCTGAGCCATCCGCGCCGCCACTAGCGCTCACCGAGATTCCAATTTTTGTCTATCACCACATAGATAACCATACCAGCCCATGGGACGTAAGGACTGCTCGGTTCGAAGAGCAGCTTACCTATCTGATGGAAAATGACTATCAGACAATTTCAATGGAAGCCTATTCCAATGCGATCCAGAATGGGGAGGCATTGCCTGCCAAACCCGTTATCCTGACCTTTGATGATGGCTTCGATGATGCCTACAATGTAGCTTTTCCGCTGCTGAAGCAATATGGCATGACAGGAACTTTTTACGTTATTACAGGCCGGGTTGGGCAACCGGGCTACTTGACATGGGATCAGATTACCGAAATGCACGCTGCGGGCATGGAGATCGGTGGTCATACCATCCATCACCCTTTTCTGACTCAACTCCCGACGTTGGACGCATTCCGGGAAATTTTGGGGTCACGGCTTGATTTGGAAGCACATCTCAAAAGTCCGGTTACAACCTTTGCCTACCCATACAACGATCATAACTTTCAGACTGTGGCAATGGCGGCGTTGGCAGGGTATCGAAGCGCGTGTATTGTCGATATGCATACGGGCGATCAGATTTTTACGCCGTACCGTATCCCGCGCAATACGGTTACTCCCGGCGAATCGATGAGCGTTTTTGAATTGGTCGCCCATCGTGGCTATCGGGGACACCAACCACCGCCGGAAAATGTAGCCAAAATCGGAACACCAATTGCCCCTGTAGCGACCAGCGCAAAATAACCTAAGCTATTTGAAACCAATAGAGCAGCTAGTGCCAAACACTTTAGCTGCTCAAAAAGTTGTTGAATGCCTGTATTATCTTGGCCTATCACGGAACAAGGCAATCTGACCGCCGTGTTCGCGTTTATGCCCATAGAACGCATAGACAATATAATCGTCCAGTGCATATTCCATGCCGTACCAAGGTAGGGTTCCTACCTCTCGGCAGGTTTCGATAGGGATACGCGGGATCAAGGCTGTGACCTCGGCAAAAGTAGCGTTGTACTCGTTCAGTACTTCCTTGACCGAATTGCCTTTACGTAGTGCGACCTGAGCATCATTGAAGCCATGACCCTGAGCCATTTGCTCCATGTACGGAGTCGCGCCGCCGCCCAGAAATGAGGTTAGCACTTCGCACAATAGGTGTTCATAAGAAGCCAGATGCGCCATGATGTCCTTGGGTGACCAGACCCCACACGCGCCAGAGATCTCCCAATCCGAATCCTGTAACCCATCCATAGATTGATTTAAAAACGAATGACCATATTTGATAATATCGACTGCATTCATAGTAAGTTCCTCCCAGCTAATGAATCGCCTCTACATGTGTTCAGTATAGCTTTGAATCGATTTTGCCCTCAAACCACCTGATGACCTGCCAATTTTAAGACGTGGATGGCATGGTCAAGGCTTTCGCTGCGAACCATCAGGTAATCGGTGTCATAGGTGGATATGGCAAAAATGCTAATCCCGGCATGTGCCAATGGAGTTACAAGTGCGGCGAGAATCCCAATTAGCGCAAAGTCGATTGGCCCCGCGATTTTGAAACAGCGCCAATTCGTTTCGGCTTGTATCCCTTTGGGCACATTCGCGTTCGGACAGATAATCGAGAGTTCGTCGCGAGTACGTGTTATGGAGACAAGCTCACCGCTGCTAGCCCACTCAGGGACAACCGTATCTTTGGCAAGGCGACACACTGCAAATGTCTCTGGCAAAATGGATAAGGTGAGTATTGGTGGCATTTTCTACCTGTGATTATTTTGCCTTCACTTCAAATACTTGCTGATTACTATTGAAACAAAAGATCCGAACAAGCTTATTGGGAAAGCTAAAAGCTTGTATCTAATTGAGACAAGCCCAATTTTATAGCAACAATATCCCACGTATCTCTATAGTTGATAAATATCATGTTTCCATATCCAGCTAGCCAAATATGGGTTTGGGGGATTGTATCAACAACTCCATTCACAGTTCTTGACAGTTTTATCCACCCCAGTTGTTGACCGTTCAATGCATCAAGTATTTGTAACCCATGTGAATTGTACAAAATTAATTTATCGTCCACTCGAATGGGAAGCCCATAGAAATCACTTGTTGATCTCCAAACTAGTTTGCCTGTATTCAAATCGTAAGCATCTATGTGTGTAGGTGCAGGGCTGTAAACGTTATAATAAAAAATCAACGTGTTTTTATATCGATCTGTGGTAGGCCAGAGCATAGGCAAAGCCTGTTGTAGAGGGGCTACATCAAATAGCCCTAATGTTGAAATTGTACGCCCACTTTCAGCTAGACTAATAACTTTTAGTGAGCTTCCTTCATCGTTAGCTACTACTGCATATTTATCAAAATAGGCAATGGGATATTTTATTGGGATTACTTCTGTTATTTTGCCTGTTTGACTCGATAACTTATACACTTTATCGTTTGATGGGAGATACAAAATACGATCTGCTTCATATAGCATTTGAGTAGATCGTGAGGGAAAGCCATTATTTTCCCAAATTTTTCTCCCTTCAAAATCTAACTTAATCACAGATTGGTCAACAACCAAAGCATAGCCATCTGTAAGCGACACTACTTGATGAAAGGTAATAAACTGATCACGGGCGAAGCGCCATTGTTCATCACCAGTAGACGCACTAAATGCGTAGAGTTGTGGAGTACAGGAAGGGCTGTCCGCGCCATCTTGCCAAAACATGAAGTGTGTCTGAGAAGCAGCCACACCGCTATTTTCGCTGCCAACAGAAATTGTTGTACGTGGTTTTCTTTCCTCCCTCTGCCACAAAATCTGAGCTGATACATTTGAACTATCTATGGACCATACCGATGATTTTTCCGCTACGGGACAGGTAATTTGTTGTAATCCAGAACTCGCGTAAACAACAACGATTGCGATAGCAAAAACTGTAAATAATAAACCTTTCTGGATATTGCCTTTAACTGGAATCATGGTAAATGATAATCCACACACTTCTATCTACGGCATGGGCATTCGGTTGGCTGCTGAATAGTGACCCGTAATGTAATGAGAAAGTTGACGCTCGATGTCGGTCAGCAGCGAACTCGCGCCGATCCTGAAAAGGGTAGGACGCAACCACTCGTTGCCGAGTTCCTCTTTCATTAGGATCAACCAGTCAAGCGATTGCTTGGCGGTACGGATTCCACCCGCAGGCTTGAAGCCAACGATATGCCCTGTTCGTTCGTGGTAATCGCGGATTGCACGAGTCATGACTAGCCCGAAGGCCAGAGTCGCGTTGACAGTTTCTTTGCCTGTCGAAGTCTTGATAAAGTCTGCGCCCGCCATCATTGCCACAAGGCTTGCCATACCGACATTACGCAACGTTGCTAGTTCGCCTGTCGCCAAAATTGCTTTCATGTGCGCTTCACCACATGCTTCGCGGAAGGCGCGTACTTCGTCATAGAGCGCTTGCCAGTTGCCTGTCAGCACATGAGCACGCGATATCACAATGTCGATCTCCTTCGCGCCCGCCTGTACAGACTCCTTGATCTCCTCGATTTTGAGCCTCTGTGAGTTTTGTGCCGCAGGGAAGCCCGTCGAGACTGCCGCCACCGGAATATTCGAGCCGTGCAGTGCTTCGACGGCGACGGGTACAAGGTTGTGATACACACATACTGCGCCAACCGTGATTCCTAAATCCTGTATCCCTAGCGCTTCGAGCATGTCTTGACGGATGGGTTGACGGGCTTTGGCACACAGCCGCTTGACGTTTCCCGGCGTATCGTCACCCGCAAGTGTCGTGAGATCAATACAGGTAATCGCTCGCAGCAGCCACGCCGCTTGCCATTCTTTCTTAACGGTGCGCCTCGTCACAAGCGTTGCGGCACGACGTTCCACAGCACTGCGATTCACGCGAACCTCGTTGATCCAGCCGAAGTCTAGCGGCATCCCCGGATTACGCGGGATTTCATGTAGGGCTGGTGATGTGGTTAGCTGAGACTTTTCTTCTTTTCCATTAGTGGCAACACGAGTTCTGGCTACCATAAGTTGTAATCCTAATTTACTTGGCCTACCTGATTCCTAATTATGCCACATTTGTGATCACTTTCCCCGATAAATCGGGGAGCTTCTCAGTCTACGCTTGCCCTGTACTGCGGCTACGTTCACGGCTGACGGCCCAATCCGGGCCGACTTGTCTAACGCTAACTGCAAAATGTTGATCGCGGCGTTGACATCGCGATCCAGTTCAAGGAGATACTCAGGATTAGGACAGTGATGCACCCGAACACTCAAGGGTTTTTCGACAAGCTCACCACAGCCGCTGCACGCTTGCGAGGTGTAAGCGGGGTTCACCCACGTGACGAGGCTACCAGCTTCTACCGCTTTGTAGCCCAGCAGCGTTTGGAACGCGCCGAGTCCAGCATCGTGCGCCGACAGGGACAGGTGAAGATTGTGCGTCATGAAGCTAAGGTTAAGCTGTTCGAGGGCAATCAAGCCGTAGTGCTTTACCAGCCAAGACGTGAGTCTGTGCCAGAAATCGCGCCTCTGGTTAGCAATGTGTTCATGTAGTTTGGCAACAATTAGGCGCTTATCTTTACGGTTCTGACTGCCTTTTTCGGCACGGCTGAGTGTGCGTTGTGCGCGTCGCAGGTCTGCCAGTGCTTGCCGCAGCCAACGCGGATTGTCAATCTCGGTGCTGTCGGAGAGCGTCAGCAAGCGCAGCAAGCCCATATCGCCGCCGACATGAGGCAGGCCGTTGCACAGCGGCAAGGGCAATTGGTGCGGAGCCACTTCAAGTTGCAAGAACACATACCACCCTGTCGCTTTGCGCTTGAGGATGACATGCTTCACCGTCGCACCCGTCGGCAAGAAGCGATGCAGCTTGATCTTGAGGCTGCCCACGTTCTGCACGGTCAACACCATGCGGTCCAAGGTTGCCTCGTAGTCCAGCTTGCACCCATCGCCATAGGTGTACTCAAAGCTCTTAAAATGCGTCTGCCCTTTGAAGCGGGGATGACCGGGCGTTTCCCCATCTTTGAGGCGGCGAAAAAAGGCGGCATACGCCTTGTCTACCCCTCGCAATGTATGTTGGACACTGCTGGCGTTCAGCAACAGGTCGGGAAAAGTATTGCGCCAGTCGCGGAAGTACGGCCATTGTTTCAGCGCGGTCTGGTGCTTACCCGTCGCCTCATACGCCGTCTTGCACTGAGCCAAAGCCGCGTTGTACACCTCCCGGCTTTGGTCAAGCAGTCGTTCCAAGCGTTCCCGTTCGACCTTGCGCGGATACAGGCGGTACTCGTAAGTCAGGGGCATGTTAACCCTTCACGCTTGGCTTTCTCACGGCTCGCCACTTCGATCATCGCGGCTAAACGACTACTAGTGAGTAATCTTTCCATGTATTACAGTGTACAATACATCCCCCAGAAGTCAATCTAGGAAAGGAAGCGCCATTCCCCACCGAGTTGAAACCCGGTGTCCCCTGGCGAAAATTTATGGATAACCGTGATGTCGCAGAACGGGTGGATATGTGCCTGCCCCGCATGAGATAATGATTCTAGCGGACAAACGCGCCTATCTCAAAGGACTGCAATATTGTGAAAAACTGGATAATGTTTGGATTGCTCGGTTTGATCTGGGGATCATCGTTTCTGCTGATCAAGATTGGTTTGACCGGGTTAGATGCTTTTTCGCTCGTATCAGGTCGACTCGTATTCGCAGCGATTGCGTTCACCATCTTTGCGTTTATCACCCATCGGCGGCTGCCCACTGACCGGGATACTCTGATCAAACTTGCCATCGTTGGGCTGACCAACACCGCGATTCCATTTGTGCTTATTACGTGGGGCGAAAGCAGCATCGATAGCGGTTTGGCGGGCGTTCTGGATGCGACTGCCCCCTTATTCAGCTTGCTTATTGCACATCTCGCGTTAGCTGATGAAAAGATTACGCTGGGCAAAATTCTGGGCTTAATCGCTGGTTTTGCCGGGGTAATCGTTTTGGCGATGCGAACGGCAGACCCTTTGCACCCGAATCCCATCATTGGTCAGTTAGCCGTGATAGTTGCGTCGGTCTGCTATGGTGGTTCAGCCGTGTTTATTCGGCGTAGTTTGCGGAAAATCGATCCACTAGTTGTTCCTTGGGCTACCTTATTATTCGGCGCAAGTGTAGTCGTCGTCTTGGCGCTAGTCACCGTCCACCCTCTGCCCATCCTGACCGCACTAGAACCAAAGGTTATCTTATCGGTTATTACGCTCGGAGTAATCAATACTTTTGTGGCTTATGCGTTCTTTTTCACTCTCATTCAAACTTGGGGGGCGACACGCGCCACCACAGTGGCCTACCTGCTGCCGCCGGTGAGCGTTTTGCTAGGCGTATTGGTTGAACATGAACCGTTCGACGTGCAGTTAATGATTGGTACTGTCATGATTTTGGGGGGCGTAGCGCTAACTAACCTGATCCAGCCAAGACCGCAGCCGATGGCTGAACTGACTAGCCCCGAACCATTACCTTAGAAAGATGTAGGATTGTAGAAGCCCCATCGTTCCGCTATTAGAATTTCGATCAAGGACGACAAAATCATGAACTATGTTCACGGTTACTCCACACGAGAAAATATCAGGCTGGTTGATCAAGCCACGACGCTGACCGAACTTCTCCACAACGATACAGTTTATCCGGCAGGTAGCAGCGTTCTTGAAGCAGGCTGTGGCGTGGGTGCTCAGACAGTCATCTTGGCAAAAAATAGCCCAGATGCACATTTCACGTCGATTGACATTTCTCCGACTTCGCTACAGGCAGCGGCAGCATTAGTTGCTCAAGAGAACCTGTCGAACGTGACTTTGCAGAATGCCGATATTTTTGCATTGCCATTCCCGGCGGAAAGCTTTGATCACATTTTTGTATGTTTTGTTTTGGAACACTTGAAAGATCCTGTCGCGGCACTACGTGCGCTCCAACCGATCCTAAAGCGGGGTGGCACAATCACAGTAATTGAAGGCGATCATGGTTCAACTTACTTTCACCCAGAGAGCCAGTTGGCCTCGCGTACTATTCAATGCTTGATTGACGTTCAGGCGAAGTTGGGCGGGAACTCACTGATTGGTCGCCAACTCTATCCGCTGCTAAAAAATGCTGGGTTCAAGGATGCTAAAGTCTCCCCACATATGGTCTATGTCGACTCCAGCAAGCCCGGCTTAGTCGAAGGGTTTACCCGCAACACCTTTATTGCAATGGTCGAAGGGGTACGCCAACAGGCGTTGGCTTGGCAGTTGATGGACGAAGATCAGTGGGACATAGGCATCGCAGACTTAAATGCTTCTACAGGTGATGATGGGGTGTTCTGTTATACCTTTTTCAAAGGCACAGCGGTTAATGAGTAAACATTCCCGTGCAGCCAAAACACGAGTCTTGAGACTCGCGTTTTGGTTTCGCTTTGAGAGTTTGGTCTGAAGTGTGATCAGCTACTGCTTTGGCTGTGCGACGACCATCACAAAATCGCTCTGGATGTCGCCAGTCTCGATTAGGGTATCCTCAATGTCGAACAGCATTTCCAAGACCTTGATCGAGTCGGGATCATCAGTGCGGAAATTCCCCGCAATATTGTTCAATAAATATTGCAAGATCGTCCCGCCGATGTTGTTAATGGTCACGATGTTAAAGTCGTGAGCAAGTACTTTGAGAATATCCGCCGAACGAATAGCTTCCGAGTAATCCGCGTCCGCTACCGCTTTGGGATCGGGGAAGCCAACTTCCAGCATATATTCTGGTCCGCCCGCCGCGAAACAATGTCGGAATTTCATGGGGATCAACTTGAAGGCAGCGCGGATTACCTCTTTTTGGCGCTGCGTAAAGTCGAAGCGATTCGGCCCGACATACTCTGCCATAAACAAATAGCCGTCCGGTTTCAAACTCTGCGCGACTTGCTTGCAGACATTCTCAAGCGCATCGACGTGATGCAGCGACATATTAAACCAGACGACATCATAATAGTGTGGCGGCAAAGGGGTTTTATTCGCGTCCGCCACCCGATAGGTTACATTGGTCATGCCTTGCTGCTGGGCAAGCTGTCGGGCACCTTCGATGGCTCCCTCAGCAATGTCCCAGCCTTCATAATGCTGGTAAGCGTTGACAGGCGCGAGTTCGTGAGCCAAACTTCCCGCCCCGCAGCCAATATCCAGCATCCGTTCAACCGGGAATTTTCCCTGCAAATAGTGGCGAACACAATGTTCGTACCACATCACATTCGGTGCGTTTGAGGCTTTTTCATGGTAGCGCTTGAAGACTTCTGGTATACCTAACCAGTAGACCTTCGAGGTGAACGCCGCTTCCTCAGCAAAGATTTTTGACCAATAGTCGCCTACAGTCTGATCCTCGGTTTGCGGTGTTGGTGGTGTGTTTTGTGCCACGTCGTTATCCTTCTTGTTATCGAGTGTTGTGTCGCTTCCCAAATCAATTTTCGCACTACTTCGATCAGACAAGCGCCTCACAACCGCGCTATTCTACAGTAATGCCGTAGATTTCGCCGTATTTTGTCTTGAGATACTTCATGTACGAACGGGCTTGGAGTGCTTCGCCAGTTGCCCGCTGGACAAGTTCTTTCGGCTCATACTTGCGACCATGCTTATGAATGTTCTCACGCAGCCAACTAAGCAGCGTATCAAACTTTCCTTGCTCGATCTCCGCCGGAATAGTGGGGTATTGTGCTACTGCTTTGTCGAACAACTGCGCGGAAAGGATTGTGCCCATCGAATAGGTGGGGAAGTAGCCGAGCAGCCCCATCGACCAGTGAACATCTTGCAACACGCCGAGGCTATCTGTTGGCGGGACGATGCCTAAATATTCCTTCGATTTGGCATTCCAAGCTTCAGGTAGGTCGCTTACTTTGATCTTGCGAGCCATGAGGTCGGCTTCAAGTTCGAAGCGCAGCATGATATGCAGATTGTAAGTGGCCTCGTCTGCTTCCACGCGGATAAACGACGGCTCTACCTTGTTGATCGCCCGATAGAATGTTTCCTGATCAACGCTGCCAAGTTGCGCCGGGAAACAAGATTGCAGGATCGGGAAGAAGTGTTTCCAGAAGCCGCGACTGCGCCCGATCAAGTTTTCCCAAAGCCGTGACTGACTCTCGTGGATACCCAGCGAAGTACCGCTGCACAAGATTGTGCCTTCAAGATCCGCACCAACATTTTGCTCATACATGGCGTGTCCAGTCTCGTGGAAAGTCCCGAACATCGCTGGGTTGATCCACTTCGGGTCGAAGCGGGTGGTAATGCGTACATCATCACGACTAAAGCTTGTCTCGAAGGGGTGGACGGCTTTATCTTGCCGCCCACGATTAAAATCATAGCCGAACTGGGTAATGACCATCTCCGCAAATGTCCGCTGTGTTACTTCGTCGAAGTCCTGATGTAACACCGTGTCGTCCACTGCCGATACCCGTTCATTGATGGCTTTGACCAGCGGCACAAGGTCTTTGCGGAGATCCTCGAACATGGTCGCCACATCTGAGGTTTTCAGACCCGGTTCGTAATCATCTAGCATCGCATCGTAGATATGATCGGTGTAACCGAGATATTCTGCTGCCCGAATCTTAAGCGCGAGGATCTGTTCCAGAGTCGGGGCAAAAGACTTAAAATCATTGTCGGCACGCGCCTTTGCCCATACGCTGTGGGCAAGCGTCGTCACTCGTGACATCTCAGTGACTAATTCGGTAGGCAGTTTGCTGGCTTTGTCGTAGTCGCGACGGGCTACCCGCAGCAAACTTGCATCGTTGCTGTCATAGCTGGCTCCCTGAGTTTCGCCAGCCGCCGCATCAAGCAATTGACCCGTTTCGGTAGCCGTAAATAGTTCGTGACTTAGTTTGCTTACGACACCGATCTGTTGTGCGCGGGCATTAGCGCCACCGGGAGGCATCTGTGTCTGCAAATCCCAATCGAGCAACGCATTGATCTTGTTGAGGCTATGAATATCTTCCAGTCGCGACTTCAGTTTTGGGAGTGCTTCGCTCACTATCGATTCCTTTCCGAGTCGTGTTCCAAGCTTCTGATAACCTGATTATCAATCAGCTAGCCGAGAAATTCAATATTCAATGGTTGTTATAGCCGGAAAGATGGCAACCAAATATGCGTAGGTTGCATGAATGATCGAAAGCTCTTAAGATACAAACTAAACATTTGCTTGATTCTATTGGGTAAGAACACCATCACAACTATGTTGCCTCCCGCTGTGCTAAATTGTGGAATTTTGAATTATGGCAGCCATTGATTCCGTACCACAACTTGCGTCCAGACCCCCTTTCATCTTGCGATCATCGTTCCGATTGGCATTTGGCTATGCCCTTGCCAGTATCCTATGGGTCACGTTTTCGTCGTATATTGTCAGTATTATCACGCCTGATCGAGCCTTTCAGACATTATTCGAGGATGTAAAAGCGTGGGTTTTCGTCGGGGTCACTGCGCTGGGGTTGTACTATATTGTGCGGCGAATGCTGCAAACTACCAGCGATCTGACGGTTGCCATGCAGCAGCAAGCACTGGCGTATCAGGCCGAAATGCAGCGTTATCAGGCGCTTCTAGATGCTTCTGAGGATCTGATTGCCCTAATGGATGCAGAGGCACGGTTTCTGGCAGTTCCAAACCGCGCTGCGGCTTTAGGTGGCTTTACCTCTCAACAAATGATCGGTAAAACGGTACGGGAACTTTACAATCTGGATTTTGGATTCGAGATTGAGGAGATAGCCGCTCAAGTCATTCAAACGGGTAAATCGGTACGGATACAGCGCGAAATTATTGCTCCCGATAGACCACACTGGTTCGATATTATTTTTAGTTTATTGATCGAAAAGGATACGACACCGCGGATGGTTCTGGTCGTCGGGCGCGACGTAACTGAACGAATCAAGGCGGCAGAAAAGCTGCATCACCGCACCGATCAATATCGCAGTCTGCTTGATACGATCTCACTCATCGGTCATACGTTGCGCCGTGATGAGATCTTGCAAGGACTGCTGGAAAAGATGCAGATCGTAGACTGTAACCACATCGAAATTTTTATCGGGGGAGAAGGTGTGCTGCACTGTGCCGCGAGTAATCAAGGCGACTCTCAAACCTTTGTGGGAACCTTGCTCACATCAGAGGAACAGACTGCCTTTCGCCAACTAGCTCAGTCTGGGTTGCCGCAAAGAGGCTCCACCAGCGCAAATGAGCCTTGCCCTTGGAAACATTTGCCAAGCCCAGCTTGTTGGCTAATTGTGCCGCTGGTTGGTGGTGGTCAGTGGGACAATCAGAGCATTGGCTATCTGCTACTGTCGCGCAACGAGCCACAGCCCTTCGATGACGAAGAGCAGGAGTTGGCCTACGCCTTTGGTCGCTCTGCTGCGGTGGCGCTGTCAAATGCCCAACTCTATGAAAATTTGGAGCGCGTCGAAGCAAATTATCGACAAGTGCTTAACTCAGTAGAAGACATGGTTTACCAATGCGATGCCAATGGGGTACAGGTCTATCTCAATGCCAAAGGCCGCAACCTTGAGGAATTGGATGAAACCGACAACATTGCTAAATCTTGGTTTAAACTCGTTCATCCCGAAGATCGTCATACATCGCTAGGAGCCTACTTCGATCAATTCTCGAAGGGCGATGTGCTCCTGTGGAAAAATCGAATCGTTGGCAAGTACGGGCGCATCACCCATATTAGCCATCGCGCCCGTGCGTTGCGCGATGCGAACGGAAAACTCATTGGGATGTTCGGAGTGGGACGGGATATTACTGGGAATGTTCAGGTCACAGAAACTGTTGCTCGGCATATCCGGCAGCTAACGATTTTGAATCGCATCCTGCAAGTAGCTTCTGCGCCCATTGGCTTCGAGAGTATGCTTGATGCACTGCTGACCGAAGTGTGTGAGATTTTCAACGCCGATGCTGCCGACATTTATCTGATCGATGCGAATATGGGATTGCTGCATTGGTTAGCAAATCTTGGTTACAAGATTACCGAGGAAGAGATCTATCAGCAGATTCCCATCGATAAGAGTTTACATGGTACTGCGATTCGATCAGGTCGAGTCGTAATCGGCACACCACCGCTGGATAAAGCGTGGCTGGCAAAAGACCAGAAAGATCGAGTTAAGGCGATGATCATTACGCCGATCTGGTCAAGTGGTCATGTGCGCGGGGTATTGACCGTCAGTTTTTGGCACGAGCGCATTTTCAGCGAAGACGAAGTCGCATTACTTGAAGCCTTGGGGCGTGGGGTGGGCATCACGATTGAAAATGCACGTCTCTATGCCGAAACGCAGTCCTATGCCGAGACGATTACCATCAAGATTGAAGAAAGTACCCAAGAACTGCAAAAAGCTGTCGAGCAGGCCAAGAGCGCCGACCACACCAAAAGCGTTCTCTTGTCTACTGTTAGCCACGAAATGCGCTCGCCGCTGTCCAGTATTATCGGATTTTCCAACCTGATTATCAGTCGGAAACCTGAACTTGGAAAAACATTGGAGTTTGCCACCGCTATCAATCAGGAAGCGCGGCGACTCTCCGGGCTGATAGACGATTTTCTAGATCTGCAACGGCTAGAAACAAACCGTGAAATCTTCCATTTTACCGAGATCAATATGGCTGAACTGATCCAAGATATTGTTCACAAGCAGCAGTTCCAGACTGATGATCTACACACAATAAAGTTAGACATTATGCCTGTTGCGCCCGTGTATGTAGATAGCAATCGATTGCGGCAGGTTGTACTCAACTTGCTTTCCAACGCCCTGAAATACTCACCCGACGGGGGTGAAATTACTATCCGACTCTGGCAAGAAGGCCAGCAGATGTGGTTTTCCATTCATGATGAAGGGTTAGGGCTTGCTGCTCAAGATATGAACCACGTCTTTGATCTCTTCTATCGCGGGGAAGCCGCTGAACGGCTACGCATTCGGGGTACAGGACTTGGCTTGGGGTTATGCCGTGAGATCATTCAAATTCACAATGGGCATATTTCGGTAGAAAGCCCCGGCCCCAATCTAGGGGCGACCTTTACCTTTGTGTTACCTGTGAGTGAACCAAGCCAGATTAGTCGCCTCAATGCGATCTCAGTACGCCGGACAGATCAACCCCTAATTTTGTCGATTGATGATGATCCTAACTTTCAAGCCTATCTGGCGGAACGACTGACTCAGGAAAATTATGCGGTTCAGATTTTACGATTTAAGGTGGCGACAGCCAGCTATATTGCTGAACTGCACCCTTCACTTGTCGTTCTTGGACTGCTGCAAGCTGACGAAAAACCGGGATGGGGGGTGTTGATTGAGCTTCGCCAGAACCCAGCAACTCGCGACATTCCCGTAATGATTTGCTCGATCTTAAAAGTGCCAGAAGAGGCCAAAAAACTAGGCGCGGCCTCGTATGTTGGGAAACCAGTCGATGAGTCATTCCTGATTAGTGAAGTCAACCGACTGATCGTTTCCCGAAAAGAAAATGAGAAGCCAATACTTTCCTGAGAGTATAATGTGGATTAACTATCCCGAAACCCTGACAAGATATAAGATAAGGGTTCGTGTCCTAGTAATCATAGAAGCTCAAGCTGTATATGGTGTATCGTTGAGGATTTGCTCATGACCTTAGTATTGATTGTTGACGATGAGATGTACCAGCGCACCTTGATTCGCGAAACATTGGCTATCGATAGGACGCTAAACTTTATCGATGCCGAAAATGGGCAGCAGGCGCTTGAACTGGTGGAATATGTAAAGCCCGATGTCATTCTGCTGGATGTCATGATGCCGACCATGAACGGCTTTCAGGTATGCCAGAAGATCAAAGCCAATCCACAATTACAGACGATCCCGATCATTCTTGTCACTGCACTAGGACAACTCACTGATAAAGTCACAGGCTTGGATTCGGGCGCTGATGATTTTGTGAATAAGCCATTTGAAGAGGCGGAACTACAAGCCAGAGTCCGCAGTGCATTGCGTGTCAAAGCATTGTACGACGATCTGGCTACCATGAGCCACATGCGCGATAGTCTGGTGAGAATGCTTATGCACGACATGGGCAACCTTGTGACGATAGCCAATTCAGCGCTGGAACTGTCCTATCGCTTCACGCCAGACTCGCCGGGGGCTATTGAGTGTATACGCGAAGCCCATGAAACGAATGTCTTACTCGGCGAAATGATTAGTGATGCGCTGGATATAAACAGTCTGGAAACCCAGCGAATGCCGATCAATCGCGAAGTTACTGATGTTGTGGCCCTACTGCACCCGTTTGTCGAGCGCTATCAGGCCGCGGCTGAAATGAGTGGTATTCAAATCGACTTTCAAGTCGCGCCCGATGCCATCTTTACCGCCAATGTAGACAAGAGCCTACTGCGCCGCATCGTCGGTAATCTGCTCACCAATGCGCTCAAATATGCCCCCAGCGACAGTACTATTACGGTGTACTACGGTCTGGGCGAAGCATCTAACACCTTTCGGATCGTCGTGAACGACACCGGGCCGGGTATCCCATTGAGCGAACAGGCCAACATTTTTGACAAATATGCACAAGCGCAGCTTCATGTGAAGCAAAAAGAGCGCTTTGGACGCGGCCTCGGCCTGACTTTTAGCAAGATGGCGGTTGAAGCTCATGAGGGGACAATCACCGTTCACAGCACCCCCGGCGAAGGGGCTACTTTTACCGTAGAAATCCCGTTCGATTGAAGTGCAATTGGACTTTGCACAGAATGTGAAAGATCATTGCTATGATGCCGACTGAGGCGCAACGTATACTCAAGGATCTCATGGAAAACGCAGTAAGCCGGGGTCAGGTAGGGTCACACACCCTTTTGTATGGACAGCCCCATCTTGTTCGAGACACTCTCTTTGCTGCCGTTGCACAGGTCGAAGGGGTTGTACTACGTAACCCTTCGATTTTAACGCTAGAAAGAGTGGGCGACTTAGCAGCTGTCCTTACTCACTTACAGAGCCGGAACTTCTTGTTTATTGATCACTTTCATCTCCTCTCTACCCCGTCCATTGAGCTTTTGCCTGAGCTTATGCACTTTTCCCTCCCCATTAAAGTAGGACACGGTTCAGAAATGAAGGAGGTTTATTTGCGTTTACCCCAATTTACCGTCATCGCGGCGACATCTAAACCACACTTGCTGCCGCATAACTTGAAAAAATGCTTCGCACAACAAATAGGGATTGAGGACTCTCCTCCTGATTCTTCGTCTTCTGTCCTCTCGTAAATCTCAACATCACGTTTTGCTTACGCTGACTGTTATTCGTTGGCAAGCCATGCTAACGCTTCAGTCGGATCGCTGAAAAATCGAATATCCCAGTTGGCATGTGGACGACGTTTGAAAAACGTAGAGAGCAGTGAAGCAATAGTCGTATTGTTTAGGACAATTGCGCCGCGCCCATCACCTACCGGGATATAGCGCAGCCGCCGCAAAACCCGTGTAACGCGATCCATTGTTTGCGAATTTACCCATTCCGCGCCGCGAATGTCATGTAAATAGCGTAAGCGTTGATCCGGCTGCCAACGGGACATTAGGTTGTTGCAATCCTCGTACCACGCCTCAATTGTCGCCGGAGACGCATCCTCCAACCGCAAAATGAAGATACTACCGGGCAATCGCCGACGACTGTAGCCCCCTTGCTGCATAATGACTCGACCCGTTGTTTCGAATTGATTGCTCTGATCTTCTTGATCTTTGCTTTTCATCGCCAGATCCCTATTTAGTGTCGGTTTGTATGTCCGAATCAGATTTGCAGGTGGGGTCAACTATCCACCCCGGCGGTAGCTGCCGCACGTAAACTTGCGCCTCGATTAGTCCAGTGTGGGTATAGCAACGTGCCAACATGAAGTTATGGTCTTGCATGTAGCTATATATACTATACAAATCCGTATACTTGGGGGTATCCATTTCCCCGGAAAGAATAAAAATATCGGGCTTGGTCACTTCCCATAGTTTGTATCCCTGATAGTTGACCAGATACCAACCGTTTGTTGTCACTGTCTGGATACCATAGTAATTCATACTACGCATTTCCAGAAAATAGTTCTCGTTGCCAACGACAATTGCATCCGCCGGAAGATCTGCTTTGAGGTCACGGGCAATGGCGGTGAACTCGTCGCGTTCTGGATCGTAGGCGCTGGCTTGAGCATCTTGCGTCATGATCACCAATCCCACCACAAATACCATGCTTGCCAACACTAACGCACTTAACCGTCCGGCGGGAGCGCGGCTGCTATGTGACTCAGTGAAATTGGCGAGGAAGCGTCCCGCTAGCAGCGCAAAGATCGGCAGGAAGTGCGCTTGATAAAACTGCCGATAGTAAGCATAGGTCACGAGCAACAAGAGTTCACTGACTGCCAACAAGGTTAACAGTAATCGATCTGGCTGCTTGTTCTGAGAAAGGGCTAGCGCCACTCCTAACGCTACAAAGAGCGATTCTAATGGCGACGTATTTACCCAGATCGTTAATTGGTTCTGCAAAATGCCGAGTGCTGCGTCAAATTGGCCTATCGAAGTGCGGGTGCCGGGGCCATAACTCGTGGCAAAGTGGAGTCCCTGCGCCGTGTTCGGCAAAATATGGATCGACAAGTAGATCAGCATTCCGGTTGCACCGCCGAGTCCCAGCGCGAACAGGCGACCATCGATAAACAGTCGGCGCGTCTGCCACATTTCATACAGCCAGCGCACTCCGTAGATCAGCGCGAAAGCTAGCCCAAACCGATAAGCCAGTGGATGACCTTCGCCGCACAAGGCCACACATAGCCCCGTCAGATAGTGCATCCAGGGACGGCGAGTCGTTTGCGCCCGCCAATAGACATACAACGCTACGGACAGCATCACGCCGACAAATACATCAGGACGCACATAGGCCGTTGGCGGGATTAGAAAGGCCGCAACGACTACCGCGAATACTCCCGTCCGTTTCCCATACATCATTTTGCCAAGCAGATAAATAAAGGGCAGTGCCAGACAAGCTAAGAGCATCCGTGCAAAGCGGGACTGCCATAACGTATCACCGATATAGCGCAGCAAGAAACCCATGAGATAGTGCGGACTGTCGAGAATCGGCTGTGGCAAAGGGATCATCTGGCGATACATGGCCTCGCCCAACAAGCCTGTATGGGCGAAAGTCCACTGAGCCGACCAGTTATGCAATTCATCGATCTGGTTCAACTGCGGAAAGCGATCAAGGTAATGGACGGCGATAATCAAAACAGCGAAACAGGCAATAGCGCTCACTGCTACCCATAATCTGAACGAGACATAGCGTTCACGTGCCCCTGCGAACAGGGTTAGATAGGTAGTTCCCAGAATCAAGCCTGTGGCGTAACAACGCAAAAGCTGTCGATGCAGCGGGATCATTGGGATGGCGAATGGTGTCAGCCAGACTGCCAGCATCAGCAATACACCAATGCTACAAACGGCCATATAAAATAAGGGATAAGTCCGCAGCTTGCTGATCAGGCGTGACAACCGACCTCGATAAATCTCAGGCTGCCACAAGACCCACAGGCCAGCGATCCCCACTACGACCAATGCCAACAGCAGCAGTGCATATAAGGTGCTGTAGCGGTTGAGGACAGTAGGTAGCGTATCGCGGTGACTTACCAAGAAGGCCAACAGCAAACTGTGGATCGCCAACCATAACCACTCAGGGCCGATCTTTAAGGTACGCATAAAGCTGACGATTCTCCCTGTGGGCGCGGCACAACAGCTACCCTACGGATAAGTATTGAACTTCTTGCGTCATGCACATTCCTATTTGTTTGCTCCAAACAACGGCAGACTTTCACCGCGCTGGGCATCCCCCACAAGATTGTTATCAACATATCTGCGTTCTTGGCTGGGCCTTGTAAGGCAGAGGAATGTGTAGATTGGACTCGGTTAAGGCTTACAATTATGCCATTCGAACGGATAGTGCTGTAGGAGTAAATCAGTTTTCCTTTACAATAGATGTTAGATTTGGCTCCGTGCCTCTAATCCAGTAGCAAAAAATATTCTTGTCCAATTGCAACGAGTCATATTTTTGCGAAAGAGGTGGTAACTGCCCGTCTTGCACAAATAAATATCCTCGCACGCCTTCGCGAGGAACACTAGGACCTATTCCATTATCTACAGTAACTAAAAACTTTCTCGAAGATGAGGTATACGTCCACAGACCAGCTTGAACGGTGTATTGATTACCATTTACAATGGAGAATTTTAGTAATTCCTTTTCTGGCGGCATGAATACATAATCTTCCGCGGGGAAATATTGAAGCCACTGCGAAAGATTATTATTTATTGCTTGATAAACTTTATCATTTGTTGTACAGAAAGTTGTTTCATTAGGGTATGATTGGCCTTTAAACCAAGGTATAACAAAAACGATAGCTATAAAATAGACAATAGAACCCAAACTGACAACGAATAAAATACCTTTGTGGTTAAACCCAAACGTATTTTTGTTATCTAATCTTTCCCTCATCATCTGATTTGTCTTTTCTTCACTAGTTTGCCATATACCGTAGTTGAATTTGCATCAGACATATTTTGCTATCTATTGAAGATGCTATCAAACCGCCAACACTATTTCTGTGCAGACTGCCAGCCAATTTAGCCAAGTCTATTCGGCATGGTGGACAGGCCGAGTTTGCGCGTCCACTTGGCATACGTGCTGAACAGATGTACCCACGATGGACTAACGCTGGTTTCCAGAGTGGCAGTGGTGAGCGCCTCGAAGAAATCGCCAGCCCCCTCGAAGGGTTGCACTCGCAAGGTGGCGTGTCCGTATTCATAGCTGATATGCCCATCTGATCCAACTGTAGCACGCTTATTGTGCGCTGTGGCGAAGGCTAATGCGCTGGCGTTATCTTCCTCAAAAATACAGCGAGCATTGAACACTTCAAGTGCATCGACCTTATCCACGATCTTTAGCAGTTCCGCTTCCTGCCATGCGCCTTTACGCAGCCGATCATAGGGATGGGCCACGCTGATCACGGCTCCCTGATCGCGTAGGCGGCGGATCGTCTCGTCTGGGGTTAGACCCGCCGGAACAGTCTCGCGCACAAAGTACGCCAAGATCTCGCCCTGCGTCGTCATGATTTCCTCACCGACAATGATCAAATCGGGAGCTATTTTCGCTAGAGCCAATGCCCCTTCTGCCGTGTTGTGATCGGTGATCGCGATACGATCAATGCCTTTGCGCTGGCAGGTGCTGATCACGTCTTCGAGCGCGATTAGGCAATCCTTTGAATAGAGGGTATGGCTGTGTAGTTCAACTTTCCACGTTGTATCCATAGTGTCCTAAGATTCTAAATTGTGACAGTGAGTGAATGATAGCCCGATGCGCCATCGGGAAACTGCTTCTGGTCAGCGGCGATCTGCGGTATGCCTGTGCCATCTGTCGCCCGCACGATGGCGGTAAGTTTGCCGCGTTCGATTGTTTCCAGCCGCCATTGTACCCACGTTTGCCCGGAAAGCGGAGGGATATGTAGGGTCGCGACTTGCCATTCGCCGCCGTTGATTTGCACTTCGACACAGCTAATCCCGCGCAATCCGGCGAAGGCTACCCCAGCGATTACTGCGCCGTTGGCAGTTGACGAAATGGTGTCAATACGGCTCATCGTCTTATAGATCGCGGTTTTCGTCCAGCCCTGCTGCTCCCAAATCGCCACATAATGCTGATCGACGGCTTCGATACGATCTAGCCACTTCATATTTTTGAAGCCATACAATCCCGGCACTTCGACCCGCACAGGCGCACCATGTGATTCGGGCAGATAAACTCCGTTCATCGCATAAGTCAGTAGGCCATGTTCCAACGCATAGTCCAGTGGCAGGCTTTCGCTGTAGCCATCGCGCCCGTAACAGACCAATTCAACCACATTTGCGCCAACTCCGGCTTGCTTCACGATCTCTGCCAGCGATACTCCGGACATATAAGCTGTGCTGATCAGGTTGCCGCCTACGGGGTTGCTGACACACTGGCGCGTGAGGTAGACATCCTGTCGCGGCAACTTGAGCAGATCATCGAATGTAAATGACAGTGGTTTGCTGACCGATCCATCGATGGTCAACTTCCAATCAGGCGAAATGGTGGGGATCGGCGTAGCGAACTTTCGCATTTTGTAAAAGTCCGCAACAGGCGTAATCTCCGGCGAAAGCTCTGCGAGATCGAAGCCTGTGACTCGTGCGGGTGGTGGTGTGAAATCGAACAAGCGTCGTCCAGCCGTCCGCGATCTCAGTTCCGAGAGATAGACGGGCAGTCCACCTACCGCACTGACCGCTAGCCCGCCCAACGAAAACATCGCCAAGCGGGTTAAGGCTTGGCGACGGCTGATACCGTTCATACTATCGGGTTGAGTTACCTTAAACGCAGGTGGATCGTTCCGCGCCAGTCGATCAACAATGAGTCCTGTGAACAGCAGCGGAATTAATGCCACAGCCGTCATGTTAGGGAAGCAAAACCAAATCGCAGCAGGCGCAGTTAGCGAAGCCAGTAACGTCGCTAGCCATCGTGAGCGTGGCCTCAGTACCGCGTAGACTAAACCCGCCAGCAAACCCAACATCGCCGTGAACATGACTCCGCCGAGAAATGCCGAAGGGAAAGCCAATGGGCCTAGCGCATTTTGCAGTGCGATGGCGTTATCCGGTGGTGTCCGTTCGATAATAAAGTCCGAGGCCAACTTGGGTACATAATCGAACTTGAGGAAGATCCAAATGGGCAGCAAAACAGCCAAGATTACAATCACGGCGATTGCACCTGTCAAAGCGGCGCTGAGTACATTTTGTACTCGGCGCGAAGTCTCGATCATATTTTTATTCTCAATAGGAAACCGAGCACGCCTTGAGTGTAACGCTTGGACTGCCTTCTGAAAAGCTGGCTTAACGATTAATGCAGCGCATAAAACAAGTCGTCTACCTTCGCTATTGACTCCCATTCATTTTTGTTTTATGCTATTTTTACAACGTGATAAATTTAACAAATGCTTTGACCGGGACGAGTAACTGATTTTGAAAGTCACAGGAAAAGCAAGCCAAGACTGAGAGCTTGCCCGACTGTCCTCAGTGAAAACCACCCGTGAGCGCCATTATGAACCCTATGAGGGAAGTAGTATTGGATGGGTTGCTCCCATTACAGGGCACCAAAGGGCTTGCACACCGTAAGCTGAATCTGGGTGGAACCGCGTGGAATTCGATCCTCGCCCCTTTTGTGGGCTGAGGATTTTTTGTTTAAGGATGGGAATTAAAGATGGCAACCATGATCAACCACGTATGGGTCGAACAGACCCTACAAGTGACAGAAGCCCAACGCGACAGCGCTGATATTCTTGTGGAAACAGAAGATGGAGTATGGTGGCGCGGTTCATTTGTGACCATTGAGTTTTTGCAGCGGCAAATGTACCTGAGTCGGGAGATCGGCAAAGATATTCGGAATATGGCTCCAGTGCCTTTTATCGCACTGGAAACACCGCATATCATTGTCGAAAATCTGTTGCAGGACACTATCGAAGATACCATTGATAACCTGATGACTCTGGGAATTTTCGAGAATGTCTTTAGCGTCTACGAAGAATATATAGAGCGAACCTAGTTCCAGCGTCCCCATTGAGCTTGGGACGTTCCTATCGCTTGCAGGAGACAACAATAATAATGTCTGAGCGTTACGAAGACAGCCAACTTTACCGCATCCGCCACTCGACGGCGCATATTATGGCAGAGGCCGTCCGGGAACTCTTTCCCGATGCCCACATTGCCATCGGCCCACCCATTGAAGACGGATTCTACTACGACTTTGACCTGCCACGCGCCCTGACCGAGGAAGATCTCGCGACCATTGAAGACAAGATGCGGCGGATCATCAAGGGTAAATTCCCCTTCATCCGCCGTGAGGTCAGCGCCGAGGAAGCCAAAAAACTATTTGCCACCGAGCCATACAAGATCGAACTGATTGAGGGGCTAGAAAAAGGCGGCACAGATGAATACGGCAATAAGACCGCCGAGCCGCCAATCATCAGCACCTACAAACAGGATACGTTCGAAGACCTGTGCCGAGGGCCGCATGTCGCTAACACGAGCGAGATCAACCCGAATGCGTTCAAACTGATGAGCATCGCTGGAGCCTACTGGCGCGGCGACTCGAATCGCCCACAGTTACAACGCATTTATGGCACGGCGTGGCAGACCAAAGATGAACTCGCCGATTATCTGCACCGTCTCGAAGAAGCCAAAGCCCGCGATCATCGCAAACTCGGCCTTGAGCTTGACCTGTTCACGTTCAGTCCGCTGGTTGGCAAGGGGTTAACACTCTGGAAGCCCAAAGGCGCAATGCTGCGCGATACGTTGGAGCGCTTCTTACGCGGTGAGCAGCTTAACGGCGGCTATCAACCTGTCATTACGCCGCATATTGCCAAAGTGGATTTGTACCGCACATCGGGTCACTATCCGTATTACTCGGATAGCCAGTACAAACCAATTGATGTAGACGGCGAGGAGTTCATGCTCAAGCCGATGAACTGTCCGCACCACATCGAAATCTATAAGAGCGAACCACGTAGTTATCGCGATCTCCCGGTGCGCTTTGCCGAGTTCGGCACGGTCTATCGCTATGAACAAAGCGGCGAACTCACTGGCCTGACCCGTGTCCGCGGCTTTACTCAGGACGATGCACACTTGTTTGTCACGCCGGAGCAGCTTGAGGAAGAATTTATCAATGTCGTGAAGCTGACTCAGTTGGTGTTTGACACAATGGGTCTGACCGACTACCGCGCCCGTGTCGGGATACGTGACCCGAAAAGCGATAAATTTGTTGGGTCGCCCGAACTGTGGGACAAAGCCACCAACGCCATCATTAACGCCGCCGATAAACTTGGCCTAAACTATGATGTCGCTGAGGGTGAGGCCGCTTTCTATGGCCCCAAGCTCGACTTTATCTTCCGCGATGTCATTAAGCGTGAATGGCAACTTGGCACAGTACAAGTGGATTACAATCTTCCAGAGCGCTTTGGGCTGGAATACATGGGCGAAGATAACCAGATGCACCGCCCGATCATGATCCATCGTGCGCCATTTGGCAGTCTGGAACGATTCACCGCAATCCTGATTGAACATTTTGCCGGGGCGTTTCCAGCATGGCTGGCTCCCATACAAGCAAAATTGATCCCGGTTGCGGATCGCCATGTCGAGTATTTGCAAGGTGTCGCCCGACAATTGCGATCTGACGGATTGCGGGTTGAGGTTGATGCGGGCAGTACGCGCATGAACGCTAAGATCCGCAGCGCCCAGAATCAAAAAATCCCTTGGATGCTCATTGCGGGAGATCGCGATGTGGAGTCGGGGGCAGTATCAGTACGGTTGCGTACAGGTGAGGATCTTGGTGGGATGCCCGTTGCCGACTTCAGCAAATACGCGCAAGAGATCATCAACAGCAAAGCGGTAGCGCTGCACGAATCCTCTAGTTCAACATCTGAGGACATCCCCGTTTAGTGTGCAAGATACTGTAACGCACATCTCCGCAGAATCGCGCTCTACTGAATTTTAGTAGGGCGCGATTTGTTTGACTTCTATCCCACTCAAAAATATTCGACACTCCTAAACGCGACTTACGATATGCTGCCAAAAATCTAAATTTTCTTTTTGTTGTAAGGTGATTGTTAGGCTTAGGTTGGAGGAACGTAATCGGGGACGTAATCTGACTATGGCATAACTTGACTATGAAGTGAATGAAACGCAATTTGGATTTAGCGACACATTACGGCATAACGCTTAAGGATCGACACCAATGAACGCAACAATGACTGCCCCTCACATTAAACTCACGCTAAAGAATATCGACAGCTTTTGCCTGCCGATGGTCAGCGTCATTATGCCCATCCGCAACGAGTCTGACTTTATCGAGCGCAGTCTAGGTGCTGTACTGGCGCAGGATTATCCAGCGGATAATCTCGAAGTGTTGTTGGCGGACGGTATGTCCACCGATGCGACCCGCACCATGATCGCCAAACTTGCCGCGAAGTATCCTGCTATCCGTGTCGTGATTGTTGATAACCCCGGCAAGATCGTCCCAACGGCGATGAACGCAGCATTGGCAGTGGCACACGGTGAAATCATTGTCCGCGTCGATGGACACACCATTATCAAGAATGATTATGTCTCCGCGTGCGTTGATGCGTTGACGCGCTCCGGTGCAGATAATGTTGGCGGACGGATGACCCCCAGCAGCCAAAACGAATTTGGGCAAGCTGTCGCGCTGGCGACCAGTTCTCCATTCGGCATTGGCGGCGCACGCTTCCACTTCTCCGAGCGCGAGGAGTGGGTCGATACGGTGTACATGGGGGCGTGGCGACGGGATGTCTTTGAGCGCATCGGTGACTTCGATGAGGAAATGGTTCGCAATCAGGACGACGAGTTCAACTATCGTTTGCTGTCGGCAGGTGGCAAGATCTTGTTGAGCAACAAGGTCGAGTCGGAATATTTCAATCGCTCCTCACCGCGGGCTTTGTGGCGACAGTATTTCCAGTACGGTTACTGGAAGGTGCGCGTGCTGCAAAAGCACCCGCGTCAGATGCGGTCACGTCAGTTCGTTCCCCCGGCCTTCGTCGCGGTCGTGATGCTCGGTGCGCTGTTGGCTCCATTCAATAAGACCCTGCGTCGGCTGTGGTATCCGGTGTGGTCGCTGTACATGGCAGCCAATGTAGCCGCCTCGGTCTACACTGCCTACAAGAAGGGTTGGCAGCATCTACCGCGTTTGCCATTCGTGTTCGCGACGCTGCATGTGAGCTATGGCTTGGGCTTCCTGACTGGCTTGGTCAAGTTCGCTGACCGCTGGTGGAAATAGTAAGTAACGGCATTCCAACTTCTACAGAATAATTCAGTCTCGGTTCTGGAAAGAATCGGGACTGACAAACGGAAGAAGCGCCTCAAAGGGCGCTTCTCTCTTTTCCACCCGTCTTACTAGATCACGCATAGCACTCAAGGCAGCTTTGCGGGTGTCTGGATCAAGCGGTAGTGCAGCAAACTCATCTTCATCTAAAAGTTGAATATTGCCTGTCGGCGTGATCCATAGATCAAGCGCCAAATCGTCGCTGCGAATTTCATGCCCGCTAATCATGGCGGGTCGCGAAATGTTGCAGTACCACCCTTTCAACGCATCGCTGGTTACGTCATGGATCTCGAAGATGTTGTACCAACGATCTGAGTAGAACCATTCCAGAAAGCGGTCATTGCGCCGAAAGATAACGTATCCTGCATCTTTATCGTCGCGATTAAAACGGGCTTCGATCTCAATCCATGTCGTGCCTCTACTCAACATTTTGCCACGATAGTTCCAGACCTCGCGCCCTTCGTGATCCAGTTTATAGACAGTGATGTCGTTATGGTCAGAGTTATTGGTCATAAGGCGAATTACCGATTATCGAGTGCTTGCAATAGCGTAGTCTGTAGGCGAATAAACGCTTCGCTGCTTTCGTCGCGGGGGCGGGGCAACTCAACACTGATCTCCTGTTTAATCTTGCCGGGACGCGCCGAAAAAATTAGCACCCGATCACCGAGCAGCACGGCTTCATGCACATCATGCGTAATAAACAAGATCGTTGGCTTGAACTGCGCCCATATACCGAGCAGCCATGCTTGCAGATCGCGTCGGGTCAGTGCGTCCAATGCACCAAATGGTTCATCCAGCAGCAGCACGTTCCGTTCGGCAAGAAAGGTACGCAGCAAAGCCGCTCGTTGCCGCATCCCGCCGGACAGAGTCGCTGGGTAAACGTCCGCAAAAGTGTCCAACCCGAAGATCGGCAGCAGTTCACGGGCACGCGCCCGCGGTGCTGCCAATGGCTTGCGGGCAATCTCTGGGCCGAGCAGGACGTTATCAAGCACTGTGCGCCAAGGGAGCAGGAGATCACGTTGGGGCATGTAGCCGACTAAGCCTGTGCGCCCGTTGATCAGGTCGCCATCGAGCAAGATCTCGCCCTGATCCGGTTTGAGCAACCCAGTAATCAAATTGAACACGGTACTTTTGCCACTGCCACTTGGCCCAATCATGGTGACAAATTCACCCTGCCCAATGGTAAACGACAAATTATCTACTGCTAATGTTTCCAGATTGCGTGTATAAAAAGTTTTGCTGATATTTTGCAACACAAGTCTATCAGTCATTTACTGCACAAAACCTCATCCAGAATGGAATTGCTATATCCTGAGCGCTATAATGATTATAGAATATGAGATGTTGACAAAACTTATGAATTCTAACAATCATATGGATGCACAAACAGATTGTGATGCTATCCGGGAACTTATTCCCGATTATGCTTTCGGGCTAACTGATCCCTCACAAAACCGCTTGATTGAGACCACACTGGCTGAATGCCCCGACGCTGCCCACGATCTGGCAGATTTTCGTAACCTGCAAAACGAAATGCGGTCAAGTGTTTCCCAGCAAGAACCAGCCACAGACTTGGGCGAACGGATCATGGCGATGGCTGGCGCTGCGACTCCTGCCGCGCCAACTACCCTACCGATTGCTGCGCCTATCAACCCCCCGGCGTTAGTCCGTCGTCCAGTGCGCTGGGCGTGGTTGGTTGCTGCCGTTACGGTGATTGCACTAGTCGGTACAAATTTCTATTGGTTAGCGCGTGTCAATGATCTCTCACAGCAGCAGAAGGCGCTAATCGCCGCGATCAATGGCCAGCACGACACGGCCTTTGTCGCTACTAACGCCAGCGATATTCGGTGGGTTCGACTCCCGCCGTCACAGGAGAACATCGATGCCTCGGCTTTCCTGATGTGGAATGCCGAAAGCGAAACTGGGCTGCTGTATGTTCATGGACTGCCCAAAGTTGCGTCGGGCAAAACTTACCAGTTCTGGCTGACACGCGGTCAGGATTTCGTCCACGCCGGGACACTGCGTATCGATGACGATGGCAAAGGGATATTGCTGTTCCATATCAAAGAACCCATCGACAAATATACATGGGCGCGAATTACCGCCGAACCAGACAACAGCAATTCTCCCACAGGAACCCCTGTCGTAAACGGTAAACTTTCGGCCTGATATTGCGGTTACTGCGTTTGCCACGTAAACGTATAGATCAGACTCATTTCCCCTTCCTGCACATATACACCATCCGCTGATTTACGCGCCACACCGACTTGCCAGTTGAAGGTGTGCGGCTTGCCGTCTGTTGGCTGCATATTAGCGGGCAACCGGAGTGAGGTCGCCTGAGTCTCGAACTGGTGGTTACTCCCGTTGGTGACATCAGTCATCAGCACAAGATAACTTTCGTCTGGATGCAAGATCCCTGAGGTAAGCCAGACCAGTTGCAAAGACGCTCCCGCAACCTTAGCGCCTTGTGCAGGAGAAACAACGATTGGGGAGGGATAGGGCGGCGTAGGAGTCGCTGTTTCGCTGCCTGTCAGAGTCGGCGTAATCGTTGGCGTTGGCGTTGGCCCCGGAATCTTGATTATTGCACCGAGTCGTAACGGAGGTCGGCAACCCTGCTGACCAATTGGTTTGTCGATCTGGCAGCCGCCACAGTTGATCGGATCGGGGTTATTGAGTTCACACAATTCATGTAGGGTCGCCCCCGTTTTGATCTGGATCGCAATGATATTGTCGTTTTCAACTACTGTATAAGTCGTCGTCGCGCTAATTTTGGTTGGCAAGCTGCCGAGCGCTGTTTGTTGTGCTGCAATGGTGGCTTCTGCACCCTGTGCTGTTGGAGTCGCCGTTGGCAGTGGAATACAGTAGGTCTGACCTACTTGAATGTCATTACAACTGGGACATATATTATTCTCAGCACGCACGGCAGGCAACACCGAGAGATCCGCGTAGCCTGCTTTGGTGATCAAGCTAACTAGCGAATCACCTTTCTGGGCGACATAGCAGCGCGGGCCGGGAGTTGGTGCTGCTGTCCCCTGTTCCACGACGGGTGCGGGAGTCGGAGCCAACGCGGTTGAGGTAATCACAGGCAGCAGTACCACTTGAGTTACAGGCAAAGTCGTGCCCGGCTGCGAGGTCAAGGTCTGTGTGACGGAAGCGATTTGCGTGACGGTAATGGTTGGGATAGTCGTTGGGCCGGGTGGGTTGTTCAACTGACAGCCTGCTACACTCAACAGGAGCAGGGCAGCGACAGGCCAATATTTAGCAAAGTATGGAATATTCTGTGGCATAAGGATAGATAACCTCGGATTAGCGGCTGTGCCAAGTGAAGGTGCGGGGTTCTGTTTGAAGCACCGACGGGATCGCCGTTCCCGCATCGTTCTTACTCGCGACGGCAACCGTCCACTCGAACTTGTGGGGTTTGCCATCGCTTGGCTGCCAGTCTGTGGGAACCTGAAAGGACAACTCACGGGTTGTCCCTGTGTAGGTGGTGCTAATGGTTTTATCGATAATCGTGATCAGATAAACCTGATTAGCATCAAGCTGCCCCGATGCAACCCAACGCAACGCGGGCAGTTCCGATGACTCGTACAACATATTGTCGTCAGGCGACTGACTAAACGGGGCATTGAAGGTAGCAGTCCCCGTCGGCGTGACGGTTTCGCTCCCTGAAAAAGTTGGCGAAAGGGTCGCCGTAGGCAGCGGCGCAGGCACACGGATCTTCTGGCCTTCGCCAAGTAACGGCTTGAGTGTACAAGTTGACCCACCAAACGGTTGACCGAAATCGCATTGCAAAAACTGAATCTCAGGATTCAGATCCCGCAGTGTCTTGATGGTCGACTTAACCACAACAAGGATGGAAATTGCCGTATCGCCTTTGCGAACGGTGTACCACTTTACTCCAGCGGGTAGGGTTGCTTCTGCGCGTACTTCGTCGGCACCGGGGGTTTTGCCAGCGCTGTCCGGTTCGGATACTGCGCCGCCAGTAGGAGTAGGCCAAGGAATCTCAAGGGTTTGGCCTTCCTGCAAACTATTGGCACTTTTTAAATTGTTATCAGCAATAATCACATCGACAATTGATAGGTGTTTGTGACCGCAGCGCGCCGCCATCGCATAGACTGTATCGCCTTTGCCTGCCTTCTGGATGCACGGGCCGCGAGTGGGCGTAATCGTGGCGGTGGCTGGCGCAGGTGTAACGGTTTCCAACGCGGGCAAAGTCGGGATCACTACTGGAATCAGCGATTTGGTGTTGGTGGGTATGGGTGCGGCTTGTGCCGCCGCTATCCCTGGTGGTCTACGGGTAGACACTGGAGTCGGCGTGGAGTTAAGATTGATCACGCCCATTTGAACGCCTAAAAACACGATCAAACCTACCATCAGCGTCAGTACAGCGCCCGTAAATATCACCGCTCGTAAGGGGAGGGTCGGCAACATTCCCTCGTGTAGGTCAGCTTCGCCTTCGTCCCAGTCAGCGTGGGCGGGTCCTTCGAGCGGGGTTCGAGCCAAAGAGCGTGGTCTGGACATCCTGCGCTTCACGGCAAGGACAGGCACGCCAGTCAAAACCGCGCCGCAGTTTGAACAGCGGGTCGCCTCGAGGGGCTGCTGCGCCCGGCAGATCGGGCACTGTTGTACAGGGGTTTTTGATGCGTTCAAGCTCGCTCCGGCTATCGTGCGTTCGGAGCGATATTATACCCGCCGCCAGACAGATACCCAACGCAGATGGTAAGCGTATGCTTAGAAATGGGGATAAAACTCTAAACGTTATCAATGATAGATGTTACATAAGGTTTCTACTTGCAATTCAATACAATATTACCTTTCAAGGGCAACGGGCTTATAATTGTCGTGTTTGGTATAGAAACGATACAATAGTGAACGTCATAATCGAAATCCATCAGGTGTTGGTGTGTCAATGTCCTCGGATATAACCAGACTGTACAGCGAAAACGATATAGTCGTTGGATGCCCCGCCCAAAAATAGGGGAACGGTTAGTTAGTAATCTTTTGAAACAGTTTTTAAATCCCATGATAAGCCAACGTCACGAGCGTATCATCGTCGGACTGATACTGGCGATGTATGTTTTGCTGGGGCTAGTCTTCAGTTCTGGCCCGATCTTTGAAGGGCCTGATGAGATCGAACATTACCGCTTTATCCGCACGCTGCTGGAGACGCGGGCATTGCCAGATCCCGCTTCACAGCCCCGATCCCAATATCATCAAGCGCCCTTGTATTACCTCATCGCTGCACCATTGGCAGCATTGTTCCACGATAACGATTTTGCTCAGATCGACGGGCGAATTAATCCGTTTTACCCCTATCAAATGGCAGTCCCCGGCAATGACAACAAGAACCTATATCTACACACGCGGGCTGAAGCATTTCCTTACAGCGAAAGTGGCACTGCTCAGGCAGTCCATGCGCTGCGATTGCTGTCAATCGTGCTTGGCGCAGGAACGATCCTAACTTCCTACAGGGTCTTTAGCATTTTGTGGCCTCACCGCCCAGATCGCCGATTGATTGCGGTAGCATCAGTTGCCTTTTTGCCACAATTCGTGTTTATGTCCAGCACCATCAACAATGACAATTTGCTGTACCTCTGCACAAGCTTGTTTCTGTGGCTTATCCTGCGGCAAAGCCAGCTTGGCCCATCGTGGCAAAACGCTTTCGGGTTAGGGATTGTCTTAGGCTTGACCCTGCTGACTAAAGCCAGCGCTGCCTTTCTCATCCTTCCCATAGGGGTAGCGACTGTACTGGATCGCCGGACGTGGCGGTTCGTGCCACTAATCCTAACGATAACGTTCACTGTTGCAGGGTGGTGGTATATCCGCAATTGGATCATTTATGGCGATCCGACCCTTGCATGGGAGTCGTTACTTGTTTGGAAAACTGAGGCAATCCGCAATGGAAGTATTGCGCTGGGCATTGGATTGTCGCGGTTATCGTATTCCTACGCCACCTTTTGGGCACGTTTTGGGCAAGGAGCCGTTGCTGTCGGGCCGCCGATCTATCTATTTTTCAACTCGCTTACCCTGCTAACCTGTGTTGGTATGGCAGGCAACTTGATCCGGCACTTGCGAACGGGAGTCAAGTTGCCTGCCGTGCGCCAATTCCTGATCGTTACTTCATTTGGTGCAACGTGGATAGTGATGCTGATCTACTTTGCCAGCACTGCTTGGTCGGGTAATCAGGGGCGCTATCTCCTGCCGGGGATCGCGGTGTGGGGGGCCTGTATCGCCTTCGGGCTGGATGTCCTGACACCATATAAATTGCGTCTGAATGTCGCGCTGCTTGAAACGGCGACTCTAGCTGGCGTTGTGGCGCTCTGTGTCGTTGGCTACTTTCTACCTTCCTATAAGGTATGGCCTTTGCCGGCTGCCATCGCGCAACCGCTTTCCTTGCGTTATGGCGATGTTGCCGAACTGATTGGAATGTCACCGAATAACCCTAAAGGGCATCCCGGCGATGTTATCCATATTATGTTGTACTGGCGGGCGCTGCACACCACTCCGCTTGAGCTACAAACTTATCTGCATACGCTTGACTCTGATCTGGTGCGGCGCGACAGTTTCCCTGCGATGGGTCATCTGCTTTCGACGGATTGGCAACCGGATGAGACTTGGACTGAAAGCTATGTCGTGCCGATTCCAGATAACGCACCGATCAGGACGATCTATCCATTGTTGGCGGGGCTGTACGATCCAGTACAACATCGTCCACTGGCGGTGACCGATGGTCTGGGCAACACAACTACACCAATTATCGGTCACATTATCATCAGCGGTATCGCAGAAGCCCATGCGCCAGCAGCGTATCATTTTGGCAACAGTATCGACCTGTCTGTACCGCAAATCACCTACAACGGTAATCAGCTTAAAGTGTGTTTGCGATGGCAATCGTTACATGCAATGACTACTGACTATAAGGTTTTTGTCCATGTACTGACTGAAAGTGACATGCTCCTTACACAGGCTGACTTCCAACCACGTCAAGGGCTTTATCCGACAAGTGATTGGGAACCCGGTGAGATAATTCCGGATTGTGCCACCCTTCCGAATGTGCCAAACCTAGCCACCGGAACCCGGATCGCCGTCGGGTTATATGATGTGACGACAGGGCAGCGCCTTGCCGTACAGGATGCTAACGGGAACACATTACCCAACAGCCGCGTGATTGTACCGCTTCCAGAAACTCAACCACGATCAGCCGTAGCTAAGGGTTAAAGCTCCATACAAACAGACCTTAGCTTAATAGGTCGATTCGGAACGATCCATCGTTGTTCGCCAATAATTGACTGACTCGCAGTTCAGCCGTATTAAGCTGTTTTTCGCAGAATAGCACTAGAGTTCGTCCTCGCTCAAACAGCGTCATCGACTCGTCCAGCGACAGATCGCCCGATTCAAGTTGGTCGATAATTTCCGTCAATTCATCGTAAGCGTTCTCAAAACGAAGTTCCGAGTTCGCCTCTTGAGGCTCAGACATCGAGATTCCTTTCTTTGACCGCTGCGACCAGCGATCCCTTATCTAGTTGAATGTTGACCGATGTACCCGGCCCTGCATCGATAGCGTCAGTAACCCGTTTGCCGTCAAGCGCACGGGTGACGATGGCATAGCCCCGTGATAGCAGATTGCGTGGATTCGCCAGTTCCAGCGCCCGTAATTGCCCTTTAAGTGTTTGACGCGATCCAGCGATCCGGTTCGCCATTGCTTTGACAAGACGATCATTCAATTCGTCAAGCCGCTGACGGTCATTGCGGATTCGCGCCGCTGGAGAGATCAACCGTAGTTTATGCGCCGCATCGTCAAGTTGTTCGGCTCTCCCGTCAATGGTGTAGCGAGCCGACTCCACCAGTCGCACACGCATCTCGATCAGTCGTTCGCGTACCTGTACCAGATCAGGCGTGATCATTTCCGCCCCAGCCGAGGGAGTCGGCGCACGCCGATCAGCCGCACCATCAACCAGCGTAGTATCTGTCTCGTGGCCTACGCCAGTGACGACCGGGCTGCGCGTCTCACGAATGGCGCGGGCGATACGTTCATCATTGAAACACCAAAGGTCTTCCAGACTACCGCCACCGCGGGCCAGCAAAATCACGTCTACACCATAGTTGTCGATGAGTTGTAGCGCTGCAACGATCTTCGGCGCGGCGCTTTCACCCTGAACAGGGGTCGGGCTGAGAATCACCTCGGCAAGTGGATAGCGCCGCCGCAGCACGTTCTGAATATCTTGAAAAGCCGCTGTTGTTGCCGAAGTCACGATCCCGATACGCCCCGGAAAAGCAGGCAGTGGGCGTTTGATCTCCTCGCGGAATAGGCCTTCGCCTTCCAGCCGATCCCAGAGTTGGCGAAAACGGGCGTGCAAGTCGCCTGTGGTTTCGAGAGGAACGAGTACATCACAGTAAAGCTGATATTGTCCAGTTGCCTCGTACACATTGATCTTGCCGTGCGCCCTGACCTTTTCGCCGTGTTTAAGAATGTAGCGCTGGTGGGTGACACTGCCTTTCCACATCACCGATTTAAGCTGGCTGCGATCATCCTTGAGCGTAAAATACCAATGCCCAGAGGCTGGCTGGGAAAAATTGGAGATCTCGCCTTCAACCCACACGTCCTGCATCCGATAATCCAGATCGAACATTTGACGGATGTAGACAGTAAGGGATGAAACAGAATAGACAGCAGGTTCGTCGTCAAACATATTTTTCATCATAGCGTAAATTATAGCATGGGCGCGGCGTTCTTCGAGATCCATTGCAGATTTGTAATGAGGCATTCTTTCAAAATACGCCAGTGAGTCTTTAAGCGGCATTTGGGGGATTATTGTCCTCAAACAATAAGGTACAATAACTAGAAGAAAAACTCGCTGGTTAGAACAGGTTTCTTACTAGAAGCTTTTTTGAATATCCTCGATCTGACTAAATCGCTAGCAGTAGTCTTTTGATTGCCTCTTAAGGAGTGATGGATGCCCACTTATACTTCGGTTCCGGCTATTTTTGAGAATTTATGTACGGTTTTCTTGCCGGAAAAAGCCCAGAATGACAGCGCGACTTTCCAGTTTGATTTGGCGGGTGATGGCGGTGGAAAATATTGGCTCAAGGTTGCGAATGGAACCTGTGAATCGGGGGCGGGCGATGCGCCGAGTCCTGCTGACATGACCCTGCTGACTAGCACTACCGATTGGCTAGCAGTAGTCAATGGCGAACTTAACGCGATGACGGCGTTCATGGCAGGCAAAGTCAAAGTTCAGGGCAATATGGGTATGGCGCTCAAACTGCAATCCTGGTTCAAGCTAGGCTGATTTTAGCAAATCATTCGCATCAATTTGCGGTAGATAAGCTGCCGGAGTCTTAAAGACTCCGGCAGCTTTGTATTTCTTGCGACTTACTGCAATGGCACAGTCGCTTTGATCGCGTTGAGCAGTTCCATCAGACGTAAGTTGGTATAGTTGAGACCGAACGTCAACCCTTCTGGCGTAAAGTCACCGCGTTTGCCCTCACCCGGATCAGAGAGTTTGCCGTTTGCTGGATTGATGAACGCCGGGTTTTCCTTGCGAATCTCGAAGATATTGAACAGCGGTACATTGGCGGTTTTCGCTACGTCGTAGATCACACTGTTGTACTCGGCAACCCGCGGCTCCTGATCGGGCTGTGCTGCACCCGTCATCGTGACTAGCACCGGAATAGTACCACGATTGGCGGCTTCATTGACAGCGGTAGTCAGGTTGGCACGGAATTGATCCAGCGGCAAGTTAGCAGCAAGATCGGCACGCCCGACGCTGATGAATACGATGGCGGGTTTAGTATCCAGCGCACAGGCTAACGGTGACTTCCCTTGACAGTCCTCACCACCCTTTGCGGGGTTGAGTATATCTGCCGAGTTGAAGCCCGCCTTACTGCTTGCCGATCCTGTACCGCTAAAGCCGGGGGTGAAGAACTGGGCGATTGGTTCAAACTCCGCATGGGTCGTGGCAAGATTCGTGTCCTTATCTACGATATGTCGCGCCCCGGACAGGGTATCGTCACCAACCAATCTAAATAGCCCAGTGACCACCTGATTCTGTTGACCAGCGCCACTATGGATCTGTCTGATCTTTTCGGAAACAGCCGGGTCGCCCAGATTTGGAGCGATTACCGGAACGTTTAGTAGGTCAACCAGTACAGGTGCAGCAGTTGGTGGTACAGCCGTCACGATAACTTCTGTCGGCGGTACAGGTGTTGGCGGTACAGGTGTTGGCGGAATAGCCGTTGGCGGAATAGCCGTTGGCGGAATAGCCGTTGGCGGGATCGGCGTTGGTGGGATCGGCGTTGGTGGGATCGGCGTTGGTGGGATCGGTGTTGGTGGAATTGGTGTTGGTGGAATAGCTGTTGGCGGAACAGCCGTTGGCGGAACAGCCGTTGGCGGAACAGCCGTTGGCGGAACAGCCGTTGGCGGAACAGCTGTTGGTGGAACAGCCGTTGGCGGTTCACTTGTGGGTGGTATGGCGGTTGGTGGTACCGAAGTCGGCGGTACACCTGTCGGCGGAACAGCCGTTGGCGGAACAGCCGTTGGCGGAACAGCCGTTGGCGGTACGGTGGTCGCAGGTACATTAGTCGCAGGTACATTAGTCGGCTGTGCAATCACCACTGGCAGTGGTATTGTGGATCTAAGCACATTGATCACATCGAGCAACCGCACATTGGCAAAGTTCAAGCCATACTGCAACCCGTTAGGGGAAAAGTCACCACGCTTACCCTCACCCGGATCAGTAAGTTTGCCATTCGCCGGGTTGATTAACCCCAGAACGTCTTTCTTGATGCCATACACGTTGAACAGCGGCAGATTAGCGGTGGTGGCAACCTCATAGATCACGCTATTGTACAGAGCAACTTGCGGCTCTTGAGCCGGATTTGCCGCGCCTGTGATAGTCACCAACACGGGGATCGCTCCGTGCGTGGCGGCCTCGTTGGCAGCAGCAATCAAGTTTGCCCGGAACTGATCTAGCGGCACATTGGCGGCGAGATCGGCGCGTCCTACTGTAATAAACAGCAGGGTGGGTTTAGCATCCAGCGCGCACACTAATGGCGATTTACCTTGACAAGCCTCTGTACCCTTTGCTTGATCGAGTATATCCGCCGAAGTAAAGCCATCATTGCTGGTCGGGCCAGCCGCACCGCTAAATCCGGGGGCAAATGCCTGCGCCACTGGTAGATACTGCGGATATACGCTGCCCAGATTGGTGTCTTTATCGATAATGTGCGTTGCGCCAGTTAGCGTACTATCGCCCACCAAACGGAACAGACCCGGCACAACCTGATTCGCCTGACCGGGGCCATTGTGAATCTGCTTCATCTTATCCTGAACGGCTGGAACCGTCAGATTCGCCAAGACCGGAATATTCAGTAAATCGACAGGCACTAAAGTCGCTGTCGGCGGGATGGCGGTTACGGCTCCAACCGTTGCCGGACCAGTAGCAGGCGGGACGGCAGTTGTTGGTACGGCAGTCACTTGTACAGCAGTCGGCAGAATGGCAGTGGGTGGCACTGCGGTTGTCGGAACGACAAGGGTTGGCACGACAAGGGTTGGCACGACAGTCGTCGCAGGGATAGCGGTTGCTACTACCACCGTAGTGGGTGTGAAGGTTGGCGTAATACCAACCATTGTCCCAGAGATAACATTAACATCCTTGAAGGCCAGATTGTCGGCTTCGTTGCTCTCGACAATCGCGTTACCGCTGTCGGCAATAATGGTCAACCGCTGCGGGCTTTGCTTCGTAAAGGCAACGTTAATCGTCAAGTCGATACTAGCTTGCGGTTGAAGAATGATTGTGGTGACTCCGCTAGCACGAGTCCCATCGATCTGATCGATGGACACCTGAAAAACCGGAGCCGCTGCATTGCCCGTATTTGCCACGCGGACGATAAAGGGCACGGTTGCCAAGTGCTGCACTGGGTCAAGGATAATTGTATCGCTCGCCGTTGTGACCGAAGTAATCACCAGATTCGGTAGGGCGGGAACTGCTGTTGGTGGAACATTTGTCGGCGTGACAGGCACGATTACGCCACCAAGGGTTGGGGACGGCAGAATGGCAGCTTGAGTGGGCGGTTTCGCCATCTGGGTCTGTGTGGCAAAGATCGCCGTCGAGGTTAGATCAGCGGACGAAGGCTGCTGTGCCCCTTGCGTCGGGATAGGTGTCCAAGTCAGGGTGGGTAGTACGACAATCGGAATGGTGCTGCTAGGAGTTGGCAGCGGCAGTGTAGGCAGCGGCGTGAAAGTCGGCGGGATAATGATGGCAGTTGAGCCTGCTGGTACCGTTGGCGATGGCGGAATTAATACCTGAATCAGATTCGAGCAAATGCCAAGCGGGGTTGCGTATGCGCCACTGACCCAGCCCGTTAGCCCCTGCACATTGACCTGATACCATGAGGTATCATTGTTGGTTCCGGTGATCGGGACAGTCGTCCCGATACCTAGCGCAGCAATACGATCATAGTTGATCCCCGGCCCCGTCCGCACATTCAGGTTATCGGTGTTTGCCCGCAAACGACACGTTGGATCGCTGGTCGGTGAAGCAGTCAAAAAGGCGGGTGATCCTGCTGGACGAGTGATTTGCGCGGAGTTATCGCGAACCATGAGCGTGATCTGCTTTGGATTACCGCGAGTATTGCCCCTGAAAGCGACGACTTGCACGACATGTGATCCGCTACTGTTGGGTGTCCACGACAAGATGCTGTCGATAGACAACGTACCATTAGCTTCAGGCGAAGCCGCCGTATCGACGATAAGGTTATCGACCCGCATCTCGACGCGGGTCACACCGACCTTATCGGCTGCACGGACGTAAACCTGCACCTCCGAGTTAATAACGACTTCGCTGCCATCGGCTGGCGAACGAATTTCGACATCGGGGACATCGCTTTGTGCGACCATCGCCGGTTCGGTAGTCGCTGGCCCAGCGGTAGAAGTGGCACTGGGTGGTTGAGCACCCAGATTGCAGGCCAGTATTGCCAGCATCATGAACAAGGTTGGAATGCTAAGGCGAAGCCACATCGCCAATTTTTGTCTAACCATAATTAACCGATCCTTCACCGTATCAAAAGTTAATGCCGCCAGTTTAAGACAGTCTATTCTATTCTACGATTGTACGCTACGAATAGCACCTGACGCTTGCCCAACAAATGGTCTACGCTAGCGGTTTTGAGAAGCGGCATGATTGTAGTATCTAGGATAGAAAAAGGATAAAAATCATTCCGCCCGATACACAGGCATCGGGCGGAATGATTCAGATTGATCTTAGAGAATGCAGAGAAAGGTTAGAAGTCGTCTTTTGTTGCGGCCTCTGTCGCCAATTCTGGCGCTTGTTGGCCTTGTCCTACGACGGGTGCAGGCGCTGCCATCCCCGGCAGATCTTCCTCAGCATAACGCAAGACTGTGCTAGCAGCACTGTCGGCAACAAAGATACGTCCGGCCTTGTCCACTGCGATCCCGCTCAGGATAGCGCCCTGTTTCGTGGTCGAAACGAGTGGTTTGCCCTGAGTGGTAAAAGCTAGCATACGTCCGGCATCTGGGTCTGTCGCAAACAGGATTGTGCCTGTCTTATCCAGTGTAATATACGGACGATTGCCGGACTCGGTGGTCGGCCCCCATGCTTGAACATTCCACGAACGCAGTGCTGTTCCATCCAGCCCGAAAACTTGAATACGTTTGTTCCATGTGTCGGCAACGAACAGTTCGTGTGTTTCCGAGTTGATTGCCAACCCAACAGGTTCATTGAGGATGTCGCCACCAATGTTGAACTTGAATGTGCCTTGCTGATCGTAAACCCGTATCCGCTTGTTGCCCGTATCGGCTATATAGACATTATTGTCACTGTCTACCGCAATGCCACGCGGCCCCCAGAAGCTGTCTGGCTTGCCCGTTGTGTTGACGGCAACTTGCTCGAATTGACCCCACATACGAACGAACTTGCCATCTTTATCGAAGATCTGGACACGGTGATTCCAAGTATCGGCAACATAGATTGTGCCATCTTGCCCGACAGCTACGCCCCATGGTTCGCGCAACATGCCACCCGTTGCCCCTTGATCGATGCTCCCCGCTGTCCCGAATTGGCGCAGGTACTTACCATCCGCATCAAAGATCACGATCCGAGCATTCTGGCTGTCGGCAACATAGAGATTACCGTCCGGCCCAACCGCAACCGCACGCGGACGATTTAGCTCACCGCCTGTCGTAATGTCTTTCCCAGAGAAAACGAGATTAGATTGGCAGGCATCGCAGCGCAGTTGGTTGAAGGGATCGTCGGGTATATCTGTGCTAACCTTTATGCCTCCTGTACCAAAATCCCAAACTTGTGCCGCGACATCTTTACGCACATACAGGTACAGCCAGTCCGCAACAGGCCATTGGCTTTCGGCATAAAAGCCCTTAGGCTTGTTAAGCGCCTGACCAAAAGCTGTATAGTCACGATCCCACCAGATTTCCCACAACCCCTGCCGCAGTGCCGATCCAGATACCCAACCAGCAGGTAGATTGCTGTCGCCGCTAAAGACGTTATCGATCCGATCCTTGTTCAGGTCGAAATACTCCTGCATGGGCCACCAGAGCCGGATTAGCTTTGTTTTATAATACTTGTCGGTTAGCAGTGGCTCGACCTTCGCATTGTTATTGTTGCCAATTACGATAACCAGATTGCTGTCCAGATTAGTTGCCGCCGATGGATTGTCGCCCAAGAATGTCGCGCTGGAGTAGTTGCGGAAGTACCATGTACCGGGCCATGAGATCTCGTTATCGTAGGCGACTTTGATGTTCATGCCGTCTGTCGTCCGCTTGCTGATCTCCTCGATCTGTCCCATGATACTTTTGCTAGCGGGCGCACCGTGCGCGTACACCATAAATTCACGCGCCGAGTCGTAGTTAATGAACGCTGCCATCCATGCAATCCGCGCCGTCAAGATTCCCAACAGCACGAATACACCCAAAATCGTGATCCGGATGGCTTGCGAAGTGCCGACACGTCGCCAGATGCGGAACAGGCCATAGCCAACTAATCCAGCTAGCAGTACCGCCCCTAGCCATGTAAACGTCTTGAGCAGATCCTCGCGCTGCAAAGTGCCAAACGGCGAGTTATTGAATGCAAAGGGTGCCGCTACATTTGCCAGCGCAATCACAAGGATCGGCGTGAGTATGATCAGCGCCCACCCTTGCTTCGAGAAGGCAGGCCACTCGACCTTTTCCAACAGCGTACCGAGATACCAGCCGGTCAGGAAGATCAGCGGGATAGTTAGGTGCGTCGTCAGCCATGGCATTTTCTCGCCCGCTATCGTAAAGGCCATGATGATGAGCACCGCCCAGAAGCCAACAAACGGCAGGAACGGCAGTCGATCCAACCATTCGCCCTCAGCAATCGTATGAAGATGCCGTTTGGGCTTGGAAACGAGCGGTTCCTCATCCCCAATGAGTTCCATCGTACTTTCAGCCACATCACCCTGTATGGGCGCTAGATCGGAGTCGTCTACAGGTTCACCTCTCGGAATGTAGATCCCGTCGATCTGGGGAACCTCTATCACAGATGTCGCTGAAGCCACCATTGTGTCTGGCATTGGGTCAAGTACATCTTCAGAGTCATTTGGATTGATGGTATCGTTTACCACGCCATCTATTGTGTCGCTCGTTTCAACCATCTCATCGCTATCCAATGGCTGCTCAAGAGAACTGGCGGCTGCCAGTTCAGCCGCCGCGATGCCTTGCTCAATCTGCTCGCGACGGACGCGCCATAGCCCAAGCATCCCGACCACCCCGGCGACGGACGCGCCGATCACGGGCAGGTATTCATAGATGGGCAGTTCAACCAGCAAATAGTAGTACTGCGGCTGGCTGCCCCGACGAACGCCTTGCTGTGCCAACCAGTAACCCAGCGACCCGACTAATCCAGTTGCAATCCCAGTGACATTGGTAAAGATGGTCGTGTAGAAGAACGCGAAGATGCTGTAAAAGACGGCGGTACACGTTAGCCACGCTACTGGATTCCATGCTAGACCCGCGGCAATAGATACTGCGACAAACGGGATTACTCCCTTCACACAGGCTGCGATAACATCGGGACTGGTATAACTGCCATCAAGCGGATAGCCAGCCAGAAAAATAGGTAACGCTGCTGCCCAAGGCAAAACCAGCGTCCCCATGACCATTAACACATCGAAAACGGGATAACGCTTCATCTCCTCGAAGAAGGGCGTTCCGAAGCGCAAAAAGGCAATACCCCCGATCACGACAAGCCCGACAATCCACGAGCCTATAATCCATTCATCGTGATAGCCGCTTGTTACACTTGTACCCTTATCACTGCTGACATTCGGAACGTTGCGACTACGTTCTTCGGCAAAGACCAGAAATGCACAGATCAGACCCGCAACCAGCGCTACCGTGAAAATATCGCCCCATGGGATATGCGCTGGCCCGTCGCGGCGGACAAAACTTCCCAGCAACCAGAGTGCGCCGATCATCGCGACTGCTAGCAACAAGCGCGACACCAATGGCAGATCCACGATAAATAGCAATGCCAGCAAAAACACGACAACCGTAATCGCGACGGCTAGCCATGTCGAACGGGTGAAACGAATGAGCGCCGTACCGACGATTACCAACAATAGTGGCACGGCTAGCAGCACGCCCCATGAAATCTGTCGGGCAAGCAGTGTACTATCGGTGGCAGCGGCAGAAGGTTGGATAATGCTTAGGATTACTGTGCCGCCGAGTGCGCCAACTGTGCCGAGGATTATCCCCGCCATGACCAGCTTAAAGACTGAATTGGCGTGCTGCCCGACCTGCCCCAAAATCGCGCGGATAAAGCCCAGTAGTACCAGCGTAATCGCTGCGAGTACAATGGCAACGACCACCACCACAATCCGGGGTGAAATGGCGATCCCATTAGCATTCAGTAGAGCGCCGATGCTATTGCCAAGCACAACACTGAGAAGCCCTATCGCTGCTACCCCAAGCACACCGCCCAGCACATTGCCGACGATGGGATGGGTATCTCCGCTGCGAATACCCTGCGCCACCTGAATGAGCCAGAACAGCGTCAACACCGCCCCGAAGATCGCGATATACATGAAGGCGACTTCTTTGGAAGCTAGTGACAGCAGCATTGCTCCCGACAGCAGCACTAACCATTGCAGCTTGCGTGGACGTGCCCCATCAATATAGGCAAAGATCGCGTAGACCATCAACAGTGTGAAAAAGATCGAGGGTGTGTCTTCGCGGATGTAGCGATTGTGATACAGCACCATCGGGCTGATCAGCAGCAGCACTGTCGCCACTATCGATCCCAGCTTGCCCAACCAGCGTTCGAACAGTAGCTTGGGGAAGAACACCATCATCGTGCCGAGAATCGCCGGATACAGCCGTGCGCTAAAGTCACTGTCGCCAAACAGGAAGTACATCAGCGCGGTCATATGGAATAAGACCGGGCCGTGCATCAAAGGCGTGTGTTGAAAGTTGCCACTTTTGTACAGATCGTAGCTGTACTTGACATGCAAACTCTCATCGTGACTCATCACACGATCACCGAGATTGACAAAGCGCGTGAGGATCGTCACGATAAACAGCGTAATGTAGAAGATCATCTCCCAGTTCAGCGTGTAGGCTCTCGCCAACAGACTGTTCAGGGGGTTAATGATTGGTTCAGCGTCGCTGGGTTCCGGAGCCGGACTCAGCATGGGTGGCACTTGTTCGATTGTTGCCATAAATCTTGCCCTTCTGGTTTTGCGCGTACAAACTGTGCTTTCAAATTGGCTTAGTCTGACACGAAAAGATTATCGAATAATTACTAGTGATTTCCCATTGGCATATACCGGATCTGGCTTATCCCTGCCAAGCCTGCCATCGGGGCGGGAGACGGCATGGGCAAAGTTAGCGGGTTGACTGTTTCGCTAGCTTCCGGCGTGTTTAGGCCAACTGGCTCATCGGTGCGAATCAGAGTCGCCGTCGCTTTGATCTGCGTAGGCGCTGCTTGGAACGGAGCCGCGATCACTTGAGTTGGGCCGACTAGTACCGCCGAAACACCAAATGCAAACATCAGCAGCATGACTAACGCCACGCTATAAGAACGCAGCCAGCGGTTTCCGTGATTTTGTGGCGTGCGAAACTCCATCCAGACGGCAGGCCACAGGCGATTTAACTGACCGCGTGCCGGTTGGCCCACCAATGGCATCGTGGCAGCCAGATCGCGAACCAATTGCTGTTCAACACTCAAGGCGGCGTAACATTCGCTGCATTCGCGGACATGGCGCAATACTAGTTCGCGTTGTGCGCGGGATAGCTGGCGGTGAACGTAAGGGACTATCAGATCGTGAATGTGATTACTCATGGGACTCATCAACTCATCAAAACTTATCCGAAACAGGCTCCAAAGCGTTAGGCGAAAATCTGCTAAAAGCTCCAAAGTTCTTCGAGCAAAACATTATCCGTCTCTGCCATCGCCTGACGCAGCGCTTCATGGGCCAACCGGACGCGACTTTCAGCAGTTTTTTGTGGACATTCCAGCACATCCGCCATTTCGCGATAGGTCAGCCCTTGCCCGTAGCGCAAGGCAATCGCTTCACGCAGCCGGGGCGAAAGTGTCGTCAGGGCTTTTTCCAATGCTTCGCGCACGCCCAGTCGCGCTAAGGCTGCTTCCGGCGTGTGATCGTCTGGCGCGGCGGGTTCGATGGCGGTGTTCAACAAATTGTTGAGGGCGGTCATCGGCAGCCATTTGCGGCGACGTGCATTACGACAGCGGCTTACTGTGATCGTATACAGCCACGTTCGGAACGCGCCACGCACCACCTCATAGCGCCGTAGATTGCGGAAGGCATAGACCATTGCTTCCTGCACCACATCTTCGGCATCCTGTTTGTGCAGCAATATACTGTATGCCAGCCGATAGACACCGGGCGAGACAGCAGCATACAACGCAGCATACGCCTGTTGATCGCCTTTCAGACAGCGCTCAATCAGGGCTTCGATAGCCTCTTGTTCGTAGGGGTTTTGTAACGGGACAGTCATCTCAAACTGACTCGGCTTTCCACAAAATCACAGGCGATGCGCGACCTTACTACTATACACAACTTCGACTCCACTTCCTCAGTGATACACTGCAGCACAGTGATCAAATATTGCATAAAATGAAATCGATAGACCAATCGCAACTACTTATCTAAGCGTACTTCAAGTTTTAGGAGGAGTAGCCTTCGGTATTTCTACAACACCTTTAATCTGAGAAGCATTAGGGGAAAAGTACTTTAATAATGCCGGCAATAAGACAACATTTGGCCCCTCCCTCCAATAGATCGTTATCGTATCAAGGTTATCGTCTTGTTTATAAACAAGACGATAACCTTCCTTTCCACATTCCAGAGTCTCTATATCCGCCCATAAGAACATGTGCTTAGTGGATTCTGAGGTATCTTCGCATAACCCAGCCAAATTTACCGTAAGCGAAGCCACCATGATCGAGCCACCATGATCTATTTGGTCAATGAAAACAGGAGGTAACTTGGAAAGAACTAAGGTGGATAACATTTGATCAAGCATCGCAATTCGCTCAAAAGTGCTATCAATCGCGACAACGCCCTTATCCTTCAATCGAAAACCTGAACGATAGACAACTCTTTCCAACACAGGTAAAGTCGCGGTATAACGGTAATATTCCGTTACCTCTGACCACAAATAAGACCTTGTGCGACCTTTAACAGTATATTGAAAACGCTCGTCATAAATTCTCAACTCACCGTTTGGATATCCTCTAATGAAAGGGGGGCAGAGCATAAGAAAAGCTGCAAGTGGATATAGGCATAATAGAACCCAAGAATATTTTATTACTACCTCGCTTAGAAAGCCGTTCCTAAAAAGTAGCAGTAGCAGCGTATCTAAAATTAGAAGCAATCCTAGAAAGCCCATTATCCCGATTGCCAAAATATAAGCCATATACGACTGACGGTAAACACCAATTGGTTTCGTGTGTTCTGCAAACATGATTTTGCCTTTATAACTGCTTGCCATATAGAGCAGAGATGGTGATTATTGGCGCTGAAATTTACTTAGCTACTTACGCAGAAGCAATCAATCTTCCTTTGCCAATTTCTCGGCAACGCGCAGTTTGGCGCTTCGACTGCGCGGATTCGCTGCAATCTCGGCTTCGTCGGGCACGATAGGCTTACGTTGGATCAGTTTCAAGCTGGCGCGATGTCCACAAGTACAGACGGGTTGGCGTGGCGGGCAGATACAATCTGTCGATTCGTCCTTGAAATACTGCTTGACAATGCGATCTTCGAGGCTGTGAAAGCTGATTAACGCTAATCTGCCACCGGGTTTGAGCAGCGCGGCAGCCTGTGGCAATACCTGTCGCAGCGCCCCAAGTTCGTCATTGACGGCGATGCGTAATGCCTGAAAAGTCCGGGTAGCGGGGTGAATACTTTCGCGTGGGCCGTGATGAGCGTGGGCAATCACATCGGCAAGCTGGCGAGTCGAGTGCAACGGACGCGCCGCGATAATTGCCCGTGCGATCCGGCGGCTATCACGTTCTTCGCCATACTCGAAGATCAGATCAGCCAATTCGTCCGCTTCCAGCGTATTGACCAGTTCGGCGGCAGTCGGTTCGCCCGAACCCGGATCGAAACGCATATCGAGTGGGCCATCAACCCGAAAGGCAAAGCCACGTTCGGCCTCATCAACGTGCATCGATGCGATACCCAGATCCAGCAAAATCCCATCAACAGCGCTGAAGCCGTATGTAGGCGCGATTTCCCCCATGTGGCTGTAACTGCTGTGTACCAACATCACTCGATCTCCAAAAGGAGCCAGAGTCGCACGGGCAATGTCTAGCGAACGCGGATCACGGTCAAAGCCAAGCAAGCGAGAGTGTGGCGCTGCATTAAGAATCGCGGAGGCGTGCCCACCCGCCCCAACAGTACCATCGATATAGGTGCCATCGGACACAAGTGATAAATTGTCGAGAACGGATTGCATTAAAACAGGCGTATGTCGAGCATCAGGCAAATCAGGCAGTCCAGACAAAAGGTGTTCCACTTTACCGTTAACCATTACAAGTTGTTCATTCAAAAGGCTATCGCACTCACAAGTTGAGTGCAAGTATCGTGAGGTTGACCAACCCATTCGCGTCAGTCGCTTCGTCGTTAATGCCAAAGATCGTCTGATTGCTTTCCGTCGTTCCATAGGGTGAAGGCCATTGCTTTTAACTCACTTCGCCTCAAAAGCGGTATTCTGGATTACAATTCCCTACTGTTGCGTGTGCGGTGAGGAATAGCGGGCGAAGTTGTGTACTTACTGTGTATTCTCTCTGTACCATCAAATCGAACATACAGCGACTCGCCATCGCTTCTGCTTTAAGGTTTAGGAACTAGAGCTATTATGACATTTGACCCACAGGACACATCGCCAGAAGATCTGCCCGAACCAGCCGTTGAGCAGGACTCTGGGCCATTGCCCGTGCCGCCATCCGTGCCTATGCCACCGCGCCGCCGTCGGAGTATCAGTCGGCAAGATCTCATCGCAGGTGCGTTACTGATCGTCATCCTGATTGTGGGTGCGTACTTTCGGTTTGTGGGGCAAAACTGGGATGACTATACCCACTTGCATCCTGACGAACGGTTTTTAACCGGAGTTACAGAATCGCTAGGCGGAGCATTGAATCCCAGTGGCGATGCAACACGAGCCGCTGCCCAACAAGATGTCTGCAAGCAGCGCTATCCTGAGACGGGCGGCGTATCGCCATCGATCTTCGATTCGCTGTGTTCGACCATGTACCCGAAGAATGCGAATAATGGGACCGGGTTGTACGTTTACGGTGAATTACCGCTGTTTGTCGTCAAATATGCGGCGGACTTGACCAGCTATGTTCATATGCAAGCTGCGGCGCAGACTCCTGATACTTATGACGACATCGTGGCACAAAACTGGACACAGTATAACGGCGTACAGCTTGTTGGGCGGAGCGTTTCAGCCATTGCGGAACTGCTTTCGCTGATCTTTGTCTTTCTGATTGGACGGCGGCTGTATAACGTGTGGGTCGGATTGCTGGCGGCGGCACTGGCGACAGCAGCAGTTCTGCCTATCCAACTATCACACTATTGGACAACCGACGCTTTCACCAATCTGCCAGTCTTGATCGCGTTCTGGTTCGCTGTCCGTGTCATGGATCGCGGTAAGGCATTCGATTTTGTCGGATTCGGGATCGCGCTGGGCGCGGCAATGGCAAGCCGCATCAACACGCTGCCTCTGTTTGGGGTAGGGGTACTGGCGGCAATCATCTACGCGCTACCTGCCTTAGATATGTCGCTGATTAGCAGCGAACGTGGGCGACTTGTGCGGCGGGCAGTGCTTGGTTGCGTCGTTGCTTTTATCTTCACCGGGATCAGTTTTCGCATCACTATGCCACACGCTTTTGTTGGTGGCCCCGGCGTGCTAGGCTTTTTTGACATTGGCAACCAACAGTATGACCTAACACCGGGGATGCCAAGCGAAAGCATCCCCGCCAAAGTGCTCAATACAATTTTCTATCATCCTTGGCTCAACGATCTGGGACAGGCCAGCATGTTGAGTTCTGGACAGGTAGACTTTCCGCCGGATCATCAATGGGCTAGCCGAACGCCTTATTTATTCCCGCTGCGGAATATTGTGTTGTGGGGGATGGGCGTACCGCTTGGTCTAGCGGCGTGTCTGGGCTGGCTGTGGGCTAGTGTGCAGATTTTGCGGGCGCGTCCACTCTGGACTCGGCACATTTTGCTGGTCGTCTGGATACTAGTGTACTTTGGCTATATGGGGCGGCAGTGGGTGATGACCATGCGCTACTATATGCCCCTCTATCCATTTATGATCTTGCTAGCGGCATGGGCGATCTATGAGCTTTGCCGCCGATCATGGGCTTGGTTCGATGCCAATCCAATGGCAGCACGACGCGGCGTTGCGTTTGTCGGGACTTTCGTGCTGGTATTTGTGCTGGTCGGGACGTACCTGTGGGGTACGATGTTCACCAGTATTTATCGGCGGCAGCTAACGCGAGTAGAAGCCTCCCGTTGGATTACCAGTACACTGCCCTCGGCAATCTCAACCACACTCACTATGAGCAGTGGCAAAACCTTGCTCGTTAACTTTCAGACGCAGGGCAATATCAATATCAACATCACGCACTTTCAATCGTCGGAACCGAAACTCGTTAACTTCATCCCTTCGGCCCGTACCCCAATTGATCGCGTGAATATCAGTCATGTGCTCGACTCGGCGCACGATGGCAAGCCAAAACGACTCAGTGTCGCTATTACCCAAAACGCCGATGGCACACAGGTCATCGGACACGGGTCGCTTGAGTCAGACTTTAGCACCGACAAAGACCCTCTAGGGATGCCGACTACAGTGATGCTGGATGAGCCAATCGTACTCAACCCGCTTCAAACGTATTATTTGATGAGTTGGACTGAAAGCAATCTCTCGGTGGTGCGTCAGGCTCCCGACGATACGGTTGACTTTACGCTCTCGGATGCTAACGGCGATACACTGGCACAGGCCAAATTGCCCGATGCTGATTCGGGCGGTAATGCCAGCGCCAGCTTTGCAGATCAACCTGCTAACGCCCGTATCCGGGTTGCCGCCGATGGTACGATTGACCACTTCAATTTTGCCCACATGCTGAATCTGTTAAACACTAACAGCAAGGCCAATCTCACACTGCACCTGATGAGCGATGATCGCAAAGATACCCTAGCACAGGCAACTTTTAGCGGTGACATCAGTTCGACCAAAACCTCAATGTATGGGGACTCGTATTCGGTAGCGCTAGATAAACCTGTCGCGCTTAAGGCAAACCAACCCTATTGGTTGGATATTACCAGCACTGATGGCACACCCGTACAAGTTACTGGCACGGTAATCGCTAACGAAGGCCCGTGGGATGATCCCGTCCCATGGAAGGTTTGCCCGCTGCCGCCAGACATGGAATTGACCCACGATACGCCATCGGGTGTCAGCACCGTCAACTGCGAGGGGATCGATGGTTTTGCGTGGTACAAAGGCCCCGAATTGCAGATGGCCTTGGAAGACATCGATCAGAAACGCGGCACGATCCAAACGGGACTAGATCAGTCGGACTACTTCACCATCAGCAGCAATCGCTTCTATGATACAGTAACACGGTTGCCGCTGCGCTATCCCATGAGTATCGCGTTCTACAAAGCGCTGTTCAGTGGGCAGCTTGGCTTCGACCTGATCAAGACAGTGACATCGTATCCGTCGATTGGCAACTTCGAGATCGCCGATCAGTACTTGCCGACCTACACTGCTCCACCCATCTTCAACGAGTGGGAATCCGAGGAAGCCTTTAGCGTCTACGATCATCCGACGGTCTTCATCTTCAAGAAAAGTGCCAACTACAACCCAAAAACATTAGCCGCTGTGCTAAATAGTGTCTCGACGGCTTCCGCCAACGACATCAATATTGGCAAACTCGGCGGAATCAACATGGGGCAAGCCGTCGAAGATCCTACGCTGATCAACCGTATTACGTGGGATGCAGCCGACGCTAGCCACGCCCCAACGGGCTTCCAGTTAACCGACCTGCAACGGCTCATCCAGACACAGGGCGGCACTTGGAAAGACCTATTCAATCGCGATTGGTCGATCAACACAAGCCCGATTCTCGCAGTGGTTGTGTGGTGGGTAACGATGCTGCTGTTTGGCTTCGCAGCATGGCCTATCGTGTTTACGATTTTGCCCGGATTGCCGGATCGCGGTTATCCCATCGCCAAGATCGGGGGGCTGTTGATTGTGGCGTGGATTGTGTGGGCAGGCGCGACTCTGCACCTGCTGACATGGACACAAGTCGGCATTGCACTGACGTTGATCGCGATGGCACTCGTGAGTTTTGTGGTGGCACTGCGGAACCGGGTTGCGTTGCTTGACTATGTCCGTCTCAACTGGCGGCATATGGTCATCATCGAGTTGATCACGCTAGTGTTGTTTCTGGCGTTCCTGTTTGTGCGGTTGGGCAATCCTGACCTGTGGGCGCAAAGTCTGGGCGGCGAAAAGCCGATGGACTTTGCCTACTTCAATGCTGTACTCCGCAGCACGATTTTCCCGCCCTACGATCCTTGGTACGCGGGCGGCTACCTTAACTACTATTACTTCGGCTTCGTACTGGTGGGCGCACCCGTTAAACTGCTAGGCGTTATGCCCTCCGTTGCCTATAACCTTATTATCCCGACTTTGTTTGCGCTGACGGGTATCGGAGCGTTTTGCGTGGCTTTCAATATTGTCGCGTCGCGCTGGTTCTTCCCCCGCGATGATGGCGACGAGAACGACGAGGCGCTCTCCAAGCGTCGTCGCTTTGCCCTGCGTACACCGCCGGGGAGTCCATATCTCGCTGGGATGATGGCGCTGTTGCTGTGTGTGGTGCTAGGCAATCTGGACACGCCACGCCAGATTCTGACGGGTGTGACCAGAGCAGGCGGCTACAGCACTGACTCGCAGGGCTTATACCAGTGGAAGCTCTCCGAGTTCGTGCGGATCAACAGCCGCCAGCCAAACTCCACTGAAAACGATCAATTGGTACAAGCCTCCGATCATCCTTCGCTGAGCGATCAATTACAGTTTGGGATGCAGGATTCGCAGCGAGTCATTGGCAGCTTCGGACGTGGGATCGCACAAGTCATCGGCGGCGGACTGCTACCCATTTCGCCGGATCGCTGGTTCTGGGGACCACGCAGTATTGTTGGGGAACTGCCCAACAGCAGCAACGAGATCAACGAGATGCCGAGCTTCACCTTCATATTCGGTGATTTGCACGCCCACATGCTAGCGTTCCCGTTGACTTTGCTGGCGTTGGCGTGGCTGCTGTCCGAGGTATTGGCGGCGGGCTATATCCAGCGCCCAACGATCACGGCTATTACGGCAACAGTTTTTGGTGGGTTAATCATTGGAACCTTGCAGGCGACAAATACGTGGGATTGGTTCACCTATTTGCTGTTGGCGATCTTAGCGTTGATTTTCGTCGGGATATTGCGATGGCAGCACGCCGGACAGCTTGGTCGGCGGATGAGCGTTGCGTGGGGAGCGCAATTAGGCGGATTCCTCGCCGCGCAATGGTGCTTTGCCCTGCCCTTCACGCTGTTCTGGTCTACCTCATATCTGGGCAACAATGCGATAGCTTCCTTCAAAGGTGAGAAAACACCGATCTGGGCATATCTGGATATTCATGGCATCTTCCTGTTTATCCTGATCTCGTTCTTGATCTGGCAAACAGGCGGATTGCTGCGTCGAGTCTATGTCCGTGACTTAATCGGTAAAGCCGGAGCTATGGTGCTGTTGGCAACGGCACTGGGCATCATCACGTTCCTGACGCTGGTACTCGCCGTACTACCGCTTCAAGTTTCCCTGTTCAGTCTGCCAATTCCGCTATCGTGGGTCTGCTTGCCGATGCTAGGTTGGTGTGCGATTCTGTTCTTTCTGCCTGACCAGAGCCGCGAAAATCGGGTGATCTATACGTTGATCGGGTTGGCGTTGGGCGTATCATATGGGGTCGAAGTGGTAGTGCTGGGGGCAGATATTGGTCGCCAGAACACCTTCTTCAAGTTCTACCTACAAGCTTGGATTCTATTCAGCATTGCATCTGGCGTGGCGATAGCGTGGCTGTTCAATGCTACCGAACGCTGGCGACCTGTCCTGCGAGCTTCATGGTTAGGCGTACTAGCCGTACTGCTAAGTATTGGCGGATTGTTCCCCATTCTCGCGACTCAGGGCAAGGTCGCGATGCGAATGGCAACCATTGCGCCGCATACGCTGGACGGTGATGCTTACATGAATTACGCCATTTATTACGAGGGCAGCTATCCGATCCCACTCAGCGATGACCTGAGCATGATCAAGTGGTTGCAGGATAATGTAAAAGGCAGTCCGGTGATCCTTGAAGGCTACATGAGCGAATATAAGCTCGGTGCGCGGATCGCGATCAATACTGGTTTGCCGACTCTGTTGGGCTGGAAGTTTCACCAGCAGCAGCAGCGAACGCTCGATCCGCTGCCTAATCTTGTCTGGCAGCGCATCGCCAATATCACCGAGATTTACAATACCACCGATATTCCTACCGCATGGAAAATGCTCAAGTTTTTCCATGTGCAGTATATTGTGGTCGGCAAGCTGGAAAATGTCGTCTATGTACCCGAAGGTCAAGCCAAGTGGAACGAAATGATTCAGCGCAACTTGATCAAAGTCGTTTATGAGAATAATGGTGATCACATTTATCAGGTTATCTCGGATGTGACTCTGCCCGATACAATTGCGGGTGGCGGCTAAGGTTTGTCCTCACCCTAAATCCCTCTCCACTGCGTAGAGAGGACTTCAAAACCGGAGTGGAGGTGAGGTAAACTGCAAATGATAGTGGTTAAGCGTTGTTGAAGGATATACAGGACACACTATGTTCTTTGATTGGATTGGACGAGAAGGTGGCGCACTGCTGAGTTGGTGGCTGCTGACGCTGCTAGCGGGAGTCGCTGTCTATCCGCTATTTTTCCGGCTGATGGGAATGCTGCCTAGTCGGGGTTATGCGTTAGCCCGCGCGGCTGGCTTGATGCTGATCGGTTTTGTCTTCTGGATCTTGAATATTCTAGGATTGTTGTCAAATACACCCGGCTCAACGGTATTGGCGGCCTTGATCGTGCTGGTGATTGGGCTGGTCAGCTATGCTACTTGGAAAGAACGTGAACCGATCTTGCCGTGGCTGCGGGCGAATTGGTCGCATATTCTGGCGGCAGAACTTTTATTCGCGGTGATGTTTGTCGGTTGGGCTACCGTTCGCGCCATGAATCCAAGTTTGGTGGCGACGGAAAAACCAATGGAGATGGCTTTCCTAAATGGTATTCGCCGCAGTGCCACCTTCCCGCCGCACGATCCTTGGATGTCGGGCTACGCAATTAGCTATTATCACTTTGGCTATATCATCATGGCGACTCTCGCCAACTTAAGCGGTGTAAGCAGTGGGATAGCCTTCAATCTGGCGCTGCCGCTGTTGTTTGCGCTGACAGGCTTGGGTGCGTTCGGCATCGCCTACGATCTCGTAGTTACGCAACTGCGGCACTTCACAGAAAAACAAAAGAATGAGGTTCTCGCCCGTCAACACTATCCATCGGCGCTGGCGATTGGCGTGCTAGCAGCGGTCTTCGTAGTCGTTATGGGCAATCTGGGTACAGCCGCTGTCGAGATCCCGTACCAAACGTGTACTGCCTCTCCTGCCTATCTCAAATGGATGAATCTCGATGAACGCGACGCGTATCCAGCACAAGATGCCGCTGCGCCCGGAAATTGCGGCACGACGCAAAGCCTCGATCCCGCCAATTGGAATTACTGGTGGTGGTTCCGCTACAGCCGCGTCGTGCGTGACACCGATTTGACAGGGCAACCGCTGGTTATCCAGCCGATCACCGAGTTTCCGCAGTTCAGCTTTATATTGTCGGATATGCACCCGCATGTCTTGGCACTGCCCTTCGCCATGTTGATCGTCGGGTTGTCGTTCAATCTAGTAATGCGGAAACGCGATCTGTATGTCTGGGAAGTGGTGCTTTACGCACTGTTTACGGGTGGCATGATCTTCTTGAATTCGTGGGATGCTGTCTACTTTGGACTGGTACTTGGCGCAGAAGCGGTGCGAAGGTTGACCAACAATGGAACAGGCCAACTCACCGGACGAGATTGGCTGGGCGTGGTGCGTTTTGGAATTGCATTGGTCGGCTTGACCGCGATTCTGTATCTGCCATTCTTTATCGGCTTCCGTTCGCAGGCGGGCGGGATTATCCCGAATGTGCTGTGGCCTACACAGTTCAACCAGTTTTTTATCATGTTTGGGCCGTTTTTAGTTATTCTAGGGGCGTTCCTGATCGTTGAAGCCCGCCGCGCCGGACAAACTTTCAATGCAAGGTTGGCGGTGCAAGCCATTGCTGGAATTATCGGCTTTCTGGTACTGGCGTTTCTGATATTAGCAATCACCGCATGGTTCAAACCGGAGGTACGACAGGCCGCGTTTCAGGTGGCAGATGAGTCGGGCGGTTTTCTCGGCGTAATTGCCCCAGTGCTGCTGCGCCGTCTTCAAGGAGTCGTGACTGAGGGCGTGCTATTGCTGGCAATGTTTGCAGTGATTGGACGGCTGTTTGCCCGCGAACCCCGCAAAACCGATGGCACACCCGACAGTGCGCCACAGGTGATTACCTACAGCGCCGCAACGGGTTTTGTGCTGCTCATCATCGCGGCTGGCGCAGTGCTAACCCTTTTGCCAGATTTTGTGTATTTGCGCGACGGGTTCGGCGTGCGGATCAATACGGTGTTCAAGCTGTATTATCAGGGCTGGCTGCTGTGGAGTGTCGCTAGCGCTTACGCACTGTGGTCGGTATTGTACGATCCGGCATGGGAACCAGTAGCCACGCCGTTACGTCTGGTCTTTGGGGCGTTGTCAGTGGTACTAATTGCCTTGTGCATGATCTATCCAGTAGATGCCATCAGATCGCGGGCGTTTAAGGAAGGTGGACATCTTGACCCCGGCGATACCAACGCGCTGACGTTGGATGGTGGCGCTAGCTTGGCGATGGGGCCAGATGACTACAACGCGATCCAATGTCTTGCCAGCGTAGCAAAAGCTGATAATGATGTGGTAGCAGAGGCTACCAAAGCCAATATCGCCTACAATATCACGGGCAACTATTCTCGCGTCAGTGGGCTTACAGGTATTCCGACTCTGATCGGTTGGGACAACCACGAACGTCAGTGGCGCGGCGAGACATTTGACAGCGCCAATCTATTTGTTGATGCGGCAAATAACATTAACGAAACCCGTGCCGATGCCATCGCTAAACTGTATAACAGTACCAATATTGCTGATGCGCTGGCAGAGATCCGGCGCTACAACATCTCCTATATCTATATTGGCCCGCAGGAACGCCGCGATTTCAGCGAAGTGGGTCTCGCCAAATTCGACGGACTACCGACAGTGTGCCATTTCGGGAATGTCGATGTATACGCGGCAGATGCAGTCGGGCTACAGGCTCCAAAGGCAGCAGGCAACTAAGCAATGCACATAACCAACGACACAGAATTCAACTTAGAAGAGTCTCAGCCATCCTACGATCTACCGTCCGAGACTCAGGCACTCCCGGCGCAAAGGGCAGGCATTACCATTCCTGTCGAGCTGTTGCTCTATGCCGCGCTCCTCCTTTTTGCGTTGGCACTGCGTTTGCCCGAACTAGGAACTAACCCCCTCAATGATCGTCAGGCGCATGAAGCGTTAGCGGCGTTCAGAGCGGTTACGCCCCGCGCCGACTTGCAACCAGACGAGACGCAGATCATCGCGCAGAATCCACTCATGTTCGTAGCGAACACGCTGCTGATGAGCGCAGCGGCCTCAACGACCACAGCGACACTGCTGCCGACAGCCCTGTTAGGTGTATTGGTGGTTGGGCTGCCCTTGTTGTTTCGCCGTTGGCTAGGGACTGGTAACGCTCTGATCGTGACAGTTCTATTGGCGATCTCGCCCGTGCTGCTGCTAGCCTCGCGATCAATGGGCGGCACGGTGTGGTCAATGGCGTTGGCACTGCTTGGCTTGTTTTGTATCGGACGCTTCATCGAGTCGCGGGCAGCGGCCTATGCGGTTGCTGCGACTATCTTCCTAGCTCTGCTTGTTTTAATGGCAGAACCAGCGGGTTTCGTTATGTTTCTTGGCCTGCTGGTAGGACTCCTGTTCGCAGCATCGGGCAATCGCACTGGCAATGATACTGTTGATACCAACGACGAAACCACTGACAATCATTTTACCGTTTCGATGCTAGTCCGCAGTTGGCCTTGGGGACGTGCCTTGCTTAGTGCTACCGTCGTTGTGGGATTAGTCGGGACGGTTTTTCTGCTTTATCCACGCGGCCTAAGCGGAATCGGTGAGGTGCTAAATCAGGCAATTCGTGGTTTTGTCACACGTCCAGAGGGACAGCCCATTGCATTTCCATTGCTAACCTCGTTCCTGTATGAGCCAGTGCTGTGGGTATTCGGACTAGTCGGACTCTACTGGACACTCAACAGTGAAGGGAACAGCCCTGCCGACTTCATCCGACGAGTTTTGGTCGGTTGGCTGGGAATCTCGCTGCTTGCTGCCCTGTTCTATCCCGGCGCACGCGCCGAACACGCACTCTGGTTTACTATTCCATTGGTGGGTTTGGCGGCGCTGACTGTCGAGCGGGCGCTGATTCCTGTGCGCGATAAATTCTGGGATGTGCCGATCTGGGGGCCATACCTGCATGGCGTGGCAGTCGTCGCGATGCTAGCCATTACAGGGATTAACCTTGTCATTGTTGCACGGCTGATTATGAATACTGCCCCCGGAACACTGCCCACCATAGACCAACCACTCCGGCTGATCTTTATTGTTCCGGCGGCGCTATTGGTCGTGATTACGTTTTTTCTGGTCGGGAGCATCTGGGGAGCGCGGGCGGCATGGCATGGTCTAGGGATTGGGGTACTGGCTTTTCTGGGTGCCTACAGCCTCGGAGCGGGGTGGCGGGCGGCAGTAGTGAACGCTGATGATCCCCGCGAGTTCTGGCGCATCCATCCAGCGGCACGCAACCTTAACCTGATGGAGACAACGTTGATCACCGCCTCAAAGCGAGTGACCAGTGCGCCCTACGATATGCAGATCCTCGTCTTGACGGGGGAAGATGGCCCAACCGAGGACGGGGCATTAGCGTGGGCGTTGCATCGTTTCCAGAATACCGAATACGTCAAGGAACTTGCGCTGACCACTAATGCACCTGTGATTATCGCACGGCAATCACCCGAAGCGCCGAAGGCCGGAGCCGCTTACGTCGGGCAAGATTTTCCCGTGTACTACATTTGGGATCGTGGATCGCTCAGTTGGGATTTTCTGAGTTGGGTTTATGATCGGACAACCCGTGTACTGCCGCAGTCTGATGGGCGAGTGATCGTGTGGGTACGCAGTGACGTGTACGGTGTGCCACCGCCCGACCAAGCCAGCACGCCGCTGAACGTACCGCCTGTTCAGGACTTGCCACCCGCGCAACCGCCGCCGCCGGGTCAACCCGTCCCCAAGCAGCCGTAGCCTTGAACGATCTGCTTAACGGTGCAGGGCCACTCGTTACGCTTTCTGCGCTGCCCATGCTGGCAGGTCTGCTGCTGCGCGAGGGAGTCGTGGCAAGCAACCTGCGACGACTAGCCATTATCTTAGCGCTGGTCATTCCTGTCGTTTTTATGGCGTTGGTCGCTATCGTCTATGTACAGCAGTCCGGCACCGTTTTCTTCGACTTCAGCGTAAATAACGCAGCCGCCAATGTACTGTACACGAATGGCAATCCATACAGTGTCGCTGGGGCGTATTCGTTCCCGTTTCCTTCGTTTTACTTGTACTGGCTCGGATCGGGCTGGGGTGCGTTAAGCCAGCAAGCCGCGTGGATTGTCTGGTGGATCGTCAACGGCACGATCTGGTTGCTGTGTGTCATGCTGCTGTGGCGAACCTTACCACGAGTCGAGTCGGCGCAGGGTCGTGACTGCTTGTCGTATGCAGCGGTAGCGATCCCAGCTATCACGGTACTCTGGCAAGGTCAAACCGCGCTGCTGATTCTAATTGGGTTGGTGGCGTTGCACTTTGCTGGATTGCCGAATGCAACACGACTCAATTGGATCGTTGGCGGAGTCGGGCTAGCGTGGGCCACCTTGATCAAACCACAATTGGCGCTGATCGGTGTAGGGTTAGTGATCTATGCCGTTCTGGCTTTTCGCGAAAAGCGCAGTAACGATTTTCGCCGCATCATCTGGATAATCATGGCGGCGATCATCACTACTTCGCTTGTCATTGGTGCAACGTTGATTCTCCCCGGCGGCGTAACGCTAGACACCTACCGCCACTTTGTCACCGACGCATTGCCGCAGGTTGCCCGCCCTGCCGATACGCTCAATTTGCCGAATGTCATCGGGTCGCCCGCCTTTGTATCGTCGCTTGTCGCGCTGCAAGTTGGCATGACGGAATCCACTTCTAATCTCATTGGCAATGTGATGACCCTTTTAATGGTTGGGGCGGCGCTGTGGTGGACGGTGCAGCGAACCAATCGCCCACTGACCGAGATCGCGGCGGGGTGGGGCGTATGGGCGATGGTCATCCCGCGTGTTACGTGGACATGGTATGCGGCGTGGTGCTTGCCGTTCTTTTTGCTGATGGTTAGTGAAACGGTGCGCCAGCGCCGTACTTCGCTCAAATTGATTGTGCTGGTGCTTGTTTTGGGATTGCTCAATCTGCAATATGGGCTAACCATTGTTGCCCTAACCACTATTCTACTTTTGATAGCGCTTACTTGGACAAGTTTTAAGGAACCATATGCCGTCTGAATCGACTGTTATTGAACCCATAGTTATTATCGCGCTGGATCGTGAGCGCATGTTCCAGAAACGCCACCCTTGGGTATTTAGTGGCGCGATTCGAAGCGTGAAGGGCGATCCTGCCGATGGCGATATTGTCACCTTGCGTGGCGAATCAGGCATATTTCTGGCGCGAGGTTACTGGAATCATCACTCGCAAATTCGTGTGCATGTCCTGACATGGGATGAACACGAGATTATTGATGAAGCGTTCTGGCGAGTACGGCTCGAACGGGCTATTCAGTCGCGATCCGTTGAGAATGCCCAGCACAACAGCGGTTCACTGAATGCTTATCGCCTGGTGAACGCTGAAAACGACAGCTTGCCGGGGCTAGTCGTGGATCGCTATGCCGATTGGCTGGTCATGCAGGCGCTTACATTGGGTATCGACAAACGCAAGCAGATGTTGGCTGCCCTGCTAATGGAATTGCTCGCGCCAACCGGAATCTATGAACGCAGCGATGCAGATGTTCGCAGCAAAGAAGGGCTAAAAGTCAGTGTCGGGTCGCTGGCAGGCCAAACACCGCCGACGCTGGTGGAGATCGATGAAAATGGACACCGCTTTCTGGTAGACCTTTTCAATGGACACAAGACAGGCTTCTACCTTGACCAGCGCGAAAATCGAGCGCTGCTTGGCGATTGGTTACGTACTCATCCAACCGATATGCCGCTGACTGTGCTTAACTGTTTCGCCTACACAGGCGGCTTTAGTGTCTATGCGCTGAGTGCCGGGGCGCAGCGTGTGATCAGCGTCGATTCATCCGAGGATGTACTCAAGATCGCCCAACAAAACATAAATCTGAATGGCTTGCACGCCGCCGATGATGACTTCGTGCAGGGCGATGTCTTCACGGTACTGCGCCAATATCGCACAAGCGGGCAGCAGTTCGATGTGATTATTCTTGACCCGCCCAAGTTTGCCCAGAATCAGCGCCAGATCGACGGCGCACTGCGCGGCTACAAGGACATCAATCTGTTAGCGTTTCAGTTGATCAAGCCGGGCGGAATGCTGATGACCTTCTCGTGTTCAGGATTAGTCGATCCTGACCTGTTTCAAAAAGTAATCTTTGGCGCGTTGGTCGATGCCAAACGCGACGGACAAATCGTCGCACGGCTCACCGCAGGGTCGGATCACCCTGTCGGGTTGACATTTCCCGAAGGTATGTATTTGAAAGGGTTGTTGTGTCGCGTCTGGTAGAGTAAATGTCGTGCTGCACCCAAATCACTTTCACATCGTAACCGCATTCCGCGATAGAGAAGCCAGCCATGCACCCTTTCTGTTAGGTGCTGCGTATAGAATATGCAGTGCCTCGAAGCGTTGTGTCAGGGCGATGTCAGAATATCGTGCTGCACAATATGGCTTGTAACGGCGTATAATAGAAGCATTCTGGATAGAATTCAGGGTCATGTTTTGTTGATGGGGTAGGGAGTCTTATGAATAGAAGTCGGCGCGGAACCTATATCTGGCTGGCCCTGTTGGGCGCGGCTGTCGGCCTAATTGCGCTGGCGAGTGCGTTTGGAACCGTCAGTACAGCGTTAGCAGGCGGTTTGGTGATCCTGTATCTGGGGATCGCGTTCGCGGCGCTAGCGAATATGCGGCTGAGAGCCTTGCGCCTAACGATGCCCAATCTGGCGGCAACGACACGGGTTACGCCTGCTGCCCGTAAAGCGGCACAACGGGCGCGAACGCGACCTGAATACATGGATAATCATACATTGACGGACATCGGCTTGATCGTCAATGAAAAACGTGCTGATGGCAAGTGGGCGCGACAGCTTGCACAGGTAATCTCGCTGGAAAACGATGCGATCCAACCCTTTGTCATCGTCTATGCAACCCCGGAAAATAGCAATCGGATCGCGCTGGTTAAGTTCGACATTTACGATCAGGCGGGGCGAGTACGCTTTAGCCGGACGTGTGAACAATGGATTCGCGATGATGAAAATCTGATCGTGTGTGATAGACAGCTTCCGTTGCAAGAGGCGAATGATATTGGACGCTCCGGCGTATGGGATCTGCGGGTGACGATTGATGGGGCGCTGGCGGCGATCCACAGCTTCAACGTTACGCCCTCGACTGCCGAACGGCGACGACAATTCAGCAGTGACGGCGAAGCACGGCTCAGTGATAATGCTGTACCGGATGAAGATGGGCCAATGAGCCTTGAAGATTTGTTACAAGAGCAGCGCCAAAGCAGCAGCAACAGCCATAACTGAGTGTCGTTGAGCAATTGATCAGCCGATGATAGGGTTGATATGGCGCATCGTAATCGTCATCATCAGAGACAGTCGAGCGGAAATTTGAGGGTTGATATGGCGCGTAATCGTAATCGTAGACATTCGCGTGGTAGTGGTTATATTTTTTTCATCGTCATCGCAGCGATAGTGTTTATGAATATCTGGCCCTTACTGTTAGGGTTGCTCACACTTACCGCTTTTGTGCTCATTGCACTACATATCGCGACTGTCGATCAGTCGGGCGTGTCTGCTGTGACGCGGTTTGCCTATCAAAGCGGATTCATGGAATTGGTCGAGCAATGGCGCAATCCGCCGCGTGCGTCGACTCGCGAACCTAGAGACTACACCAAAAGTCATGCGCCATCAGCAGTGGTAGAGGAAGATCGACGTAAACCCGCTAGTCTTTTTAAGTCTGCCATCCCAGAACAGGCCAAAGCTCACGCGGCGGCAGAGGCAGCATTAAAGCGGGCTGGACATAATCCGCACGATGTGGCGATTCCGCTGGATGATATTGGATTGTTGGTCTACGAAACAGGTGAAAAAGAACCGCGCATTTACCGCAATAACGATGTGCCGAAAGTCGCAAACCATATCCGCCCATTTGCAGTGCTGCACCATTCGGGCGGCACACTGCAAAAAACGGTACGCTTTAACATCCTTGACGAGGCGGGTAAACTTCGTTATACCAATCGATCACGCTACACACTCAAATCCGGTCAGAACTTTATCACGCCGCCCACATGGCTTCCAGTGGATAATCAGCAGCCTAACGGTAGGTGGTCACTGGGCATCAGCATTGATGATCGCGGCGTGCTGGCGAATCACGAGTTTGACTGGATTCAGATGGGCGGCGAAGCCCGCGCCCAGTTCACTGGTGATGGCGAGATTGATGAACTGACCTTCAAGCTGATGGATGACAGTTCAGCGGCAGAACCCATGTCACTGGACGAATTATTGGGCGATCAGGTGGTTGAAGAATCGCAGATACGCGCCCATGCTCATCGTTAACAACATCACACTCAGACAGACATTTGTAGGGAGGAGTCATTATGCCAACGTGGTGGGGAACGCGACAAAATGTATCACCGCTCTTACGGCGTGAAGTAGATGTGATGCGGGTGACTTTTGGCGATACCTTCAAATTGGTTGTCCCACAGTGGGCACCCTTATATTGGTTGGGCACGATTGAGATCAATATGAGAGGCATCCCGCAGCGCGAACATGTACTCAAACTGTTGTATCCCAACGAGTTCCCAGATCGCCCGCCGGAAGCCTATGTACAACAGCCAAAAATATACAGCGAGAAGCACCAATTTGAGGACGGACAGCTATGCCTGTTCAACCCTAAAGATGGAGCCAGCTACGGTTGGAACCCATCGGGTTCAACCGTTGTAACCGTCACAGGTTGGGCGATAGAGTGGCTTTACGCTTACTACACATGGCGGGCCACCAACCATTGGCCCGGTCAAGAGGAACATATCCATAGGTAGGATAGTATCAAAAAATGCTGGGCCGCGCAGGCGACGGCCCCTACAAAATACGGTTTGGTGTAGGGGTCGGGCCTGCCCGACCCAACATTTGAAGAATCCCTGAAATGCTTCGACTTATCGGGAAGGCACGATGTGAACGTTTTTCATTCGATAACGATGGCACGCGCTAGTCTGCCCCGGCTCACGCTGGCGCAGCGCGTGGTAGACAAGATGGTGCGTAACGCGCTGATCTACGATACCGAAACGGGTGAAGCGTTGGTCGGGTTCGCGGTTAAGACGGCGGGTCGCGCCGAGCCGGATCTGTACGTGATCGAAACCATCGCGCCCGATGAGAGCGCCGTTCGGCAGACAGCATACTTTGAGCAGGGTGACGACCCGCAAAGCCAAATTTTTTATTGGTGGTTTGATAATTGGAATCAATATCGCGAGCGCCGCCGCGTTTCATATGGCAGCGCCATGGGAGCTAAATGGGATGTACCGCTGGTACATCTAGGTGATTGGCATAAACACCCCAGCACATTGATTGAACCGTCGTGGGGCGATACGGATACCGCCCACAATCACATCAGCGATCCAGACACCGCCACCCCACAATTGCTAGCGATTCTGGCAACAGTTTGGGATAAACAGCGCTCCGACGCTTTTGACGAGAGTAGCACCGATGCTGAGATTGGACAGCCCAAACCGATTAAAGTTCCCATCGACGCGCACACGGTGGTTCGCCTTGACTGCTGGTACATGAGCCGTCAAATACGTCGATTTGCGCGACTTTCGCCTGTAGTTGTGCCAGATAAATCCTTGCCCGGTCTACCGATCATTAGTTGGCACTTGAGTCAACCGGAACGGGTGCGCTATGAGGTCGAAGTGATGAGCGCCGAAGGCTACGCCGTTTCGATGGAACAGTCCGATGTGGACAAGCAGCCACCACTCAAGTATTGCGTGATGCTTGCCAAAGGTAAAAAGGTTTGGATTGCTGTGACCGAGCCAAATTACCCGGCGACAAGGCCAACTCTACGGAGTGCGCCGAGTACCGCCATTAAAACGGTGCCGGAAGAGGCTGATTTTTTCCAGAGCATGTTGACGATCTCGCAACCCATTCCAGACAACGCCTATCCCGACTGGACATGGACTTCTGACCGCACTATCCTTGACCTTATTCATGCTGTCGAGGCAAAACTGCCGGAAGGGAGTGCCGTGCTATGAGCGAGTGGGATCGCGTCGAACGCTATATGGGCCGCGATGCGTTGGCACAACTTTCCAACAAAAAGGTTGCTGTGGTGGGACTCGGCTCTGGTGGCGGCTTTGTGGCGCAAGCGCTCGCCATGAGTGGAGTCGGACACTTCGTTTTGATCGACGATGATACCATTGAGCCGACCAATGTATTTCGACACGTCGCCGATCTACGCTATGTAGGGCAACCCAAAGTTCAGGCAGCACATGATCTGATTGCTCAACGTAACCCGAAAGCACAGATAGAGGCGATTATCGGGCGCTTGGCTGATCATGTTGGCAAACTCGATGGTGTGGATCTGGTCATTAGCGGTGTAGATAACGAGCCAGCCAAATATGAACTGAATCGGGCTTGTCGCGCCCGCAACCTAACAGCGGTCTATGCGGGGGTCTATGAGCGCGGTGAAGGTGGCGATGTCGTGATTATTCGGCCTAACGCCAATAGCGATGGCCCGTGTTATGCCTGTTGGGCGGCTCAATTGCGCGATGATCTGGCGCTGCCTACCGATACTGAACTGGACTATGGCATGATCGGCCCTGACGGAACGATTGGTGCGGAGCCGGGATTGTGGCTGCATGTGGCGCACATTGCCGCCGTCCACGCCGATATTGCGCTCAACGAATTGCTCACAGGGCAACCGATTCATCGCACCTTTCCGGCAAACACGGTGATTCTGGCAAATGTGGCGATGGAAATTTTCGAAGGTGTGACGGTTTCGCCGTATAATGCACAATGGATAGACATCAAGCGCGACCCGCATTGTTTAGTCTGTGGCGACCATCAGGCAGCAACGGAACTATCGCTAGAAGAATTGGCAAGCGATCTGATGATCGATGCCGATGAAGCAACTCTTGGCACTGAAAAACCGTAAAGTATGTAAAGCAATTTGCCAATGAATTTAGCAATATTAGACTGCCTTTGCAGTTATCCGTAACGTAATTGAGACAGGAATACCCATGCAGCCCAATGACAATAACACGAATAACACGAGCAACAACGGAACAGTGAACAATCCGCCAGAGCCGCCGGAAATGGATAAAATGAGCGAACGGATCGAGCGGCTGGGGGGTGAGCAAGCGCCAGATATTACGCCGGAGGAATTTGCCCGCCTGCAACGTTCTGGATCGCTGCACATCGATCCACAGGGGCGCGTTCGCATGGATCGCCGTGAAGAAACCGATCCCGGTGTTTCGCTCCGCAAACGTCGCGCTTGGTATGGCTGAATCATTGCGAATGACGCAGCAGTCTTTACGCGCTATCTCGCTTGATGATGTGCGCCGTGCGCTGCTGCTGACTAGCTTCGATGCACAGGCGGCGCAGAGCCTTATGGCTCCCAGTCACCGACCGCTGCGGCGAGAAGGTGTACCCGGTTTGCCGCGCCTCTCGGCAGTGCTGCTGTTGATCTATCCATTAGACGGAGCGTTGTCATTTGTGTTGATGCGCCGTACCGAATATAACGGAGTCCACAGTGGGCAGATCAGTTTGCCGGGGGGCAGCCGTGAAGCGGATGAGACTTTCGAACAAACGGCGCTGCGCGAGACATACGAAGAAATTGGCGTTGGCGACCCGGCTGGAGATCGTTTAGAGATCCTCGGTACATTGGAGCCGCTTTACGTCCCGCCTAGCGATTTTGTGATCAACCCCTTCGTGGGCTATCTTCCCTACCATCCAAACTGGAATCCGAATCCTGCCGAAGTCGCTGAGGTGATCGAAGCCCCGCTTGATTTGCTGTTCGACGCACAGACAAAGGGCATGGATCAGATGACGATAGTGGATGGGGTTACGCGCATTCTCCCATTTTACCGTGTCGGACAATACAAAGTTTGGGGCGCAACCGCCGCTATCCTCTCGGAATTTGAGGGACGAGTGCGAGCGATAATTCAGACATAATCTTTAGAGACGGTTAGGCAATATCTTGGTCTGTAAGCGGCATTTTACATTTATTATATTCTACTTGTTGAGCATCAATGTTTCTCAACAAATACTTGCTGCCCCACCTGATATAAACAAGGATAATGAAGTTAAACGGCAATTGACTTACGTTTCATATCACGCAGTTGAATCAACCCCTGGAGCAGATCAAGTTTACTCAGCCATCCTGATCTATGACTTGCAGACTCATAAACGACATAATCTCTACGAAATTAAAGAGGCTATCGGCGGTTTGAATTGGTCGCCAGACGGTAAATATTTACTATTTGTTTCGAATCCACGTCAATTTCGTACCCGAATTCATGTTATTGATGCAACGGGTCATGTAGTCTACACAGGTAGCAGCGACACTGATGACCGTGCTGTGTGGTCATCAGATAGCCAATATATTGCCTTTCAATCTTATCGGCAGAAGAGCTGGGAAATTATGACGATGAAGTTTGATGGAACAGAGCAACGACAACTTACCAATAATACATATGAAGATTACTTACCTTCATGGTCGCCAGATGGCAAAGAAATAGTCTACTGGTCAAGGCGGGATAATGATAATGGAGAGATATATGTCATATCTGCGACAGGTTTGAATAATCGTCGCCTGACCCTTAATCTTTTTATTGACAATTCTTCCGTCTGGTCAAAAGATGGCAAGTCCATTTACTTTATTTCAGAACGAAATAGCTGTGGTAGTTGTAATGAGAGTTGGGGCGTATTTGCAATGGATAGCAGGGGAACTAATCAAAGATCAATTGCAGAAATGAACGTGGAAGATTGGTTTTGGAACAACCCACCGCGCATGTCGCCAGATGGGACTAAGTTAACTTTTACTCCAAAAGGAAAAGGGATGTACATTGTCAATTCTGATGGAACCGATTTACGTGTATTGGATAGCAATCCATATTCGCTTGAGCCTATGTGGTCGCCAGATAACCAATATATCGCCTATGAGAGCGACGTAAATGGGTATACTGTTGTAAATATCATCAAGAGCGATAGTAGCGGGAAACAGCAAGTTCCTACTGATCCAAATGACTTTGCGGGTAGTCCAGCTTGGATACCGTGAATTGATATTACAGTAGCTGTCAAAGCTTAAATCTAGCAGATAGTTGCCACAGTAAGCAGGTTTCTTCTAAAAGAAAGTTTGAATATGCATCAGGCGCAAGCCATTATCGAACGGGTACGGCGCGTTTCCGGCGCGATCCAGCAGATCGACATTGCGGTAGACAAATCGCAGCAGAATATTGGCGCAGGTCAGCTTTTTCTAGCGCGTACCACCGAGACGCTCGATCCTTATTTGCGCGAACCCTGGACTCCCGTTCACCGTGAGGGATCAAGCCTAACCATAGAGCGATCATCGGCGCAATCCTTTTCGCCGGGTCAGGTGGTAAATTTGCTTGGCCCGGTGGGTAAAGTGATTCCCTTGCGCGAGTCGGCTCGTACTCTCCTGCTGATCGCCTACGAATCGACTCCAGTATCGCTGCTGATGCTTGCTGAAACTGCGTTAGCAAAAGGCATTGCGGTTGCATTGGCACTGCTTGGCACGGCGATCCACTATCCGCTGGAAGCCTTGCCACAGGAAATGGAAGTGCAGCGTGGCTATGATTACGACCAATGGCCTAACCAAGTCGAAATGGTAAAATGGGCAGATCAAATTGTCGCGGTTGCCCCTCCCCCACTCGATCTGCCTTATTACGGACGCTTGCTGGATAGTGTGAAAAATACGCGGCGCGAAGTCGCCCCCGGTTATCTCTATGGCCTTGTCCAGCCGCCGATGCCGTGCGGGATCGGAGCCTGTCAGGCGTGTTTGGTACGCTGCGGCAAAGACGAGATCCCAGCCTGTTTGGACGGCCCGGCTTTTGATGTGCTAGCTCTGACAGCCCATCTAGCGGAAGGAAAATAAGCCGATCATGATCGAGATTACCTCTGGCAAACAACCACTGCGATTGGCGAATCCTGTGATCGGCGCGTCGGGCATTTTTGGCTACGCGGGCGAATATGCCAAACTGATCGACCTGAGCAAGCTGGGCGCGATTGTCACGAATGCCGTTACGCTGCGTCCACGCCGTGCCGCGACAGGTACCCGCGTCGTGCCATTGGATAGCGGCGTACTAGTGCATACTGGTTTGCCCAATCTGGGCATTCACCAGATTCACCGTCTGTATGCAACCAAGTGGAAAAATGGACCTCTGCCATTTATTGTGCATGTTGCCGCGACCACTCCCGAAGAAGTTGGCAAATGCGTGCAGATCTTAGATACAACCGAAGGGATAGTTGCCATCGAAATTGGACTTAGCGATCAATCCACGCACCGAGACGCAAAACTCATGATCGGCGCAGCTCGCCAGAACACCCAATTGCCGCTGCTGGCAAAGTTACCAATGTTCAATGTCACAAATGTCAGCGTTGCCGCCGAGGAAGCTGGCGCGGATGCACTCGTCGTTGCCGCACCGCCACGCGGCACTGCCCGCGATCCGCTGTCTGGACAGTTAGTGGGTGGGCGACTGTATGGGCCGTGGCTCAAGGCGTTAGGCTTGCGGGCGGTAGGTGCAATTGCCCGTCATGTTAAGATTCCGGTAATTGGCTGCGGTGGTATCCACAATCCCGACGACGCACGCGATTACCTTGAGGCGGGGGCAGTCGCTGTAATGGTCGATTCCGTCGCTTGGATTCGGCCTGATATGGTCGAGATCATTGCCCGCAACTTAGGCGGCTTGGAACTGACTCGCGCTATCGGAGCGATGGAGGACGAATGGCGACCCGGTATCGGTGAAACAGCGGTCATGCGTGCTCAGTTGTTGGCCTCGCCGCCGCCTGTGGTACCGCCGCCGCATTTGCCTGAATAACTCTTATTTTAGCGAATTGAGGGGTAACTGTGTTTAACAATCATCGCCTTCGATATTTTGTTGCGTTACTAATTATCGTGGTCGCTAGTCTGCCGATCTTATGGACGGTGCAGCCTGTCCACGCCGACTCATTTTCTGCGTCGGTCAATTGCCCCAACGGGATCAAGTATTCGTTCACCAACGATAAATCCGGCGCAAGTCAATATTATATCGCCGTGACGGATAAGGCTGGCAATGGCTTAGGTAGTACTGCCTTTACTGGGCCGATCTATGAGGGGCAGGGCGTAAAAGACGATACGTTCAATCTGGTGATCGTGCCTGTTCCGGGTGATCTCAAAGCCACGCTGCGACGGCGCAAGTTCAATTCAGACGAGGGGTTTACCGAGGTTTCCAGCATTACCCTGCAAAACTGCTGGCCTCCGTCGCTGTCCCAGCCAGCCGGATCTTATATCCAGCCCACCGAAGCACCTTCTACGAGCTTTTTGAGCTTCACTTGCACGCCTACAACAGTAACAATTGTACTGTCAGATGATAAACGTCAACCGCTGCCAAACAAGATTACCTTTACTGACAAAGAGCTTTTGGCAGCGGGCAAAGAAGGCGTAACCCGCGCCCTGAAAGATCTTGGGGCGCTCTCGATAGCCGGATCGCAGGGCTGGGATGGTTACTACTATTATGCCGCTTGGAACGGTGGCAAATATAACGCGAATGGACGCGGCGACTTCGCGCGAACGTTTAAGTGCCTGCATCGCTTCTGATATACTAATCCTGACCTAAATCCCTCTCCACTGCTGTTTCCCTACATGGTGTGTTACCCTCACCATTTAAGCGTGGGGCAACCCATATACCGGACAACGCAGGCATTGTCCCTACAAAATATAGTTTGACTGTAGGGACAAAACCTACCCTGTCCGTCTTGGATTTGATACGATTGCTTTGCACACTCTTAATAAATATGATGAAAATATGGCTACGGCGGCGAAGTTTGCTATACTTTTTTCAGTTATTCTGCACATCCACCCCACTCCGTTTTTACGTAGAACAACATAAACAGTGGTTGTTTATCTAATTTTCAGAGGAGTTACGCATGAACCCTCGTTTTAGCGTCAAGTTTATTTTAGTCATGGTGATGCTTTTCAGCGTCATGGCGCGACCCGCTGCCGCCCAAACGCCGACCCCCAAACCGTTAGGGCCGGGTGAAGGTGGTCCGGTTATTGAGCCGAACTTTGGCGGCGACATTACCACCCTTAACCCGATTTTGGTGGCTGATGGGTCTTCGCAGACTGTGGTAAACCGTCTGTTCCCCGGTTTGATCGGCATTGATACGGAAACTGGCTTGCCTAAACCCGGTGGTCTCGGCGGACTCGCTACCAAGTGGACGATCTCCGATGATGGAACAGTCTACACCTTTACGTTGCGTGACGACTGGAAATGGAGTGACGATACCCTCGTTACTTCCGCAGATGTCAAATACGCCTACGATGCAATTACCAGCGGCAAAGTTGACAGTCGTGCTGCGTCTTCCATCGAAAACATCAAGAGTGTCGAAGCGCCCGATCCTAAGACACTTGTCGTAACTTTCAAATCGGCAGAATGCTCGGCACTCCTCACGGCTGGGTTTATTCCCGTCGTCCCCTCCGAGACTTATAAAAAGGTCTATCCGACCTTTGCCGATATGACCGCTAAGTCTGACTACAACTTGAAGCCAACCGTCACAGGGGGCGATTTCGTTTTCTCCAACTTCCGTTCCGGCGAACAGGTAACGCTGCTGCCCAACCAGAAGTACCCCGACTCGCCGCTTGGCTATGTGGTGCCAAAGGCTTATATTTTCAAGAGCGTTGCTGACCAGCTTGTTGGCGTTGAGCAGTTCTTGAAGGGTCAGGTTAGCCTTATCAGTAGTGTGCCCGAAGATCGCGTCAATGACCTGAAAAAGATGGGCGAAGAAGGCAAACTGCGTTACAACGAATTTCCTTCGGCTAGCTGGCACTATATCATTTTCAATGTTGCCGATCCCGCCAACCCTAAGAATGGTCTGGACGACAAGGGCAACGCGATTGATCAGGGTCACCACCCAATCTTCGGGGATGTGCGGGTACGTCAGGCGTTTGCCCTTTCGATCAACCATGATGACCTGAACAAAGGTGCTTTCAATGGCGGCGGCTTCCCAGTTTCTTCCCCCCTCTTGCCGCAGTCGTGGGCTTACGATAAAGATCTGAAGGCATGGCCGTATGATCCAGTTCGTGCAGGCAAGCTGTTAGACGAAGCGGGTTTTGTCGATGACGATAACAATCCCGACACTCCGCGTGTTGCCAACGATAAGGCACTGTATGCCAAACCCGGTACAAAACTTGAGTTCAGCCTGTTAGCCTTTTCGGGCAATCCCTCGGTTGACTCTAGCACTGTCCTGATGCAGGATCAGTTGAAGCGCACGGGCTTCAAAGTTAATCTGGATGTGATCGAATTCCAAAGCATGATCAAGAAACTGTTCAGCCAGAAGTTTGATGCGTCTATGCTGTTCCTCGGCCCATTCGATCCGAAAGACCCAGATGGCATTCGCGAACCAATTGATCCTATCGCAGACGTAATCGACAGCGGCATCAATCCCGGATCGTACAACAATCCAGAGTTGACCAAACTATTCAAGGATGCTCGCAGTCTGCCGGGTTGTGATCAAGCCGCCCGCAAGGTGTTGTACGACAAAGCACAGGCGATTGTCATGGATCAACTGCCTTTGTACTTCGTGAACTTCTCAATGGTTCCGGTCGTGGCGCAGAATAACATCGAGAACTACGATCCGCGTCCGTTAGTTGGGGTTCGTTGGAATCTGCCTGTGTGGACGATCCGCGCCCAGCCCTAACCAACACGCTCCTGTAAAATGTAAGTGATCTGTCCCTTTATCGGCTGCAAGGTCGGTAAAGGGACATTTGTATCGTAAATGACTGTCCCATAAAGATGACGAGAACCATGCCGTGCTAAGATATATTATTCGCCGCCTAATCCAAGCCGTACCGACTTTCTTTGGTATCACGATTATCTCGTACCTGCTGATGGCCTCGGCAGGCAACCCGGTGCAGGTCTTGAGCTTCCGACCTGATATGAACAAAGCCGAACAGGATCGGATCGCTGAACGGTTAGGCGTAAACGACCCGTGGTGGCTGCAATATCTGCGTTGGTTAGCGGGCGATGACTGGATGCGATGGGATAGCAACAGCGATGGGATTGCTGACCACGCTTTTATTCTGCCGCTACGTTTACCCGGCAGTGATGTCAATGAGCCACCCGGTGATCGCAAAGGGGTACTGCGCGGCGACTTTGGCACATCATTTGTGCAGAAACGTCCCGTGCTTGATATTCTATTTGAACGGCTCCCAGCGACCGTAGAATTGAGCGCTACTGCATTCATTCTTGGTACAGCGGCTGGACTTGCCATTGGAGTTCTGGCGGCGGTAAATCATCGCAATATCTTCGATAATGCCAGCCGTGTGCTGGCGGTTGTCTTTAACGCGATCCCGGAGTTTTGGCTGGCGCTCATGCTGCTGCTATTTTTTGGCTCGAAGTTGGGAATTTTGCCACTTGGGGATCGCTGTGCTACCACTATCGAAGATAGCTGCCCGCCGATCTGGGAACGCTGGCAATATATGGTACTGCCCGTCTTTATTCTCTCCACAGGCTTAATCGCAGGGTATTCGCGGTTTATGCGGGCTTCGATGCTCGATGTAATGGGTCAGGATTACATTCGTACTGCGCGATCTAAAGGGATGCGGGCAGGCGGCATCTGGTTTATCCATGCGGCCCGCAATGCGCTGATTCCCATCGCGACCTTTCTGGGGCCAGCACTGACAGGCTTGTTGGGCGGAGCAGTTATTACCGAGACCATCTTTAACTATCCCGGTGTGGGCAGGTTGGTCTTTGAGGCAGCTACCCAGCGCGATTATCCGGTAGTTATGGCAGTCACAATTTATGCAGCGCTAGCTTCGATTATCGGGTATTTGCTATCCGACGTTCTATACGCACTAATCGACCCACGTATCCGGTTTAGTTAGAGATCGAACAAGTCAATGAGCAACCAAAGCGGCATTATCCAACTGACCGAATCAGAAACTAAACAAAGTACTCAGGCAGAATTCAGCCAGTCCCTTGTTAGCAAGGCGATGGGGCGTTTGTGGCGCGATAAACTCACGCTCGCAGCTTTGACCGTTATCGTGATTATGTCTTTGTTGGCAATCTTTGCACCGCTAATCACAGCGTATATTCTCCATGTTGACCCAGAAGCTACTAACCCTTCGATCCGGTTGCAGCCTGTTGGTACTCCGGATCATTTGCTGGGCACGGATGATCTTGGTCGCGATTACCTTGCGCGGCTGTTGTATGGCGGGCGCATCTCGCTTGCCATTGGTTTTTCTGGATCGATCATTACCTTGGCAATTGGCATATTGTTCGGCATGGTCGCTGGCTATTATGGCGGTTGGATTGATGACCTAATGAACTGGGTTGTCACAACTGTCGACTCGATTCCAACGTTATATTTGCTAATCCTGATCTCGGCACTACTGCACCCTTCGCCGGAAGCATTGGTGCTTGTGCTAGCGCTGACAGGCTGGACGGGCGGTACGCGTCTCATCCGAGGGCAGACGATTGCGCTGCGTAATTTGGACTATATCACCAGCGCACAATCCCTCGGCGCGACTCCTTGGCGCATTATGTTCGTCCACATCCTGCCTAACTTGCTTTCCGTGACCATGATCTCACTGGCAACGGGTATCGGCGGGCTAATTTTGGCTGAGTCATCATTGAGCTATCTTAAACTTGGTGTGCAACCTCCGACTCCGACATGGGGCAATATGTTGAGCAACGCCCAACAATTTTTTGTGCGTGGCCCACACCTTGCCGTTATTTCGGGGTTGCTCATCTTTGTGACGGTGTTATGCCTGTATGTTATCGGCGATGGTCTGCGCGACGCATTCGATCCGCAAACAGGCGACTAACTATGGTACGTAAATTGTCATCCCGCAAGATACGCTACGCCTCGATTGCTATCATCGGTATAGGCTTGGCCTTGATGATTGGCTTGGCGCTCGATCTGCGTTTTCATGGGCTAGCATGGCGCATATTCTATAGTGTCACGGGTGAAGAAGCCCCCGCCGGACAGCTTTATGGTTTCGTGAACTATCTGGGCAATCTAACCCGCCGCCAACCTGTCACTGCTACCGATGTCCCGATCAAATATTCCGACATGAATCCGCTGGGTGTAAACACCTTCCTCGAAAATGAGGTCGAAGAATCGAAGCGAGATCGCCAATTGCAAATGATCGCGGACGCTGGCATCGGCTGGATTCGCCAGCAGTTCCCTTGGCAAGATATTGAGATCGGTCAGCGTGGCAATTTCACCGATACCCGCAACGGCACTCCAGTAGATGCTTGGAAAAAATACGACAACATTGTCGATCTAGCAGACAAATACAAGATCGGTATTATTGCCCGATTGGGTGTGCCGCCTGTCTGGAGCCAGCCGAAAGGCGCAAAAGAAGGCTTCGCACCGCCAACCGATCTTCAGGATTTCGTGAATTACGCGACCACTCTGGCAACCCGCTATAAAGGCCGCATCCACTTTTTTCAGGTTTGGAACGAGCCAAATATCTATCCAGAGTGGGGCGATCAGCCGATTAACCCTGAACAATATACTGAGATGCTGTGCCGAACCTATACGGCGCTCAAAGCGGTTGATCCGCAAAATGTGATCATCAGCGGCACGCTAGCGCAGACCATCGAATTTAGCGCACGCAATCTGAGCGATTTTGTGTTCCTGCAACGGATGTACGATGCGGGCGCGGGCAAGTGCTTCGATATATTAGGGGCGCAAGGTTACGGGCTGTTTAGCGGCCCGACTGACCAACGGATGCGCCCGACTACCATCAACTATGCCCATTTGGTGTGGCTGCGCGATATGATGATCGCCAATGGCGACGCTGCCAAACCGATCTGGATCGGTGAGATGGCTTGGAATCCTGTGCCTGACGAAAAAACTGTACCTACCATCGCGAACCGTATGAACTATGGGCAAGTGACTGACGAACAGGGCGCGCGCTACGCTGTCGAAGCTTATCAACGCGCCCGTACCGATTGGCCTTATGTCGGCGTGATCTGCTATTGGTTTTTCAAACTCCCGGCGGACAATGAAAAAGATCAGAGCCGTTATTACTTCCGCATGGTCGATCCCGACTTCACGCTGCGTCCTGTATATATCGCCATCAAAAATTACGCGGCAACGCGCCGCTGAGGAATTCAGATGGATCGCTTTCTGCCGCTGAACAATGCCGCCCGCCAACGGCTCTATCCACTGCTGCCACTAGCGATCATTTTGATCGCGGCGTATCTGCGCTTTGATCACCTTGGAAGTGGCGAACCCCTGCTGCGACTTGCCTCGGCGTTAGCGGGTGTACTCACCGTAGCCTGTGCCTATGCCCTCGGACGCACGCTCTTTGCACGGGGGGTAGGGTGGATAGCAGCACTGCTAGTTGCAGTCAGTCCGATCAATGTTTACATTTCGCAGCAGCCGAGCAATGCCGAGACGATGACCCTGCTTGCAACGGCTTCCATGCTGATCTTTGTGCGCTGGACTGCTCGCCCGCGTTGGCAATTAGCCCTGATTTTAGCAGTCATCAATGCAGCCGGATTGTATATTCGCTTCGGCTATGCGCTGATGATCCTCATTCAGGGGCTATTGTTTGTGCTGTTGTGGGTGCGTCAACGTGACATTCGAGTATTGCAACTGTACATTGCGTTCAATGTGCTAACACTCATTTTGTTCATTCCACCGCTAGGAACTGCCCTAAGCCATGCGCCAAGCTGGTACGGCGGTAATGTTGGCGCGACTCCGCGGTTTATCGTTCAGTGGCTTGTCTATGGCTCGGATAAAATTGGTTGGGGAGGTTACGTCTGGCCTGCACTGTTCGGGTTGGTAGCGCTTTTGCCCGATTGGTTAGCTCTAGCGCAGCCGTCATGGTGGCGGCGTGTCACACCAGTATTATGGTTTGGTATTCTATTGGTGATGATATTAGTCTTCAATATAGGTCTAACCATTATCCTGCCCGCTGAAGTCGCGATGGCGCTGCTTATTGGGCGCGGCGTATGGCTGCTGTGGGAGATCGGTTCGCCAAATATGTTGATCATTATTCTAGCCACCCGACACTGAACATTTGAGCGATACAAAAGGGCTTGACACATTCAGAAAAGTTGTTTTGAATACCCTATTGTATAAATAAAGGCGTGAGATATAGATATAATAGACCATTGAATTTGTTGATAGTTAACTCTCCTGTCGGTTTATAAGGATTGCCCAATCCGTTTTGAGCGTTCGTAACCCGCATTAACTGGAATATATATTCAGTGTCGGGTGGCTAGTCATTATTGAGGCGTTGCCCCGCTTGCTGGCAGTTGCTGGACTGCTCTCCATGCTATCATTCGCATCCGATGCCCTCAATGATCGTTACATTGATCCTGCTTTTGTTAACATTTATCACATTTCCGGGATCACCATTTGGGGTAAGATTGGAACGGTTGAATCTGAGTCAAACGTGATCAGGAGTATTGAGGGATTATGATCCGGCGAATTGCAGTGTTAACAAGTGGTGGGGATGCGCCCGGTATGAATGCCGCCATCCGTGCTGTGACCAGAACCGCTATTGACAAAGGTTGGGAAGTAATTGGAGTCAAGCATGGCTATGCAGGCTTGCTCACTGGCGAGTTTATCGAACTAACTCGACGTGGCGTAAGCGGTATTATTCAGCAAGGTGGAACAATCCTCGGCAGTGCCCGCAGCAAAGAATTTAAGACTCCCGAAGGGCTGCGTGAGGGGCTGCACAAACTGGCGGCGCGTGACATCGACGCGCTAGTGGTCATCGGCGGCAACGGTTCACAGACCGGAGCCTATGCGTTGTGCCAGGCCGGATTTCCCGTTAATGGGGTTGCTTCGACAATTGACAACGATCTGGCTGGTTCCGACACAACATTGGGTGTAGATACGGCTCTGAATATCGCGCTGGAAGCGATTGATCGATTGAAAGTTACCGCTTCATCGCACCAGCGGGCTTTTCTGATCGAGGTAATGGGTCGCAAATGTGGCTATCTGGCACTAATGGCGGGCATTGCGGGTGGTGCCGAGGGAGTCGTGATCCCCGAAATTGAGACAACTCCCGAACAAGTCGCAGACATTATCCGCGACTCCTATGATCATGGTAAGACACACGCCTTGATTGTGGTGGCAGAAGGCGCAACTTATGCTGCCGACAAATTGGGAGATTATTTCCGCGAACGCAAACAGGAACTTGGTTTTGAACTGCGTACTACCACGCTCGGACACGTCCAGCGGGGCGGCGCACCCGGTGCTTATGATCGCTTGCTAGGAACGCGATTGGGTGTGGCGGCGGTTGAAGCGTTGGCACAGGGCGAAGCAGGGGTATTGGCTGGCTCCTTGGGGGGTCGGATCGTAACGACACCCTTAGAAGAAATTGCGGGCAAGATTAAACCACTCGATACTAGCTTGATTGATCTGGCAAATATGCTGGCTCGCTAACGGAGGCAGTGACCCATGCCGTATTACATCTGTACCACCTGTGGAAGCCAATTCGCAGAAACAGCGACACCGCCCGTCAACTGCCCGATCTGCGAAGATGAACGCCAGTATGTAGGCTGGGGTGGGCAGCAGTGGACGACCCTTGACGCAGTCCAAGCGACCTATCATCCTGTGACGAAGTTAGAAGAACCCCACTTGACAGGCATCGGCATCGAGCCAAAGTTTGCCATCGGGGAACGGGCGCTGCTGATCCAGTCGTCGGGGGGTAACGTCCTATGGGATTGCATTCCGCTGATCGATACGGCGGTAGTCGAAACCGTGCGTGGCTTGGGTGGGCTTGCCGCCATCGCAATTTCGCATCCACACTACTACACAACGATGGTCGAATGGAGCCGCGCTTTTGGTGACATCCCGATCTACCTTCATGCTGCTGACCGCAAATGGGTGATGCGCCCCGATCCCGCGATTGTTTTCTGGGAAGGCGAAACGAAAACACTTGGCGACGGGTTGACGCTCATTCGTTGCGGCGGTCACTTTGAGGGCGGGACGGTGCTGCATTGGGCGGCTGGTGCAGATGGGCGTGGTGCGCTGCTCGCGGGTGATATTATTCAGGTGGCAAATGATCGCCGCTTCGTGAGCTTTATGTACAGCTACCCGAACTATATTCCGCTTAACCGAAATGGGGTTCAACATATTTTGGATGCTGTCGCGCCGTTTCGTTATGATCGTATTCACGGTGCGTGGTTCAATAGTATCGTACAGACCGAAGCCGCCGAAGCCGTCGCACGTTCGGCGGCTCGCTATTTACGCGCTATCGAAAAATAAGGTTCTGTTCCGCGATTTTACGGCTCTGGAACGCACACAATATGGCATTACCGATCAGGAGCCAACTTGTCCTAAGGCTGGCTCCTAATGCACTTTAACAAGAAAGAACCAGAACATCGCGATAGTGGAAGCCAAAATTATGCCCCAGCCGACAAAACCCCAGATTGCCCCTAGCGCCAAAGGACATAACACACGCAGTAGATTGCCAGACTGTACATCCCACAAGATAACACTACCGTCACCGCCACCTGCAAGGACAGTCTTGCCATCGGGGGCAAAGACTACACTACGTCCTAGCAATTTGTGCAGAGGTGCGCCAGTCTGCAAATCCCATAAAATAGCACTGCCATCATAACTGCCCGCCAGAACGGTCTTGCCATTGGGCGCGTAAGCTACGCTAATGACGACCCCCGTATGCCCTTGCAGCGTATGTAGTAGTACACCGGACTGAGCATCCCACAGCTTGACGGTATGGTCATAACTGCCCGTCAGGACAGTCTTGCCATCGGGCGCGTAAGCCACACTACTAACGACCCCTGTATGCCCTTGCAAGGTATGCAGCAGCGTACCAGACTGAGTGTCCCATAGCTTGGCGCTGTAATCTGTGCTGCCTGTCAGGACAGTCTTGCCATCCGGCGCGTAAGCCATACTACTGACGACCCCAGTATGCCCTCGCAAAGTGTGCAGCAGCATACCAGACTGAGTGTCCCATAGTTTGGCAGTGTAGTCATAACTGCCCGTCAGGACAGTCTTGCCATCCGGCGCATAGATTGCACTCGACACGCTATCAGTATGGCCTTCCAAAGAATGTAGCAGCACGCCTGATTGGGCATCCCACAATTTAGCAGTGCTATCCAGACTACCCGTCAGAATAGTATTACCATTCGGGGCATAGGCCACGCTGAACACGCTATCAGTATGGCTATCCAAAGCGTGCAAGAGCACACCAGACTGGCTATCCCATAGTTTGGCAGTGTTAGTCCGACTACCCGTGAGAATAGTTTTGCCGTCGGGGGCATAGGCTACACTGAACAAGACATCGATAGCATCGACCACCCGAAAGTGTTGGACGGGCTGGTCGCTGCTATCCGTCCAGATCTCGATAGTCCGTCCCGCATCGCGTTCAACTAACATCGCAGAGGTTTGCGGGTTGAAAAGGATTATATTTACGCGACCTGTCGCACACTGCCAACTATGCGGCGCATATACGATGAGTACTAGCCCAACTAAACTGACCACACACCAAAGGGTGAGTATTACAATCTTTCGCATGGCTAACCCTCAACCTTGAGAGTTGATAATCCGTTTGACTTCAAGCCTTCAAGCGGGGTGAAGTCGCCCGCCTTGATCCTCGAAAGAACCACAACACCGCGATAATAGCGGAAACCAAACATATTCCCCAGCCGACAGTGACCCAGATTCTTCCTAGCGCCAAAGGGCAAAGGGGACGTATAAAATCGCCGGATTGGGCATTCCATAGGATAGGATAACCACTAATTGTCAGGACAGTATTGCCATCCAGCACGTAGAACGCATCGAGTACGGCATCGGCATGACCTAGGGTGTGTAATAATACACCGGATTGAGTATCCCACAGTTTGAGAGTGTGATCATGGCTGCTCGTGAGAACAGTCTTGCCATCCGGTGCATAAGCCACGCTGAGCACGGAATCGGTATGGCCTTGCAGAGTATGCAAAAGTGCGCCAGACTGAATATCCCACAACTTGACAGTAGCGTCATCGGTGCTCATCAAAATAGCCTTGCCATCGGGGGTATAGACCGCACTTTTCGGCGCACCAATATAACCTTTTAGGGTGAGCAGTAGCGTACCTGACTGGGTATCCCACAGATTGACGGTACCACCACCACTGCCGCCAGTCAGGATCGTCTTACCATCGGGAGCATACGCCACCTTATATACACCCCTATTATCGCCTTGCAGGGTATGCAACGGCAGACCGGATTGCACGCCCCACAACTTGGCAGTACCGTCACCACTACCCGTGAGGACAGTTTTGCCATCGGGAGCATAGGCTACGCTCCACACCACCCCAGTATGGCCTTGCAGGGTGTGCAATAGTAGACCAGATTGTACATCCCACAACTTGGCAGTACTATCATCGCTGCCCGTGAGGACAGTCGTGCCATCGGGGGCATAAGCTACATCGTTCACTCGATTGGCATGACCTTGCAAGGTATGCAGCAGGACACCAGATTGGCTATCCCATAGTTTGACATTGTTGTCGTAACCACCCGTTAGGACAGTCTTACCATCGGGGGCATAAGCTACACTGAACCAAGCATCATTGGAGTCCACAGACCGAAAATAGTGACCTGATTCTTCACTGCTACTTGTCCAAATCTCAACGCTAGGTTCTCGATTATGCTTTAGAAGTATGGAGGATGTTTTTGAGTTGTAAAACCCCATGAGAATATCACCTTCGCATTGCCAGCTATGCGGCGCGAACCCCACAAGGATTATCCCGACTAAACTGACAACACACCAAACAGTGAATATTATTAGCTTACGCATAGCGAACTCTACTCTTGTTTCGTTAACGCATCGACGATTTCACCGATGGAAGCAGCATATTTTTGGGCGCTGAAATTCTGGATAACGTGTGTGCGACCTGCTTCCCCCATTTGATGACGCAGGGCAGGATTCTTCAAGAGTTCGACCACACGCTTGGCAATGGCTTGACTATCGCGGGGTGTGACCAGATACCCGGTCATGCCGTCGATCACGGTTTCGGCGGGGCCGCCCACACTGGTACTGACAATAGGCCGTTGCATCGCCATGCTTTCTAGCGCGACCATACTCAACGACTCGAACCATGAACTACACACCATGACATCCGCCGCCGCGATCACTTCGCGGGCATCAGGCCAGAAGCCTAAATAAGTTACGCGCTCCCGCAGCAGGGGATCATCCTGAACCATGCGCAGAATACTTTGCTTGTAAGTTTCATCCTTCGAGACGGCGAAGACATTTTCACCCGCGACGGCAAAGTGCGCCTCCGGGATCGCCGCCAAAATGAGTCGCGCCGCTTCTAGAAAATATTCGTGACCCTTGACGTTCTGAAAACGCGCCACCATTGCCACCAACGGCACATCGGGACTAATGCCAAGTTTGGCACGTACAGGCGATCCGTCAACATCGGGATGATGGACCGCTGGATCTACACCGGGAATCAGGACTTTGATTGCGTCGGGCGGAATCACAGGCGGATCGCCGAGCAGCTTTGTCTTGACCGCGCCCGTGATGGCAATCGTCTGGCGAATCCCATGCTGGAAGAATTGCCGCTGCCATAGATGGATCGGGAACCACCAGCCCATCGCGTTCCAGATCACCGGGACATTGAGCGATTCGCCTGCCGGAACGATAAACGGCAGCGAATGGTAATCGCTCAAGACAGCCTGAATGTCTTGTTCGTTCAGCAACCGCTTCATGTGCTGCACAATCGGCAGCCATGACCACAACGTAGGTACAAAAAAAGTCGTTGTGCCGCGATACGGCAGTTGATGGACAATCACCCCCTCCTCCGCTGCTGCTTCGGGAAACGCGCCGGAGCGTGGTGTGAGCAAATGCAAGCGATACCGATCACGATCCAGCACCCGCATCAAGTTAAGTTGAAGGCTTTCGCCGCCGCCAATACCCGTATAGGTGGAAACAAAGAGTAGATTAATCATGGCGAATTCGAATGCTAACGCTCATCCAGCCAACGTTGGGCATCCAGATTCGCCTGTTCATAATCTTCGAGCCGACCAATATCCAGCCAATATTCTTCGATGAGATAGCTATATACGGGGCGGTTAGCATCCATCGCCGCTTGGATCAACTGAGTGGCATCGAAACGACCCTGCGACGGCAGTAGGTCAAGCGCTGGGGGGTTGATCAGATAAATGCCCGCATTGATACGTGTTGAGTAAGTGGGCTTCTCGCGCAACTGCGTAACACGATCCACCGAATCTTCGATTACGCCGTAGGGAACTTGATGCTGATAATTTTTCGTACCCACTGTGATCTCGGCCTGATGCTGCTCATGGAAAGCAGCAAATTTCCTGAAATCTAAGCGAGTCACTAGATCGCCGTTCATCATCAGGAAAGGGGCAGTCAACCGATCTCGAAGCAGATTGAGCGCCCCCGCCGTGCCAAGTGGTTCCTGTTCGCGTACATAATGTAATGTTACGCCGAGATGTGAACCGTCCCGAAAATAGGATTCGATCAATTCGGCTTTGTAGCCCAGCGAGAGGGTAATCTCTGTGATGTCATTCAAACGCAACCGTTCGAGTAGCAGTTCAAGGATCGGCGTTTCGCCAATGGGGAACATCGGTTTAGGGATCACATAAGACCATGGGCGGAGTCGGGTACCGAGACCGCCACACATGAGCACAGCTTGCAAGATTATTTTCCCAGACTCTATTTTTGTCAGGCGCAGTGTCAAAATCTGGGGCGATTATAGCGCATGTTATATAGCCCTCACTCAAAGTGCCTCTCTATGATATAGAGTAGAGAGGCACTTCCATATCTGGCTGGCTTAGAATTCTTCGATACCAGCAGGCAGCAGTTTGAATATCTGTCCATCACTGCGCCCGAAGACTTCTGGCATATAGAACTCGTGACCATTGGCGGGCAGCACATGATAGGTTCCAGCTACCCCAGCTCGTAGTTGGTAGACGTACTGGTATGTGCCTTTCGGCAAGTACGGCGCATAGAGGATTGTGCGATCATCGCGCAGTTCCGTATGGGTAAACACCCAGTATAGCCAGCCATAGCGCAGTGGATCTTTGGCATCCTGACGGGGAGTCGTCTGTAGGCTCACATCGATTGATTGTGTGCCTGCCGGGATCGGGTCTTCAATCGCGACATAGTTGAGCGATTCGGGGACGACGATATTCAACGTGACGCGGATCTGATCCCCGACATGCGCAGTCGTGATTGGCGTGTGTTTCTTGTCGTTTTCCAGACTGTAGGTGCGCTCGATCATGATGCCACGCGAGATCGCCTTGACGTTCTCTACAGGCAAGTATGTCTTTAGCTGCGCCGTATAATACAAAGTCCCTGACCCAGCATTGCGTTGGATAGCGATCTGGTTGATCTGGTTGGCTAGCAATTGCCCAACGGACACCTTCAAATCATAACCAATACGGGCATTATCAGCAGATGCTATTTCGCCGCTGGTCAGATATTGCCCGTTCAGCGAGATGCCAAATCCATAGTCTGGTTTGAGATCGCCTGTTTGCAGCATCCAATCCGTTAGCCCCATGACTGACCAGACGGTTTCCTGTGTTGTCTCCCATGAATCGAACTTGCGGGCGGTCATCAACCAGCGCACTGTATCGGGAATAAGCGGGCTAGTCGGCTCCGTCTTAACCAACGCTTCAAGCACGATCGCGGTAGTGCGTGTGTTGGTCGTCCAGTTCCATGTATCGTAACTAGATTCCTCCCAGTGTTCTCCAGTGAGACTGAATTGGGCAGCCCGCTTGATATTGTCCATCAGCGGGTTACGATGGTAGCCCGACCCCGGCTCAATGATGGCGAAATCCATTGCCAGAAAAGCGGTTGCGTCGAGATTCATGCGGTCACGCTGGTCAAACAGCTTGACCGAGCGACTCACGTCAAAAACTTGGACATTGAAATTTCCGGTTACGCCCAGCTCACTCGCCCGTGCCAGCACATATAGGATGAATGCCTGACGGTTGAGATCCCACGACGGCGTATTATCGTTCACCTCTTTGAGGCTTTGCCGCAGACCTTCTAAACCTTTGGCAAATACTTTGCTGTCAACCTGCCAGCCCGCCGATTTCGCTTCGGCTAGCCCCAACATTGTATAAGCACTGATTAGTTGATCGGACTGGTCATCGATGAACCAGCCCCAGCCGCCATCCGAATGCTGATCGTTATAGATGCGTTGGAAGGCAGTCTCCATTACAGCGGAAAGGTCATCGTAGAGTGCTTTATCGTTGAGGCCAAGTGCTCTCTGCGCTCGATACATCACCGCATCAGGTAGGAAACGACTAACGGTCTGCTCAATGCAGTAGTACGGAAAGATTTTGAGCGTATGCAGCGCGGCTGTCGAACTTGAAGCCAACGAGCGATCAACATGAATTTGAAGCGTATTATCTTTTGCCCCGGTGACTTGTGACGGGACAAGCAGCCCTTCGGTGCGGATGCCGCCCTCATTGCCGATGACACCGCCTGTTGTCACCGTGTCGGGCGTTTCGTAGCGCAGAATAGGCAAAAGCCGATCATCGCCTTGTCCTGTAGAGGGCTTGGCTGCATCGGTATAGTGTCCATCCTTCGAGGCCACTTTGAAAGTTACATCAACCGAAGCAGCATCTAGCACGGTCATAGGCCATTCAAAGTTGAGGCGATCATTTGCCGGGATAGTCGCATAGTGAACGAGATCGCCCTTGATTGCCGCACCTGTGATGTCAACAGTAACCGCTACCTGCTGCGGTTCGTCCGTGTTATTGTTGACGATGGCGCTTAGCGTGCTAGTATCGCCCACCACGTAGAAGCGCGGGACTTCGGGACGGACGAGCAGCGGTTTGGTACTAACCAACGAATGCGTGGTTTGTCCGACAAGGGTGGTTTTAGTTGGACCCATCGGCAGTGTATAGGCGCGGGCATCAAGTACCCATGTGGTAAGCTGATCAGGCAGCGTCACCGTAATCGAAGCATTGCCGCTGCTATCCGTGATCACGGACGGTGCCCACAACGGTGTTCCGACAAAGTTCTGGCGTACTGTGAAGATCCCAAAGTAGTCACTGCCACCTTTGCCACCACCCTTGCGGATGTTGATAATCTCCTGAGTCTCCTGATCGATATTGTAGATGAGCGTGTTCGCTGTGCGGACTCCCAGCCCTTGCCGCGAATAGAAATAGCTCATCAATGACGGGAGGTTATCGGGCATCAGCGAAATAATTGCCTCATCCACGAGCGCCAACCCGACTTCGGCTTGGACAGGTTCGCCTGCGTAATTGGTGACGTGAAGTTTGTAAGTGACTTGCTCACGCGGGCCAGCTTTTTTCTTGTCGCTCTCTACTGCGATTTGCAAACCTAATTGTCCTGTATCAACGTTGAGTTGGATGAGACCCGTTCGGAAAGCCGCCGTGAAGTTGTGTTCGTCCTCGCCTTTAATGACCGTGACGGAGATAAACGCATCGGGAGCCATATCGGGCGTGATGGGCAACTTATAGATCATGCTGTTGCTGTGCAGTGTGACGACTTCTTTCTTGAGAATGCCGCTGCGTTCAACAGTGATCAACGCGGTAGAGGTTCCCTGAAAGGGTGTAGGAATCAGGATCGAAGCTGTTTCGCCCACTTTGTAATCAGATTTATCGGCTTGTAGGTCGATCCGATTGCTGTTCGGTTCGCGCCACGACACGAAATCTTTGCCTGCAATCCACAGAAAGGTCGAGGACTTGATAACGTTGCCTTTCGAGTCTTTGCTGCTAGCATAGACTTTATATGCGCCGCCATGTAACGGCGTAAAGTCGAACGTTCCTTTGCCGTTTGAGTCGGTCTGCACTTGCCCGCCAGATACATCCTGCTCGGCAACATCGTTTTGCCAGATGGTGCGACCTGTCCCCGGTTCTACCGTTTGGACACTCGCCCAGACGCGCCGTACTACCCGCACATCAATTGGCGTATTGGTCAGCGGTACACTGTTATTGTTGACGGCGATAACGTGCAGGCGTTGATTCTCATTTGCCGCGCCGACATAGTTTTCGACCCCAACACCTACATGATACTGTCCCGGATCAACCACTACCTGAGACCGTTCGGCAACCAACTGGTTTGACTGATCTGATACAGTAGCCTCGATGGTATAGATCAGGCTGCGCCGCGATTTGCCCAACGCCGCCGGGAATTGGATAGTATAGTGGCCTGTGTCATCGGTGCGTCCCGATCCCGATGAGGCAAACTGGGATTGGTCGTCCTCGTAATCCTGCGAAATCTGATCTTGATTGTAGTCCTCGAAGCTGTATGCCCCGCCGCCAGTGTAGTAGAAGTAATAGGGGTCGGTGCGAACTGTCCATTCGACTTTGGCATTGGAGACTGGCCCGCCAAAATAGTAGGTACTCTCAACAGTAGCGCGGACTTTATCGCCGGGGGTGACATGCGGCGACTCAGCATTCACGGCAACGCGGAACTCTGGCGGCGTGTAATCGGCAACCGTGATTTCGGTGGTGAACTGCGGCGAATCTGGACGATCATCTTGTGGGGTTGATCCCGGTGGCAGCGGCGTAGCCGTTCCAATCATAGGCGTTGCCTTTGGTTTTGGATCGGGTTTGTTGGGACGCGCCACGATCCGGTACTCACCCAGAATCCCATTGGTATCAAGGCTAAAGCTATCCGAGAAGCTGCCATATTCGTTGAGGGGCAGTTTCTTGCTATAGATTGTCTGATTATAGGGATCGATGATGTCAACAGGAATGGCGGTTTTATTGCTCATGCTGTACACCGCATCGTCACGATTGCGGATGGTGCCTTTGAAGTAGATTTTGTCACCGCGCCGATATAGGCGACGGTCTGTATACAGATACAAGGCCATATCTTCGCTGTTAAACATCGTCGGTTGCTGGAAGTCTGGCGCGTCGATGCCCAGTGTCCAGACCGAAGCAGCGATACCGAAATGCCCGTCGCCGTTCACCGCTGCATAGATGATCTCTGATCCGGGGTTCAATTCTGCACGGGAACTGAATCGGGCGATCCCGTCTTGATCGGTTATCACAGGACTACCAAAGGGTAGCATTTTTTGATAGTTCGCCTGCTGAATCATGCGGTAAAACTGCACTGATAGTCCGGGAGACGGTTGGCCTGATTTCAGATCTGTGATCCACGCCAACGCCTCGTGCTGACCCACTTTCAGCGTAATATTATCGGTGGCGACGAGCATCAGGTGTGACACATGTTGCTCGTTATTGGTGATCTCTGGCGCTTCCATTTCCAGACGATAAATTCCCGGCTTGAGGCCACCCGGTGTTATCGGCGTTTGCATCGCTGCTTGATCGGTAGCGGCGGCAGTAGCGCTCATGGTAGGTGATGCAGTCGCGGGCAGAGTGGCAGCGGGACTAGTCAACGGCGCAACATAGGGCTGTTTTAGGTCGCCCTCGGCAATCCATCCGTTGAGAGTGCCATCGGCGTTTTGCACCTTCCACCATACATATTGATCGGCGCAGACGGGGCCATCCACCACGTCAAATTCTGTACCACTGGCGGCTCGCCCGATAGCTACCGACGTTTGGAGACCCGGTTGATTCCGCACATTGATCGATGCAGGAACAGTCGGAGTTGTCTTATCGTCCTTGGGGATCTCTTTTCGCACGACGCTAACACGCTGCCCAACGGCAAGGATCGAGGGGGCCGCTTCTACGCACACCAGATTGCCCTGCTGACCGATACTCGCGCCATCGGTAGTAATCGACAGCAGGTCATAGCGCATAATATTTTGCGGGTTATAGATCGGCACAACCCAGCGCCGCATGACATGCTCCTGCTCGTCTTTGCTCTTGGGCGTATTCGTCGATAAATTGAGGAACAGTGGCAGCGGGACATTTGAAAGACTCATGCCAATCGTGCCAATATTGCGGTGTGTCACAAAGACTCGCGTTTGATGGTAGGCATTATATAAGCCCATCGATTGTCCCGCCGTTTCGAGCGAGGCAGCGGGGCCAAGTGCGCCAGTCACATAGCGGAACTGGATCTTGTTCTTGCCGACGATCTTATACACAATCGGGTTAGGATCGAGTTGAAGCTGTGTTCCCCAAATGTCGGTCATACCATCCGTGTTAATTGTGACTGTGTAGGTAGTGCTAGGCAGCGTCCCAAACTGTATCCGTGCCGAAGTGCTGTCGGGGCCAATATCCGTATCAAGGACAACTCCTGCCACTTTGGGAAGAATTTCGATACGCTTGGCGAGATCGTCCAGCTTCATTGGCGCGGAAAAGGTGAGATTGACATCTACCGAAGAATTGACCAGTTCGCCATCATGTGGGCTGGTATCCACAATCGACGGTAATTTTAATGTGCTAAAGGAACTGACAGCACTGGCGGAAAGCTGTGTTCCCTTTACGCTGCGAATTTTAGTGCGGTCAACCTTGATCGTGTAATTGGTGGAATAGTCCAGCAAAACACTGGGACGGAAACCTAGCTCGACATTCTCTTTATCCCACTTGAAACTGCCGGGGATAACCTGCCCTTTTGGGCCGATGAGCGAGAAGCCCGATTCGGCGGAGGGAACATCTACGGGATAGTTGAATCCGACCCGAATCAGCGGACTGCGAAAAACCCTTCCCCGGCCATCTTCTGGCGCAATATAGTGAACCATAAAGGTTTCAAGCTGGGGTGGAATAATTTTTATCGTCTTAAAGCGCGAGTAAAAGCCTTCCTTAAGGCTGCTGCCACTGACATCGGTTAGCCCTTTGGGAATATTCAGTACATAAACAGTATTGCTCATTAACGGCGTGGTCGGTTGGAAGGTGTAGATCGAGGTGGTCTGCCACTGTCCTTTACCTTCCATTTCCGGGTAGCTTTGGAAGGGCGCAGGCAGTGCTTGCATTTGTTCAGCGGTGCCGAGTGGCACCACAGGACGGTTAAACACAATGGTGATCGGCGGGCGCAGATCGGTTCCATTGGAATCGTCTTCAGGGAAAATTTGGGTCACTTCCAGATAGCCCGTTGTATGCAGCTTGAGCGAAAACGTATCGCGTAGTGCTGTACCTATGCTGCTTTTGGCACGGCTATCGAGCGTGAAAATGTAGGCAGTTGCCCGATCAAAAGGCTTGGTTGGCAAATAAGTGAGGATCGTGTCGCTTTTCCATTGGAACGATCCTGCTACCGCCGGAGTCACCCCAAATGCCGCCTCGACACTAGCCCGATTCATGGCAGTGTTAAAGGTGAAAGTCACACCATGATCGACAGATAGTTCATCGCCACGCGCCGGAATCGTATTCACGACCCAAGGTAATATGCCGTTACCTTGCCCGTAGGTGATGTTCTGCCCTGCAAACATGAGAGCCAGTGCCACGGCAACTGCACCAACCATTAACACGCGGCGGAGTAGTTTGTTGAATTTATTATGCTTCATCAGGGGCGCTCCTCGAACGTTTTAACGAACGTTAAGGCCATTGTACAGGACACGCCCCGATACGAAGTGGCGGCTCACCTACGCTTGAGTCACGATTGCACACCGCCTTATGCAACCGCCCCATAAATGCGCTTATCGAATTGGCGGCAGCGAACCAGAGCGCAAATCGACGAAAAGGCGGGGATCGATGCTGCCCAAATCGCACTGTGGTACAGGCTGAGTATGCGTTTGCGCCAGTGCTGTCGCCGGGTTATAGGTGTTATAGACCATCCGCGAAATCTCTGCGATGGTCGGGAACGAGTCTTCGTAATTCAGCCATTTCTTGTTACGCAGCATCACGACCAACACATAATCGCCGCCGGGGGTCGAGACAATGCCCGCATCACCGTGAACCTCATTGACCCAACCATGCTTGTGTGCCACCTGAATCCCATCTGGCACGCCTGCCCGCAGCATCGCCGGAATATTATCAGCACGAAGGGTACGCACGATACCCCGACACTTCTGCATGGTCAGTTGATCGGGGAATACAGCGGGCAACGGCCCCGTACCGTCCAGCGCACACTGATAGATGCCTGCCAACAGCCAACCGAGATCAGAAGGCGTAGTCTGGTTGAATCGATCTGGGTCTGTGGAAATCTGATCGGCAGTCGTTGTGAGCGATTGAATCGGAACGAGTGTCGGTGTAGGGCCAGCGGCGGGCTTATCCACCGTGAGCGGTCCGACAAGAAATGTATCTTTTAGCCCCAACGTTTGCATCGTGGCGGTTACATAATCCGCACCCCGATAAATATCGCCATCGCCCAGATAGCTCAACAGTTGGTTGGAGGCGGCGTTTTCGCTGCAAATGATCATCAAACCGATGAGATTGGCCTGTTCGACAGTGGGAATAGCTCGCACTTTACGATAGAGTGACACGAGAATGGGAATTTTGATGAGGCTCATGCCGCTGTAAGCAAGGCCGGGATTGAGGCTGTAGCGTTCGCCCGTTTGTAGATCCATCAGAAATGCCGAGCCGACTTTATCCGTTCCCGGCTCGAAATGCTTACTCAGCATATAGTCATAAATTGCGTTGCTTAACGTCGCCAAATGATCGGATAATGCCGCAGCAGGCGTTACTGTCCACACGGGGACACTCGTCACCACCATTGCTGGAGTCGGGGTCAATGTGGGATAGCCGAAATCCGATTCGCTAGTCGTCGGAACACTATTGACATCGCCTGTCACCGTTACCGCACTCCGAAATACCCAACCGCGCCCTCCGGCAACTTCTGGAAACGCAATTTCTAGCCACAAAAACTGAGTATGGCGGCGCAAAACTGGATATTTCGTCCCTTTGTTGATCGTACCGATTCGCGGGAAGTCAGTGCCGGGGCCGTACCGTACATTCAGCGAATCGACGGCTTCGATGTACACCCCAGTGTCGGCGGTCAGTTGGCTGGTCGGAGTGAGGGTTGCTGCCGGAGCATTGGTAATCGCAGCGGGTGCATCTGTATTGACCGCCGCAACAGGGCCTTGTGTATTGACTGGCTCAACCGTAGCCGCAATAGGCGTGTTTATCTCTGCTTCGGAAATGGGAACCGCGCCTAAATCACCTGTGAGCTTGACCAGATCCTTATAGACCCACCCCTGTTGGCCTGTCGGCAGCGCGATCAGATACCAAGGGAACTTGGCACTGCGCGCCACAATTGGGTATTTCGTCCCAACGCTGATTTGCCCTATCTGCGAATAGGAAACTGCTGGCCCGCTGCGAAGATTAGCCTGACCAATGGCCTCCGCAAACGCTTTACTTTCATTTTGACCGAAAACTGTTGGCAGCGCTCCAAACAGCAACAGGATGATCCCTACTGCTAACACCGCGTAGCGCCAATGTTGAAGTTTAATTGCTAGTTGCATCGACATTCCAATGACTCCCGCAAGTTTTGAGAAAGCATATCTTACCCACTACCCATTAGCCATCTATATAATAGTTGCCATACAAGGCTTCCCTACATTAAAAACTGATTATAGGTCGAGGTTTTTAGAAGAAAGAAATGAACGTGACACATTCTAATGAAATGAGTGGCAAAATCTGTTTGGTAACCGGGGCAACGTCAGGAATAGGCGAAGTTACGGCGCAAGGTCTAGCGGCAATGGGCGCAACCGTTATCGTTGTCGGACGTACACCATCCAAAGGTGAAGCAACCGTTAACATGATCAAGCAAGCAACGGGCAATCAGGATGTTACGTTTATGCAAGCGGATCTGTCGTCACAGGCTTCTATTCACAAACTGGCAGAGGATTTCAAAGCCAAATACCAGCACTTGCATGTTCTGGTCAACAACGCTGGGGCGATGAATATGGAACGGTCTGTAACCGTCGATGGGCTGGAAACGACGTTCGCCGTGAATCATCTTGCCTATTTTCTGCTCACCATGCTGCTGCTGGATGTACTCAAGGCCAGTGCGCCTGCCCGTGTTGTGAACGTCTCCTCCGAGGCACAAAGTGGCGGGAAGATCGACTTTGACGATCTTCAAGGCGAGAAACACTACAGCGGCTTTGGCGCTTATTCACAGTCGAAGCTGGCAAACGTCATTTTCTCACAGGAACTGGCAAACCGACTTCAAGGGACAGAGGTCACTTCCAACAGCTTGCATCCGGGACTCGTGGCAACGGGCTTCGGTAAGAACAATAACCTGCTGATGCGCGGCTTGCTGACATTGGGCAGTGTATTCTTTATCAGTGCCAAAAAAGGAGCAGAGACATCGATCTATCTTGCTTCGTCGCCAGAAGTCGAGGGCGTAACAGGCAAATATTTCATCAAGAAGGCTCCGGCAAGAATCAACCCTGCCGCTGAAGACGACGCGATTGGTCAGCGCTTGTGGCAGGTCAGCGAGGAACTGACCCACCTTGTGCCGGAACAGCATTAAGTGAGATTGAGAGTCAATCAAAATTCAGGAGAATTACCCGTGCGGTTAACAGGACGTTCATTTTTCATGATGCTGGCTTTGTTAGTGCTAACAGTGGGGGCGATCCCACTCAGCACCTTGCAAGCCCAGAACAGCACTGTCACGATCTCGGTGGCAGTGCCAACCTTTAACAAAGATGCTTTTACCGACAAGCTCATCAGCGACTTTGAAAGTGCTAACCCCGGTATCAAGCTCAATATCGTCGCCAACGATGCTAGCATTCCAGCCGCTGCCAGCGGATTGAGCAGCCATTTCGATGAACTTGGGAAATATGCCGCCGCTGCCGATGTGCTGTACGTGGATTCGTCGAAAATGTCGGTGGAAGCAACCCGCGCTGGCTATTTTCTGGATCTTGCGCCGCTGGTTAACGAAGATAAAACATTGCAACCGGACGGCTTTTTCCCTTCGATCTGGCAATCGTACCAGTGGAACAGGGGGATCTGGGCGCTACCCGTCGCCGCTAACGTCTATCTAATGTCCTATAAACCGTCGGCGTTTGATAAAGTGGGATTGGCCTATCCCTCGGATCAATGGACGATTGATGACATTGTGACCGCAGTGAACAAGCTGGCGGAAAAAGACTCCAGTGGCAAAGTTACCGCACCGGGCATCGATATGTTTAGCAATTTCAGCACTGCCACATTGTTTCGCAGTTTGTTAAGCGAAGGATTATATGACAGTTCGACGCTACCCAATACGCCGAAACTGGACACGCCAGCCGCCGAAGCGTTGGTCGATGCGTGGGCTGCGCTGGACAAAGATGGCTATATCGGCTCCGAGTTGAACACCGCACCACTCAGTGTCAGTCCGGCGACAACGGTACTGTTTCAAACCGACCCTGAACAAAAGCGCGTCCCTTTGCTTTTGCCGGGTGGTAGGGCGGGCATGGAAGTACAGGGCTTCGCGGTGAGTGCTGGCACACAGTACCCAGATAAAGCCTATGCAGTCGCAGCCTTCCTGACCACGCGCACCGAGATTAGCAACCGATTTACGTCCGCGCCTGCCCGCAAAAGCCTTGTCGGTACAGATAATAATAGCGCTGGCTTCCGGCTAAATGTCACGCCAGAATTCCAAGCGCTCATTGATCAGGCTATCGAAAAGGCTATCCCAGTCTCAGAAATGCGTCATACCGACTATCTAGCGTTGGCGCTCAACAAAATCAAGCTGACTGGTTCAGACGCAAAAACCGAATTGCAGACCGAGGAAGCACAAGCCATTGCCGATGAGCAAACGGCAGCGACCAAGAAGGATAGCAATACACTGGTCGTCGCAACGCCCGTCCCGGTGCTGGATACTAGTTCGGGCAAGATCACGCTAAAGTTTGGCCTAACCTTTTTTGGCAGACCGCCCGTCCCCAACAAAGAAAAGTGGGACAAATTGGCGGCAGATTTCGCCGCTAGCGATCCGCAGGTCGGCAAAGTCGATATTGAAACGGGCTTCAACCAACTAAGCGGTGCTGCTGATAAATACGACTGCTTCTATCTGCCCTTTAACGCTGTCACTGATGCGGATTTGTCGAAGATCATCAACCTTGACCCGTTTACTGACAACGATCCCAGCTTCGACAAAAACGATATTGTGGGCAACATTCTCAACCAGATCCAGCGCGATAACAAGATTTGGGCGATGCCCATTGAGATAGAACCTGCTATCCTCAAATATGACAGTGATAAGTTTCAGAAAGCGGCGGTTCCTGCGCCCGCTGGCAACTGGACAATTGATGCGTTCAAGGATGCGGTAAAGTCCCTCAAGATCGATCCGAAGGATACACCGCCGTTTGTGCCAGCCGGACGCGGCGGGGTCTATATGTTGCTGTTGATCTCAGCCTATGGTGGAATGCCGCTTGACTATCGCACCAACCCGCCGACGATTAATTTCACCGATCCGGCAACGGTGGCGGCGACCCGGCAGGCGCTTGATCTTGCTAAGAATGGCTATGTAAAATATGATGCCCTGAGCAGTCTTGCCTTCGGGTTCGGGCAATCCAATAAAGACGGGATTGTCTACTCCGATATTCTGAATGCCTTCACCTCACGCCCGAATCCAACAGATACAACTACTAGCACTTACAAACCAGTGACCTATCCGCGTGGCTCACAGTTCGCGGCGGTTTCCTATGGTATCGGCACAGCTTATATCAGCGCCAAAACACAGAATCGCGATGCGTGCTACCGCTGGATCAGCACCCTTGC
>JBDTVG010000129.1:0-42421 GCA_040007395.1 Chloroflexota bacterium
ACTTGATAGATCAATCCATTAGCAACGAACAACGTACCACGTGGCAGCCGGGCCGTTTCGACTTCGGGCAGCGATAAAAGATACATTTCAGCATTCATGGTGAACCCTATCGCCATCGTAACCATTCTATAACCTTATTAAACAACAAAATGGCGTATTCGTTGCGAAATATTTACATATTCGTTATAGGTGTGTTGTACGTTCATATTCGCATAGAGTCTTGCGAATACAATAGAGCCAGAGACGATGGGAGTATCTCAAGTGATCTCCTGAGAGTTATCATTGATAAGCGGCAAGCCTATCTTGAATATTGTTGATGTGAATCTTGCACAGAGCTAATTGACAACCCTTGCAAATCATCTTATAATACTTTCAATAAGTTCTGAAAGTCACAAACGCAAAATGGAAGTGACTGTGGCAATCTTCCCTGACCCTTCAATAACCATCGCGCTCCCCCATCTACTCCAACAGGCAGCCCAGCAAGCCAAACGACAAGCCCGATCCATACTGGTCAGTCTCACTGAACGCATCTGGTCACTGGATACCATCGACTTGTTTGAGCAGGCCGCAAGTGCGACTGCTGATCGTTTCTTCTGGTCACAACCTGACGAGGACTTTACCCTCGTCGGATTGGGCATCGCCCAAGCATTAGAAGCCGTGGAGGAGTCACGATTCCGGCAAATCGGGACCGCCTGGCGAAACTTGCTGCGCGGCGCGATCCTTGAGGGTCTACGTGGGTTGCCGGACGCTGGCCCTCTCCTATTTGGAGGGTTTGCCTTCGACCCTCAACAGCCTAAAACGTCGCTCTGGCGCGATTATCCTGACGGGCGGATGGTACTGCCCAAAGTGTTGTATACGCAAAAGCATAACGAAGCATGGCTCACTTGCAATGTAATCGTTGACCCTGACAGCAATCTTGAGGCGGAACAAGCCGCTATGTCAGCCTTTTGCGAGCAACTTTTCGTGCCAAGCACGACCTATCACCCTGAAAACCGTAGCAAGTTACAGGTAACGATGCACGATCTACGACCCGCTGCCGACTGGCAAGCTGAAGTCGTCCAAGCAGCACAGGATATTGCCGACGGTAAACTCGAAAAAACGGTGCTGGCTCGTGCGGTGCGCCTTGAGACTTCGGAGTCGGACTCTGGGTCAGCGCCATTTAACGCGGCGAATGCCCTGCGGCGGCTCTCGGCAAATTACAAGGAATGCTTTATTTTCGCTATCGCACGCGGCGAACGCTGCTTTCTGGGCGCAACCCCGGAACGGCTTGCCGAAGTCCATGATGGTGAGATCCGGACAATGGCGTTAGCTGGGTCGGTGCAGCGCGGCACAACCGAGAACGAAGATCGGGCGTTTGGTGAATCGTTGCTTGCCAGTGCCAAGGATCGCAATGAACATGCTGTCGTGGTCAAGTTTATTGCCGAAGCGCTCCAAGGGTTAAGTCACCATTTAACTATCGCCGTACAGCCAACACTGCTAAAATTGGGGAATGTCCAGCACCTCTACACACCCGTGAGAGGTCGGTTAGCCGACGGTCACACGTTACTAGATGTGGTCGAACGGTTACATCCCACCCCGGCAGTTGGTGGTCGTCCTCGCGAGGCAGCGTTGTCTCTGATTCGCGAACGTGAAGGGCTTGATCGCGGTTGGTATGCCGGGCCTGTTGGCTGGATAGATCGGCATGGCGAGGGTAAATTCGTAGTTGCCATTCGGTCAGCGCTGCTGCACAGAACCAGTGCGACTTTGTTCGCGGGGTGTGGTATTGTTGCTGACTCGAATCCAGAACGCGAATATGCTGAGTCGTGCCTGAAACTCAAGCCGATGCTTTCAGCACTCACAGGCGAATAACAGCCGAGACAGGTGATTCATGGCAGCTAACAACATACAATATGCGACTCATGCGTATGTCAGCGCCTTTGTCGATGAACTGGCGCGATCCGGCGTGCATCATGTGTGTGTATGTCCGGGGTCACGCTCTACCCCGCTAGCGATGATTCTGGCAGAGACACCCGCGCTCAAAGTTTGGATGCACCTTGACGAGCGCTCGGCAGCTTTCTTCGCGCTGGGCATTGCCAAAATGTCCTACGAACCCGTTGCATTAGTGTGTACTTCGGGAACGGCGGCGGCGAATTTTTTGCCCGCCGTAGTAGAAGCCCATTTCGCCCGGATTCCACTCATCGTTTTGACCGCAGACCGACCGCCCGAATTACGCGACATTGGCGCACCCCAGACCATCGATCAGGTGCGTCTGTATGGATCGCATGTCAAATGGTTTGTGGATATGGCATTGCCGGAAAATACACCGGACGCATTGCGTTACGTGCGAACGGTTGCGAACCGTGCCGTTGCCGAAGCTGTAGCCGCGACGACTGGCCCCGTCCATCTGAATTTCCCGTTCCGCGAACCATTGGTGCCACTCCCCCCAGAATCGTCCGTTGCAGATATGGCCCGCCCTGACCATCGCCCGTTTGCCACTGTTAAACGTGGGCTGCGTCGCACCGATTTGCGTGAAGTAAAAGCGCTGGCCTCTGATCTGGCAAGGGTTGAACGTGGCTTGATTGTGTGTGGCCCCCATAGCAACCCCGATTTTGCGCCTGCTGTCGCCCGTCTGTCAGAAATGATTGGCTACCCTATTCTGGCTGATCCCCTATCACAACTGCGCTGCGGACAGCACGATTGCAGCAACGTCATCAGCACTTATGACGCTTTCCTGCGCGATCCAGCATTTGTTGAACGCGCTGCGCCACAGATTATCTTACGGCTTGGTGCAACGCCGACCTCTAAACCACTGTTGCAATATCTGAAAAAATACGCCAATGTCCGCCAAATTTTGATTGGCAGCGAATGGTACGATCCCGACCTGATTGTCTCCGATGTTTTTAAAGCTGAATCGCGCCTGCTGTGCGAAGATCTGGTCGATCAACTGGGTGGGCACAGTCGTGAGGCAGGCAGTCCTTGGTTGTGGGAGTGGACGGAGACTGAACGCCATGTGCGGACAGCGATAGATACTCACTTGCTTACCAATACTGAATTGTTCGAGGGCAGCGTGTTCCCTGAACTCAGTAAACTTATGCCCAACGGGACAACCTTGTATACCAGCAGTAGTATGCCTGTCCGCGATCTAGATACCTTTTTCCCAGTGAGTGAATATGCTATCCGTTTTCTGGCAAACCGGGGCGCAAATGGCATCGATGGCGTGGTGTCCAGTGCTCTGGGAGCCAGCGCCGTATGCAATGGGCCGTTAGTATTGGTCATTGGCGACATCGCGTTTTACCACGACATGAACGGTTTGATGGCGGCAAAACTGCACCATCTAAATGCTACTATCATTCTGATCAACAACGATGGCGGCGGCATCTTCTCATTTCTGCCGCAGGCCGCTTACCCTGAACATTTTGAACAGCTTTACGGCACACCACATGGTCTCGACTTTCGGCACACGGCTGAGTTGTACGGCGCACACTATACGCTGGCGACAGACTGGCACGAGTTTCGCAATGCGGTAAGTAAGGGTGTCGCGGCAACTGGACTAAAGATCATCGAAATCCAGACCAACCGAGCACAGAATGTCAAGCAACATCGGGCGATCTGGCAGGTCGTATCCACTGTGTTAGCGGGGTTGGCTCCCGCCTCAGTCGATGGGGTGTCAAACGAGGCAACAGTATGACGCGCATAATGGTAAACGGTCTGTATCTTAATGTCGAAATAGGCGGCACGGGCGAACCGCTGCTGCTGCTGCATGGGTTCATGGGTAGCTCACAATCTTGGGCTGAACAGCGGATCGCTTTTGAGGGTAGCCACAAGGTAATCACGCTTGATTTGCCGGGACATGGCTTCTCCGATTCTCCGACTAATCCGACCCGCTACCAAATTGACCGGGTGTCGGCTTCGCTGGATACAATACTCGATCAACTGGAACTAGGCAGTGTGCATTTGCTGGGTTATTCAATGGGTGGGCGAGTCGCGCAGCACTTTGCGTTAACCTATCCGCATCGTGTCCGGTCTTTATTGCTGGAAAGCACCTCACCCGGCTTGGCAGATCCCGCCGAACGACAAGCCCGCATTGCCAGTGATGCAGCCCTTGCCGAAAAGATCGAGCGAGAAGGGTTGGAAGCATTTGTGGCCTACTGGAGCCAGCTTCCTTTGTTTGCCAGTCAAGCCAATTTGCCGGCTCATATTCGAGCCGACCAATGGTCACAGCGTTTGCAAAATAACGTTGGTGGGCTGGCGAACTCGCTGCGCGGCCTCAGCACTGGCGCACAATTCCCACTCTGGGATCGGCTTAACGAGCTTACCGCGCCGACTCTCTTGATCGTCGGCGCGTTGGACAGCAGATATACGCAAACTGGTCAGCAAATGGCAAAGGCAATTCCTACAGTACAGATCGCCGTTGTGCCTAACGCAGGCCATAACGTTCATCTGGAGCAACCCGCTGTGTTTAATCAACTCGTGCTAGACCATCTCAAACACGCTTCGATTGAGCCTTCGGAAGACACGACAAAACCAACAAGGAGGTAATTTAACATGGCAATAAACTGGCAAAAAGCTGGTGAATACACCGATATTCTGTATGAACACGATGCGGAAGGTGAAGGGATCGCCAAGATCACAATCAATCGCCCCGAAGTGCGTAACGCCTTCCGTCCGCAAACCGTCAACGAAATGATCGATGCTTTCTCACGGGCGCACGAAGATCAAAATATTGGTGTGGTATTGTTCACGGGCGCAGGTGATAAAGCGTTCTGTTCTGGTGGCGATCAGCGCGTGCGAGGTGACGGCGGCTATGTGGGCAAAGACGGTGTGCCGCGCCTCAATGTTCTGGAACTACAACGGCTGATTCGCCAGATGCCCAAGCCTGTGATTGCGTTGGTGGCAGGTTATGCCATTGGTGGCGGTCATGTATTGCACGTCGTGTGCGATCTGACCATTGCTGCCGAGAATGCCATCTTCGGGCAGACGGGGCCACGAGTCGGCAGCTTCGACGCAGGCTACGGAGTGAGCTTGTTAGCGCGTATGGTCGGTGACAAGAAAGCCCGCGAGATTTGGTATTTGTGTCGCCAGTATAACGCCCAGCAAGCGCTCGATATGGGTCTGGTCAACACAGTCGTTCCGCTGGATAAACTCGAAGACGAGGGAGTCCAATGGGCGCGTGAGATTCTGGAAAAAAGCCCAATGGCGCTGCGTTTCCTCAAGATTGCGCTGAATGCGGATGCCGATGGCGCGATGGGGATGCAGCAGTTTGCAGGCGACGCAACTCTGTTGTACTACCTGTCCGAAGAAGCCAAAGAAGGCAAGAACGCCTACCTTGAGAAGCGCAAACCAGATTTCAAGAAGTTCACACGCTTTCCGTAGCATCTGATAGGAGCAAGAGCCATGCAGTATTTGCAGCGCTTTCCCCAACTCGCTTCTTTGTATGACAAGGCCGATCACGTCGATGTCAAAGTGGTAGAGGGCAATGTTAATCTGCGGGCCTTTGTGGCGGGCATGATGAACTATCAGCCAGCATGGGTCACGGCTCTCTATGGAGTCCGGGCGGTGTTCGTGCGGTTTCTGGGAATGCGACAGGAAGGCATTCCGAAGGCTCCGGCTTTGCGGACTGAAACCATTCCGATGATACCGGGCGAACGGGCTTCGTTTTTTACGGTGGAAATGGCGAAGGAAGATCAATATTGGGTAGTCAGAATCGATGATAGCCATCTCAAGGCGGCGTTGGGTGTCGTAGTCGAGCCACTACAGAACGGCCTTAAACGATTTCATGTGATCACTATTGTGCATTATCATAATTGGACTGGCCCAGTGTACTTTAACGTCATACGTCCTTTTCACCATTTAGTGGTGGGTGGTATGGCAAAAGCTAGAGTGTCACACGCCTGAGACTATCTCTATCATGACTTCGGCAACGTTTCCGAACTGGCTGCACCAACGGGCGGCGCTGACTCCTGATCGACTGGCGCTCGTTTTTGGTACGGAACGCTGGACATTCCGTGACCTGAGCCAGCGCGTCGATCAGACAGCGCGGCGGCTGGCGGGATTTGGCATTCAGCAAGGTGATCGTGTGGCACTGCTGATGCGAAATGGTCTGGACTTTGCCACATTGACCCATGCTGTGAGCCGACTCGGCGCGGTGTTGATTCCACTCAATATCCGCTTGACTGCCGCTGAGATCGTGTGGCAGCTTGGCAATGTCGGTGCAAAATGCCTGATCTACGACAGTGCCAACACACAAATCGCACTGGCAGCGGCACATGATCTCCCCGAACTGCGGCTCACGATGGCTTCCCCCGACCCCAGTGGCTTCTTCCAACTGCCCGAAGCAGAGATTCGCTTGCAGGATGGAATCGATCTTGAGGCGGTTCATAGTATCATTTACACCTCTGGCACGACAGGCAAACCCAAAGGCGCACTGCTGACCTATGGCAACCATTGGTGGAGCGCGACAGGATCGGCTTTGAATCTCGGCCTGCACACTGATGATTGCTGGCTGGCGTGTTTGCCGCTGTTTCATGTCGGCGGGTTGGCGATCTTGCTGCGCGGGATTATCTATGGCAACTGCGTGATCATCCACGATGGGTTTGATCCAGCCGCCGTGAATCGCGCCATTGACGAAGATCATGTAACGACCATTTCCGTCGTCAGCACGATGCTGCAACGGATGTTAGATGAACACGGCGAACGCCCATATCCGCCTTCGCTGAAGTATGTATTGCTTGGCGGCGGGCCAGCGCCACGTCCACTGCTTGAAGTGTGTGCTGAATGTGGTGTGCCAGTTGTCCAGACCTACGGTATGACCGAAACCGCCTCACAGTTTGTTACCCTACCGCCAGAAGATACCTTGCGTAAACTTGGCTCGGCGGGTAAACCGCTGTTTCCCAATGTGCTGCGTATTGAGCGTGAATCGGATAATGCCATTGCCGTAGCGGGTGAAGTCGGTGAGATTGTAATACACGGCCCATCGGTGATCCGCAGCTATATCGATCAAGCGGCGCTGCACGATGGCTGGCTGCATACAGGCGATCTCGGCTATCGGGACGAAGAAGGCTATTTGTATGTCGTGTCGCGCCGCAGCGATTTGATCATTTCGGGCGGCGAAAACGTATATCCCGCCGAAGTTGAGGCGGTACTGCTTTCACATCCCGCCGTTGAGGAAGCAGGCGTGATCGGTGTGCCGGATGAGCGTTGGGGGCAGGTTCCCGCAGCGGCAATCCGAGTCCGTGAGGGGACAACGCCAACACCGGACGAATTGCGCGATTATTGCCTACAACGGTTAGCCCGTTATAAAGTGCCTTCCGAGTTTCGGTTTGTAGCAGCGCTGCCCCGCAACGCGGCAGGTAAATTGCTGCGACATGTCCTCGTGGATCAGTGGCAGCAGCGCAACTCCTGAAAAGATAAGGCAACGAAAAAGTAATGTTCCCTTCTCTTTATTGGTTTAATACGCTAGTTAAGCAGGCATCAAGACTGATTTGGATGTCGCCGCGACCTGCTCAAGCTCTTGAACGGTGGTTGAATTGCGGGCATCTTCGGTGATTATTTTCCCCAACTGTCGGGCGTTATCGCGGAACGTTGGTTCGCTAACAACTCTTTGGATTGTCTCACGAATACGGGCGAAATCGGCCTTTTTATCCAGCTTCAAGCCAGCGCTTCTTGCCACGCCACGCGCTGCGTTGGCAGGTTGATCGCGCCCAAACGGGATACACGCTAGCGATACACCGTTGCCAGTGCGCGGGTTACTGTACCATGTCCGCACTGGCTCACTACGGCTGATGCTAACGGGAAAACCTGTGCATGAGGAACAGACTGGCGAACAACAACAGTCGCGGGAATTCTAAACTGCGATTGGTCTAGTGTAGGGCCTAACGTTACAAGGCCACGCACTTTTAGTCCCGCTAACGCATCGAGAACTTTCTGCAAAACTTTTTCTTGGTGTTGATAGGTAGTGCTTAGGCTAACGACTACCAACGGGTCTGTTTGCTCAGCAGGCCATGGTGATTGCCATGCTTCAACCCAAACGGGATCGTCGAGAATCGCGCCGACATAGCGGTAATTGGGGGGGCTAACGCAGATTTTGAATCAAAGGCGCGACAAGTCCTGCTTAGCGGCGATCTATTTTCGTCGGTTTGTAATTCGGAACGAGCGCCCGACCTGTCATGATCACAGCATCATCCATCAGGTTGCCGGAGTCGAAAGCCATGAAAGCCACGGCGACCTGCTTGCCATCGGCAAGAGTCAGCAAGCCAGCATCAACGCTGATATAGTAACCGTCGCTGTCGGTATCGTCGGGGCCAACGAAGCCATCTTTGCTGGCAGTCTGGATACCCATCCGGCGCAGATAATATTGGATCATGCTAGGAGCGGCGGGGCCGCGCAACGTGCCAAGCAGTTCAGCAGCCGTATCAAAGTAACCGAGTTGTTTGCCCACTTCCGCCAGATGGACATACGCTAATGCCAGATCACGCGGAGAGTAGGTGTTGTTCGGCACAAGAATCTTTCCGTGATACACAAACGATTCTTTGCCGTAACGGTTATCCAAACAGGTTGAACACAGCGTTCGACCCGAAAGCCACGAACGCAGTCCAGAAGAAAGCCCCATGCCTAGTGTGGTATGTGTCCAGTTATTGAAAGCGGTAATCGGGTTATCGCCTAATTTTGACGCATCAGAATTGCGGTAAACATAGTCCAGCACATTGCCAGTGCTGTCGTTTTCGCTCCACACCGCCATCGTCCAGACGTTATACAGAATATCCTTGTAAAGGTTCCAGTTGGCGCGGTACTGCTGCGGAACATCTTTTTCGTCTTTGATAGGCCAGTATCGCACTGGGATACTTTTCCAGATCAACGGAGAGATGTTCTCGAAGAAGTACAGCGCCAAAGGGCCTTTGAAGGCCGAGGCGACAAAAGTCTGGCGATCTTGATTTACGCCTACTTCGGTGATTATCTGTGCCGCCTCCTCAACAGGAATCACCGACACACCAAAACGATTCTGCTTGATCAAATCCATAAGCTGACGGGTCAGGGATGCGCCCATTTGGCTAGGCGGAAGCCTGACGACTACATCGGCTGGCGGTTGGACAGGAACCGGCACTGCTTTGGCTTCGACATTATTCACTTCGGCAACTTTCGTCGCGGGAATCTGGGTCGGGGCGGCGGTGGCAACTTGTACCGCTGCCGCCCCCGGAGGAACGGGAGCGGCAGGGCTGCTAATCGTTTGACTCGTTTGGCTGGTCGCCTCACTGGTTGCCGCCGTTTTGGACGTGCTCGCCTTAGTGGGTTGGCTGGTAGCGGCTTTCGTCGGCGCAGCCCCAGCAGTCGCGGCGGCGGTGGCATCCGCTTCTGTGCCAGCTACTTCATCGCCATATTCCATCGAGATGTCCACCGTTTCTGCCTGCATATCAAAATGCGTAGTGAACTTCGGGGTAGGACCGTTATAGTCGGGGTTAAGCTCCCATACATAGTCTTTCGTGTGCTTACCCGTTTCGGTGTCTAGAAAAATCGTTGCGCCGTACTTGCCATAGGTCTTGTCACCGACCCATGTCCAGACATTAATGCTGCGAAACACCGGCTTTTCTTTACCGTCGCTGTCACGAAACATGGCGGTTTTGACGAGCTTGTTCAACAGCGAAGACGCTCCGCACGACCCGAACCCGTAGCCAAGCGGCGTATCAACATAGCCTGCTTCGGGGCGAACTGAGTTCCCCATGACATCACGTAAAAACGAATATTGGCGTTTAGGCTTCCACTGTACTTTGTCGAAAAACTCCTGCAATTGGTTGAAAGCCGCTTGGGCGTTGAGCAACCGATTCTTGTAGGTGGTGACGTAGACGAAGCCGACGGTATGCGTCCGTGCGAGTGAGGGGCTGTTTGCTGATACTGTGCGGGGTAGTAGAGTCGCCAACGCTACCAAAACCAGCCCTGCGGCGAGAATCAAGATAAACCGTGATCGCATACGAAATAATCCTCATGATTAGCCCAACGGGATCGATGTGAAAACCTGAATAAATTAGACCATACCTTCGGCTCGCCAGAGCAAGCGCTTTGCGGGCGATTTCTCTACGCTGCCGATGGGTTTGTCTATCTTAACCTATCATTCTAGCAATTAATCTTGCATAGCCATAACAATCTTTAGGTTTTCTCAACAAGTCTTTATACTTTTTAGGAAGAATTGTGCTGACAACCAGCCAAAAACAATCAGGCCAGAAACCGAGTTAACGATTTCTGGCCTGATTTTGAGTAGTTGCGGGGGCAGGATTCGAACCTGCGACCTCCGGGTTATGAGCCCGACGAGCTGCCACTGCTCTACCCCGCGCCATTTACTTACAAGAAGGTAATTCTACTCCACCCGATACTAAATGTAAAGGGTCAAACGGCAGAGTACGTCCAAAGTCGTTTCGCTGGAAGTCTTTCTCTAGAAAATAGAGAAAGACTTCCAGAACGAGGAGCTTTACACCCTACTATTTAGTAGACGGTTGGGGCTGTAAATGAGGTGCGAGTTCCGCTTCGATACGATCCTGCGTCTTGAAGCCGACAATCCGATGGATAGGTTGCCCGCCCCGAAAGAGAATCAACGTGGGAAAACCGTAGACATCGTAGATCTCAGTAAACTGTGGAGAGTTGTCACCGTCCAGCTTGGCGACACTGAGTTTGCCCTGATATTTTTGGGCGAGCTGTTCTACGATGGGATCGAGCATTTTGCATGGCGGACACCAATCTGCCCCAAAATCGACCAAGACTGGCAGATCTGCTTGAAGGACTTGTTCCTGAAAGTTGTCGTTCGTGACTTCAAAGGTAAACTTGTTCATTCTCACCACATCCTATGGCTAGTACGTTCCGTGTGATGGACGTACTGTACTTCTTAAAGTTAACTTGAAGTCAAGAGGCAATTTCGATGGCTGAACTGACGATTAGTCAGGTGGCACGACAAGCAGGCGTGCGTCCTTCAACGCTGCGCTATTACGAAACGGTTGGCCTGCTCCCCAACCCCAAGCGGATCAGTGGGCAGCGGCGCTACGCCGAGAGCATACTATCGCGGTTGGCAGTGATTCAGACCGCCCAGCAAGCTGGCTTCACCTTGACTGAGATTCGCATTTTGCTCAATGATATTTTGCCGAGTGCGTCGCCAACGCTACAGTGGCACGATCTGGTGCAGCGCAAACTTCAAGAGATGAACACCCTGTTACAGCATGTCCAACATATGAAAAGCTTGCTGGAAGATGTCATTCACTGTGGTGATGTACAACTCGCGGATTGCATTTACAGCACAGGGCAGAAACACAAGATGATGGGTAACGACTGAAAGCCTGAATAGCCAGCATATCTTGCTTGACAAGCACAATCTCACTCGCCATTTGATACACCGTCGCCGTGATAGATTGGAATACGCAAGGTGACGGTTGTCCCCTTGTTGAGTTCGCTCTTAAGTGATGCCGTTCCACCATGCAAACGCATCACTTGCTTGACAATCGGTAAGCCCATGCCTGCCCCTTGCTGTTCACGCCGATTCCGGTCAGACTGGATCATGATGTCCCAGATTTTTTCTTGATCTTCGGGCGCAATTCCACAACCGTGATCGCTTACTTCAAACTGAGCAATGTCACCATCTAGTGTCAGGGATACCCTAACATCGCTGCCTACATCGCTGAACGTGGAGGCGTTGCGGCATACCTCATAGATCGCCCCCCGCAATATATCGGAAACGGTAAAGACTTCAACCAAATGGGGCAGTTTAAAATCTCTGATGAAGCGGATCTCTCGCGGTTTTGATTCGCGCTCAATCAGCGACAGCGTATCTTTGATCAGCAATTCAAGATCAAGCGGTTCCCCAAGTTTGGTCAATTGTAGTTTGGAATGTCCACTAATCAGTTCAGCATAGGCGACAAGCTGTTCAGCCAGATGGTTGAGTCGCTGTGTGCCACTATGGATGAGGTGCATACTCATCTGCATGTCGTTCGGCAGTTTATCGTGTTCAAGCCCTTCTGCCAGCAGCGAAAACCCACCCGTTACGTAAGTGAGTGGTGTGCGAAGTTCATGCGACATCAACTGGACCATTGCCCGCCGTGCCTCGTCGAGTTCATCCGCTGCCTGATCGCGGATTTCTTTGGTGCGTCGTAGTTTATTCCTGACCGCCACCAGAAAGTCTTCTGAGTTAAAGGGCTTAACGAGATAATCGTCCGCGCCAAGTTCCTTGCCAAAACGAATATCGCGCCGCGATCCACGTGCCGTCAGAAAGATAAACGGGATCGTTCTCAAGGCGGGCATCTGCCGGATCGCCTCAAAGAAACCATAACCATCCAGACGCGGCATAGCAATATCGCTCACAATCAGATCAGGTTGGCATTGACCGCTCTTGAGAATATCCAGCGCGTCTTGTCCATCCATCGCCGCTACCACTACATAGCCTTCCAGTGAAAGTACCAGCGCTGCGTTTTCGCGGAGATCCTCGTTATCTTCAACAACAAGAATAGTTGACCCATCTTGAGAGGGTAAATTTGTTTTGGCTTCCATTATGCTGTTTACTCCTCGATTTCTTTTACACTCGGCAGCCAAAAAGCAAAAGTGCTGCCACTACCGAGCGAACTATTCAGGGCAATATGCCCACCATAATCTTCCAATAGCTCTTTGACCAGGCTCAGGCCAAGTCCTGTTCCCGGAATATTTGTCAGCGCTGCATCGCCTCGGAAGAATCGGTTAAAGATAAGTCCCCGGTCATAGTCAGATATTCCCCGACCTGTATCTTCTACCACGCCGACCACCCACTTGCCGGGGCCAATCTCCCGATGGTTAGTGATACATTCGGAGGGCAGGGTAGAAGAAATGATGTGCTGTGTGCTATCAATAATGACACTCCCTGTATAAATCGCGATGTGTCCCGCCTCAGGCGTATATTTAATCGCATTGCCGATCAAGTTCCGCCAGATACGGCTTATATCAACGGCATCGGCACGAATCGTACAATCGTGAGTAGCCCAACGTATCTGAAGAGTCACGGCGGCAGTTTCGGCAGCGGGGCGTAGTTCTTCGATAACATCTACCCCAATATCCTTGAGATCGAGCAATTCGACCTGCCGTTCAACCGTACCCCCATCCAGCGTAGCAAGCCGCAAAACGTCTTCGATTAGGTCAGCCAGAATATCCCCCTGATAGCTGATGCGCTGCACCATCTCCAAACGCTGATCGTCGGTCAGACGATGGTAATAATTATTGAGCGTTGCGGTTCGCAATTTGATCGCAGAAAGAGGAGTACGCAATTCGTGGGAAACCGTTGCCACAAACTGATTCTTGAGGTTATCTAGCTCCTTCATATTAGTGACATCAGTTAACAGACCTAGCCAACACTTTTCACCGGTTGCCATGACAATTGGTCGGGCGCGGTGATGTACCCAATGCGCTTTGTGCGTCTGACTGTTGATAATACCGTATTGCGCGTCGAAATCTTCCTCTGTTGCCATCGCTCGATTCGCCAGTTCAGCCACCCAAGGAAGATCTTCAGGACTAATACACGCCAATAAAATGTCATCTACATGAATAAACTCTGGGGGTGAAATGCCAAACAGCGCTTCGGTGCCAGCGCTGATAAAGCTAACCCCGCTGGTGACAGTGTCGGCAGTGTAGACTACCCCCGGTACCTGCTCTATCAGAGTCCGGTAACGCGACTCGGTGCTGCGTAGCGCCTGTGTTCGTGCCTCGATCAATTGCTCCAAGTTCTCCAACAGCCGCAAATTTTCCATCCCGATTCCCAACTGCCGCCCGATAATATCTATCAGATAAATGTCGGTAGGTTCAAAAGTTCGCGGTTTTGTGTCACCGAAAAGTGCCATTCCCACGATAGTGCTGTTGGAGATGATCGGAACCTGTACGACGCTCTTGGGATGAGTCTCATCGTCTGACATCGGTGGGTTAACGATACGTACTAGCGTTGAAAAAGCGGTTGCCTGCCCAATGTCAAGCGCCCTTTGGGGAAGTGTGAGGGGTGGGTAGTCGCTATTAGGTGGGTATCCGACATAGGCAACCCGTTGCAGCAGCGAAGTTTTGTGATCCAGCAAATAGACTCCGCCCAATGGAAGTTCGAGGGCTTTGATAGCTCCCGGCAAAACCCGCTTGAGCATATCCACAAGGTCGCCGCCATCCATCGTCGCCCGCGTAATATCACTGAGCGCGGTCAGTTCGACGATGCGTTGTGCTGCCAAGATCTGAGCCTGCTTGCGAGCCGTAATATCGCGTGCTACAAGTTGATACGTGTCGCCACCGAGAGCGCTGCCCAAGACTTCAACCTCAACATAACTGCCGTCAGGGCGACGCAGACGGATCTCAAAATTGTTGATCTCACCGTGCTGTTTAAGCTGCTGCATCGCATTGGTAAATAGGTCAAGATCTTGCGGCAGCACAATCTCATGAAAGGTCGAAAAAATAAGTTCAGCGTAATTGCGTACAGTCAGTGACTCAACGGCTGGATTGAAATCCAACAGGGTACCGCTTTTATCTATCACAAAGATCGCGTCTAACGCATGGGTGAACAAGGTGCGGTGACGGATCTCAGATTCGATCAGGGCATCGGTCAGTTCATAGATATTCGTCAGGTCGGTAATCGCCCCTAGTAAGCGTGGTGTGGGAGTCTCAAAGCGAAAGGCTTTATCGAGTACCTGACAGTAAGTACCATTTTCGCGGCGCAGCCGATATTCTTCTTCGAATCGATTCCCGTCACGCAGCGTAATTTGGCGAGCCTGAATAATCTGTTGTCGATCATGAGGATGAATCGCTTCGATCCACGCCGCTTCAGTACGCGGGAAACAGCCGGGTTCATAATGTAGCAGGCTGTCGATGTCATTCGTCCACAGAATTGTTTCGTCGCCGGGAACCCATTCGTAGATCGCATCGCTAGTCAAGGCAGCGACATGTCGATAGCGTTCTTCCGAACGGATTAGCTTGTCACGCTGTTGAGCGTTATGGATCGCTGACTCTGCATAGCGAGCAAATGCTAGGGCTGCATACTGAGTTTGCGGCGTAAGGCTGTCCGTTTCATAGAAATCGATGAACAGTAGACCAACAATAATTTCCTCGACAATCAATGGTATCCCCAGAAAAGATTGGGCGCTGTTTGGTTTAGAGGGGTCGAACCGCCACAACGGGGATTGATAAATGTCAGGAATATATAGAGGTACACGGCTGCTCAATAATGTTTGTACGGTGAGCAGTTCGGCAATGGGTGTAGTGCGCCCGATGACGTTCTCAAGGGATTGCCCCTGACTATTTACGCAGGCTCGCAGTTGGATCTCCTGCCGGGACGGATCGACCAACGCAATACTCACTGCATCGCCTGCCACTAGACGTGCCAACTCACTCGCCATCTGATTCAGGATCGTCTTCAATGGCAAGTTGGCATTAATCGCTTCGCCAATTTCGGCGAGGGCAATCAGGGCGGCAACCGTTTGTGAAGACGGCTCATCGGCGCTCAAGACAGACTATCCTCGACGTACAAAGCGATGAACAATTGATATGAGTTCTTCAACAGCAAAGGGTTTGGTAACATAAGCATCTGCGCCCAGCTTCAGGCCATGTCCAACATCATCGGGCGTAGTTCGCGCACTGAGAAAAATGAACGGGATCTCAACCGTCAACTGATTGGCCTTGACCGATTGGAACAGATCGTAACCGTTGACCCCCTTCATTACAATGTCTGCCACAATCAGCACTGGTACTTCTTCGCGGATAGCCGCAATGGCCTCGGCACCGCTAGAAACGGTACGAACCCCAAACCCTTCCATTTCTAGAACGAGTTTCAGATTATCAGTAAGATCCTTATTGTCATCGACGAGCAAAATGTATGCGCCCATAAATTCCCTGTCTATTCAATGTGTGGCAGCGGCTGCAACTGTGCCCGAACCATCCAAAATCTGGGTCACTGCCCCTGATTATATAACAGTCCTGATAACATATGTGACTCCATTATCTCTCTGTTTTGAATTGGCGTGTATTTAAGTTTTTTCAGCGGGGCGGTCGTTTTCTCATCCATTGTTCAGGTGTCTTGCCTACGATCCTCTTGGTAGACGGGGGCGAGGACGGTATTATCATGGGCTGCGCCTCGACCTGATAGAAAGACTTGTCAATGGTCGGCTATAACGGTGGTGTAACAAAGTAATTCAAATTCGAACTCACCATCCGACATGTTTCAAGGTCATTGTCGGACATTGCGATCAAATTTCTATCATAATGATCATTTTCACGGGAAACATAGAAAGGAGTTAAGGCGCATCCGAAGCTCTCTCATTTGAGAAAAGCCGACCTGCGTTAATACTGTAAGCATCCCCACACCTAAAAGCGGGGGCTTTGACCAGCCCGATGCTTACCAGCCTCAGCTCCGGTGAGGAGCTACGTTATGGGCGAATATTATAGGCACTTCGGAATGCTGCTCCAGTTCCGAACCCTACGGGACACGCTTAACCAGGACGATGGGAGAAAGCCAGTGGCGTGTCCATCAAACCGTCCGATAACTTTGGCGAGGAGACCGTTACCCGCGTAAGCGGAGACCCAGAAAGGTAACTTCTGAATGCAATATGTCTTTGTATTTGACAGGAACAAGCAGCCGTTGATGCCGTGCCAGCCAGCACGCGCCAGAGAATTGTTGAAGGCGGGGAAGGCCGCGGTGTATCGGCGTTATCCGTTCACGATTATTTTGATGGAACGGGCAGGTGGCGACACGCAACCCGTCGAGGTGAAACTCGACCCCGGCAGTCAGACAACAGGCGTGGCAGTGGTGGTAGAGGGGCAACGCGGCAAGCGCGTGGTGTGCGCTAGCGAGATCAGCCATCGTGGCGCGGTAGTCAAAGATCATCTGGATCAGCGCCGGAATGCACGGCGCAGTCGTCGGTCACGCCACACACGCTATTGGGCGGCACGGTTCCGCAATCGGCAGCGCAGTGAAGGCTGGCTACCGCCCTCGCTGGTCAGTCGCGTGCAAAACAACGTGACGTGGGTGCAGCGCTTGAGCCGTTTATGTCCCGTGAGCAAGGTGAGCATGGAATTGGTCAAGTTCGACACCCAGATCATGCAAAATCCTGAAAACAGCGGCGTGGAATACCAGCAAGGGACACTCACAGGCTACGAAGTGCGCGAATATCTACTGGACAAGTGGGATCGGTGCTGCGCCTACTGCGGCAAGACAGATACGCCACTCGAAGTCGAACATATCCACCCACGCAGTCGAGGCGGATCAGATCGCGTTTCCAATCTGACGCTGGCCTGTCATGACTGCAACCAACGCAAAGGTGCTCAAACGGCGGCTGAGTTTGGGCATCCACAGGTACAGGCACAAGCCAAACTCCCCCTTAAGGACGCGGCGGCAGTCAACACCACGCGCTGGGCGCTGCATTGTCGGTTGTGTGAGACTGGCTTGCCTGTCGAAGTCGGGACAGGCGGACGCACAAAATTTAACCGGGTCACGCAGGGCTACGCCAAAGCCCATTGGATCGATGCCGCGTGCGTCGGACGGAGTGGTGCAGCGGTGTACATTGCGCCGACTCATTTACCATTAATCATCCAAGCCACTGGACGCGGTTCCCGGCAAATGTGTCGGGTGGATCAGTTCGGTTTCCCGCGTACCGCTGCCAAAGCCGCCCACCGCGTTCATGGTTTTCAAACCGGCGACCTCGTGCAGGCTGTCGTTCCGTCGGGTAAAAAGCTGGGGACGCATCAGGGTCGCGTCGCCGTGCGGACTTCGGGGAGTTTCAATATCACGACCCATGCTGGCACGATACAAGGCATCAGTCATCGCCATTGCACCCTCGTCCAGCGGGTCGATGGCTATACCTATTCACCTAGTCAGAAAGGAGCAAGGCGCATTCCTCCCCAGATCTAAAGATCGGGGTTTCCTGCGCTAATTTTGATGAGTTCGTTACGAGGCCGTACACGAGATAGTAGTTGGCAGTGGTTAGTTATTGGGTTGGTGCTAGGACTGGGTTGTTCTGGCGTAGCGTGTTTAGGTTTGTATGCACTGAACTACGTGCGGATTAACATTCCGGGGCAAGATAATCCTGCCATCGTAGCGGCTGGCCCAACCGTGCTGGTTGTCACTTCGACTCCGCCGCCTGTCACGGCAACCACGCTTCCCCCGACTGCTCCGGATTCTCCACCAGCGCCCGCCGTCAATGCTACACCATTGGTCGCCGCCCCGACCAGCTTAAACACGGTACCTACCGACTTACCGCCCATCTCCGTCAATGGAGGCAGTGCAGACACCCCTCAGGCAGCCGTCAATGCACCCAGCCCACTGCCGCTTGGCTCCGATATTCCAACAGCGGGGCCAGCGACCAAAGCGCCAACAAATCAGCCGTCCAGTGCAGGAACTGCAAGTGCCGCACAAGCCGATAGTGGGGCAGAGCCAGCAACAATAAAGGCCACTGACCTGATCAATGTCAGCGGCGGGGTCTTTTCTATGGGGACAACTACCTCAGAGGCAACGCAAGCCATCGACGACTGTACTAGTCGAGACAAAGGCAAGTGCGATATAAGCATGACTGAAGACTCAACGCCAGCACATAACGCATCAGTTAATCCTTTCCGTATGGAAAAGTATGAAGTTTCCTATACACAATACATATCGTTTTTGAACTCACTTGGGCCGAATAGCCACAAGACAGGCTGCGGGGGTGAACCTTGTGCCGCGATCAACGGAAAAGAAGTCGTTGATGGCAGCCAGAAGCCGGGTAGCTATATCAAGTTTGACGGTAGCACCTATTCAGTCACTACTGACATTTATGCCAATCGACCTATCGCTTATGTGACTTGGTACGGTGCAGATGCCTATTGCAAGGCGTTAGGCCGTCGGCTGCCGACTGAGGCCGAATGGGAACATGCTGCCCGCAACCCCGACAAACGCATCTACCCGTGGGGTAATGACTGGGACCCAGCGGCTCCCAAGGCTCGCACCTCGCGACCCAAAAACGAAGGTGGCCCAGATACAGTGGACTCGTACTCGCAAGGCAAAAGCTCTGACGGGATTTATAATCTAGCGGGAAACGTGTCTGAATGGGTTTCGGATTGGTATGAAGCAGGCTATTATAAAACGCCAGATGCCTCTAACCTTGACACCAAAGGGCCAGCCGCAAGTTTAATTGGTCATAAAGTGGTACGTGGTGGGGACTGGGATTCGCCGCCGCTGTTTGCACGCACCGTTCACCGTCGCGATGCCGATCCGCTTTCAGTGAGCGGTTCCATTTGCTTTCGCTGTGCTGCCGAAGCGGATCGAAGCCAGCCCACAAAAGCTTCAGTGGGTGCCAAAACACCGACCAAATCCGTCCCTGCCACGCAGCCTGCTCAAGCTCCGACAGCGCTTACGCCGGGATCGCTGCCTTCGGGCAATAAGCCGTAGTCGCCGAGATCGGGTCATCTTGTGATGGCGCTTTTAGGGTAGGTATTTGATCAATTCAGCGGGCGAGGCAAGTCTCGCCCATCCACCAAACCGTATAATGCAGGGTCGCGCACTGCGCGACCCTGCATTTTTGGATATACCTATCACGGCTTAGCGCCGTGTTTTGCGTTATCATTTATGTAGATAGTCATTTTAGAAAGGATAGTTGCTTTGTCCAACGTATCGACCCTAGATCAGGTTTCGCTGGATACCTTATCGATTAACACGATCCGCTTTCTGGCGGTGGACGCAGTACAGAAGGCCGACTCTGGACACCCCGGACTGCCGCTAGGCGCAGCGCCGATGGCCTACGCACTGTGGACCCGGCATTTGCACCACAACCCGCATAATCCCCGGTGGGCCAACCGTGATCGGTTCGTGCTTTCGGCGGGGCATGGTTCGATGCTGCTCTACGCACTGCTGCACCTGACAGGTTATCCGCTGTCGCTGGATGACATCAAGAACTTTCGGCAGTGGGGCAGCCCGACGGCAGGCCATCCAGAATATCATCCGGCGCTCGGCATCGAAACCACGACTGGGCCGCTCGGTCAAGGCTTTGCCAATGGGGTCGGCATGGCAATGGCAGAGGCGTTCCTTGCCGCGACGTTTAATAAACCCGATTTGCCGCTGGTTGATCATTACACCTATGTTCTAGCGGGTGACGGCGACCTAATGGAAGGGGTTGCTAGTGAAGCCGCTTCATTGGCAGGCCATCTCAAACTCGGCAAACTGATCGTACTCTACGACGATAATAAGATCACCCTCTCTGCGCCCACCTCGCTGACTTTTACCGAAAATGTGACACAGCGTTTCGAGGCGTATGGCTGGCAAACGCTTTACGTAGCCGATGGTAACGACGTAGAAGCCGTCAGCGCGGCGTTGGATCAGGCCAAAGCAGATAAGGATCGCCCGACACTGATTTCGTTGCGGACGATTATCGGGTTTGGCAGTCCTCATAAAGCTGGAACCTTTGAGGCGCACGGCTCGCCGCTGGGTGTCGAAGAAGTTGCTCTGACCAAACAAGCGCTCGGTTGGCCCGCTGATGAATTCTTCTTGATCCCCGGACGTGCGCTGGAACATTTCCGTTCAGCCATCACGGACGGCGAACAGTGGGAAGATCAATGGAACGCACTCCACAAAGACTGGGCAGCGAAATATCCTGATCTCGCTGCGAAATGGGACTCGGCAATGTCCGGCAAACTGCCCGACGGCTGGGCTGCCGATCTGCCTTCATACCCAGCAGGCTCGAAAGCCGCCGCGACCCGTGACACGAACGGTATTGCGCTCAACGCTATTGCCAAGCACATCCCAACCTTTATCGGTGGCGACGCGGACTTATCTTCCTCAACCAAAACGACGATCAAGGATGGCGGCGACTTTGACTCTGCTTCCTTCGGCGGGCGCAACCTGCATTACGGGGTGCGCGAACACGCAATGGGATCGATCACCAATGGGATCGCGGTACACGGCGGGATTGTCAAGCCATTCACGGCCACCTTTTTGGCCTTTGCCGACTATATGCGCCCACCCATGCGCCTTGCTTCGCTGATGGGACTCTCGACGTTGTTCATCTTTACCCATGACAGCATTGGTTTGGGCGAAGACGGTCCGACTCATCAGCCCATCGAGCAGATTGCCTCGCTGCGGATCATCCCAAAGATGATCGTACTTCGTCCGGCAGATGCGAACGAATCCGTTGCAGCATGGAAAGTCGCAATGGAGATCGATGGCCCAGTAGCGTTGATCTTCACGCGCCAGAAGCTGCCAGTCTATGCGCCCGAAGGGGTTATGGAAGGGGTCGCACGCGGCGCGTATATCAAGGTTGAGGCCGAAGGCGGCACGCCCGACGTGATCCTACTTAGCACCGGTTCCGAGGTCAGTTTAGTCATGCAGGCGCACGATGATCTGGCAGCGCTTGGCATCAAGGCTCGGGTGGTGAGTATGCCAAGCTGGGAACTGTTCAGACATCAAGACCAAGCCTATCGAGATAGTGTGCTGCCCCCAGCGATCAAGGCACGGGTGGCGATTGAAGCCGCTACCCCAATTGGCTGGCGCGAATGGGTTGGCGACTCAGGCCGTATCATTGGCATAGATCATTTTGGTGCGTCGGCTCCTTACGAGGTGATCTACGAGAAATTCGGCATCACCTCTGGGGCAGTTGTCAACGCCGCGAAGGAACTTCTCGGCAAGTCATAAACAGGATACAATAGGCATCACTATTCCGCATTTTGAATAAAATTACGAGCGACCGGGAGGATTGATGAAAGTTGCACTCGCTGCTGACCATGCAGGCTATGATCTTAAGCAAAGTTTGCTGGCCTACCTGAACAAACTGGGCTACGAAGTGACCGATCTCGGTGCTGACACGGGTGATCTGCCGAGCGATTACCCGGACTTCGCACAAAAGGTCGCGGCGCTTGTCACCAGCGGTCAAGTTGAACGCGGTGTACTGGTTTGTGGAAGTGGGGTCGGGGTGAGCATCGCTGCCAATAAGATTCCCGGTGTCTATGCGGGGTTGTGCCACGATACCTACAGCGCCCATCAGGGTGTCGAACACGACAACATGAACGTTGTATGTATCGGATCGCGTGTTATTGGCGTTGAGCTGGCTCGCGAGATCGTGCGAGCCTTCCTCACTGCCAAATTTTCCAACGAAGAACGGCATACGCGGCGGGTGGGTCTGATCAAAGCGATTGAGCAGAAAAACCTCGTTCCCACGCCCAACGACCCGCATCCTGCCTGACTTTTAATTTTTGAAAGGGGGAAGGCGTGCTGGTACCAACCAGCAGCACGCACAGCATTATGTCAACTTCACGTGGGCCGATACGTCACGAACTGCTAACTTGGGCTGATGTCGATAAGATTGTGGATATCCTCATGCCACAGTTGCGTTCGGCAGGGTACTTCGATGCGCTGCTGTTGAGTACACGCGGGGGGCTTGTCCCCGGCGGTCTAATCGGTGAGGCGCTCAATATCAACTATATTCTGACGGCTGCTGTCAACTTTCCGTCACAGCAAGGGCAAGGGCGAGCGCAGTTGGCGGCGTGGCCATCCTTCTTGCAATTTCCAGAGGAATCGCTGTTGGCGGGACGGCGAACGCTCATCGTCGATGATGTGTGGGGCAGTGGTCGTACCAGTACCGCCGTCCGAGGTCGCTGTGAAAGCGCCGGGGCGACACCGTTTACCTGTGTGTTTCACTACAATCCGTATCGTTCGCTGTTCACCAACGCCGAACCGGACTTCTATGGCGCAATCACCGATGCCCACATTGTCTTTCCGTGGGAAGTAGACCGAGGCACGAAGAATATCCCGGTAGGCTTCCCAGAATCGAACTAGCGGAAATCCTCACTCTAGCTTCCCCGTCTTGTAACGAGGAGTTGGGGTGAGGATCTTCGTAGCCTGCCGGAAACAATATATATGTAAGGCAGGTAAGCTAGGTTTATTGACATTTGAAAGAATAGCTGGGTGAGGCATATCAGCGTTTCATGAACAGACTATATTTAAAAGATGAAGAATGAACCGTCGATTCTTGTTTGGTCTGCTAACCATCATAATGTTTTTCCTTGCAAATATGCTGTGTAACCTACCTGTCGTTGGACAGGCAGATATGACACTGCCACCCACACCTGCAAAATCGCTAGCAGAACAAGCCGGGTTTTCGTCACCTATTTTAGACGACTTACAGCAAAAAGGGATGCGATGGGTTAATGAGAACATCCCTTTTACCGCTTATGGACATGACTATCGGCTTCTCAGCTTTTTGCCAATTGGTGTACCTACTAATGATGGGAATAGGCTCGATTTAGGGGCGGCAATGCTATTTCAGCTAGACAAGAACGTAGCAAAACTTCTGTGGCGAAAAGATATTGGCGGAGAATGGACTATTTTAGACGCAAAGCACGCAGAAACAGGCTCTTGGCCTGCACCCGGCAATTGGCAGAAAAATGGTCAAATTGATTTTGGTGTTTTGAATGTTGCCGATAGCACATGCCCATTTCACATACTTAATATGTATGTGCTGAGTTCAGATGGCACAGTTTTTTCTGCGTTCAAAAACCTTATTCCTTTAGATCACGTTGTAACTTCAATTGAAATACAAAAAAATGACTCACTTTTACTTACTACGGTAGATGAACGTGGTAAGAGTATGAACAGATGTATCGTCCCCCATATGATTCGGTATTTTGAACTAACTGGGACAAAGTTAACAGATGTTTCAGTACAGCATCAAGAAACTTATATGAATAAGTTAGGAGAGGATATTTATTTCACAATAACTTGGAAGTCGATCCCTCAACTTGATGACAATACAAATTCTGAATGGTATGCAGCGAGATTGATGGAGGTGTTACTGATCTATGATGAATTGGGTGAACGAGATGCTGGCTATAATCTTGTGCAAAATTTGGCAACTGAAGCCATAAAAACAAGCCGTATTAAGCCCCACACCTATCTTGATCAGATTTTTCTACCTACTATGGCACAACTTTACCAACAGCATCAGCCATTTATAGAACCAGCATATATTGGCCCTAATCCTCGCCAACAACATAATTACTATCAATGAGAATATAGACAATTTCTTGTATTTTCGGCTGTTCTCATACAGTTATTCTGAAATGTTAACAGAACCTAGTTAAAGACAATTGCCCATGAACGTTCGTCCACTGCTCAATCTGACTTCGGATCGCTTGCGGGCGCTGCCGATGGTCGTGCTGTACATCACCGACGGCTGTAACAGTCGGTGTGTGACTTGCGACATCTGGAAATTGCCGCGCCGCAATATGGATATGGCGTTGGTTGAACGCTTGGCGGCGGAGTTCCCCAAACTTGGCGTGTCGCAGGTGGTGTTGAGCGGTGGCGAAGCGATGCAGCACCCCGAATGGCCTCAAATCGCCCGTACTTTTAGGGCAGCAGGCGCAAAAGTTTTGCTTTTGACCAATGGGCTAGCGCTCAAAAAGCAAGCTGCACAAGTGATCGAAACGATTGACTCGCTCACTGTGAGTCTTGATGGGGGAACCCCGGAAACCTATCACCAGATTCGCGGTGTGGATGCTCTGCCGACAATCCTCAGCGGGATGCGTACCATTGCCGATGGCGGTATCCCAATCACTACACGCACAACGTTACAGCACAACAACTACCGCGAGATGCCATTGATTATCGATGCAGCGAAAGCAGTGGGCGCACAGAAAGTCAGCTTTTTGACGGTAGACGTGGGCAGCTTTGAGGCGTTCGGACCACGCTTCGACGGCAGTAAGCCTAATCCCAATGCAGTCCCCCTTCACATGCCGTCGAGTCCTGCCTTGACTCCCGACGATCTACCCGCCTTCGCTGAAATCCTTACTGCGCTAGAACGTTCCCATGCCGCCGATTTCGAGGCGGGGCTGATTGCGGAGAGTCCCGCCAAACTGTGGCGGATGCACCACTATTTTATGGCGCTGAATAGGTTAGTGGCTTTTGAAGGGCTGCGTTGTAATGCACCGCATATTTCGACGGTGATCGAAGTCGATGGCACGTTGCGCCCCTGTTTTTTCCTGCCCCAAACCGGAAAACTCGGCAAACGGGCGCTTAGTGAAGCCATCAATGATGACTCGGCTATTGAACTTCGCAAAGCCTATCGGACAGGTCAACGAGCCGAGTGTGAACGCTGTGTCTGTCCACTATATCGTGGCCCACGCGCCCTGCTGAAAGGGCTGTGAGTCTCGGTTTGTAGTTTTTTAGCCTTACGGTAGCGGTGTCATCCTCTACACACCGTCGGGGGCTTGTGCTACAATGCGTGCTGACGTTCCCCACCTGAAAGGTTCACCCATGCATATTCTTGTCTCGAATGATGACGGAATCCTTGCGCCGGGTTTGTTGGCGCTGGCAACCGCCATGCGCGTCTTTGGCACTGTAACCGTGATCGGGCCAGAGGAAAACCAGAGCGCCAACGGTCATCGCAAGACGCTGACCAAGCCGCTTCGTATCAACTCGACCCATCTTGCCGACGGCACACTAGCCTACTCGACAGACGGTGCGCCCGCCGATTGCGTCGGAGTCGCGTTGCTGGGCTTTATCAAAGAACCAGTGGATCTTGTCGTATCCGGCATTAATCGGGGCCCGAATATGGGTCAGGATTTGACCTACAGTGGCACACTCGCCGCCGCTTTTGAGGGTGCAATTTTCCACAAGCCCGCCGTCGCTTTTTCACTCGATGATCGTTCTGCCGAGGCCAACTATTCTGCCGCCGCTGAGATCGCACAACGAGTGGTTCGGCAAGTGATCGCGCATAGTTTGCCGCCATTAACCCTACTCAGTGTGAATGTGCCAAACCTGCCACTGAGCCACCTTGCCGGGATGTATATCACCCGGCAAGGCACCAGCGTTTTTCGTGACGAATTGGTTGAGCGCGTCGATCCGTCGGGTCGCCCCTATTACTGGATTGGTGGGGAAGCACCAACAGGCGACCTTGAAGCCGAAGGAACTGACATCTGGGCTGTACATAATGGCTATGTCTCGATCACGCCTGTTCATTTGGATATGACTGCACACCAGATGATCCACCACCTCAAGGAATGGACATTCTAAATGTCGGTTAGTCCGAACGCGAAACGGGTTTTTGTCACGGGCGGCACTGGCTTTTTGGGCTATCGTGTGGTGAGGGCGCTGTTGGAACAGGGCGCAGATGTGACGGTCATGGTTCGGCCCGGTAGCGAGGAAAAGCTCGGCACATTGCGCGGGAAAGTCCAGTGGGTTGAGGGCGATCCCTGGCATCCGGCGAGTATGCGGGGTCGTGCGCGTGGACATGCCATCGTGATCCATTTGATCGGTGGGTTGAAACCCGACCCCGCACGCGGCTTAACCTTCCGTCACCTCAACTATGTGTCGGTTCGTAACGTGGCACAGATGGCGGTAGGTGATGGGGTGCCACATATTCTGCTGCTCAGTGTTTCGGCAGCGCCTCTGGGTGTGAAACGTGGCTATGTGGAAAGCAAGCGCGACGCTGAACAATACATACAAAACACGGGACTGAGCTGGACAATTGTTCGCGCCCCGACGCTCTATGTGCCGGGGCAACCGCGCGGCACGATCTATCGCCTGCTCTCCATCCTCGGCGCGATCCCGCTGTTTGGGCTGGCGCTCTCGGCTTATACGCCGCTATCCGTCGATACGGCGGCACGCGGTATCACCAGTTTAGCCCTGTCCAGTGATTCGCTGCACAATCGGCTGATCAAGCCCCACCAGTTGCGACGAATAGGACGTAATCAGGAACGCCGTTTTGTAGCTACTATCGATTCTCATCTCTCCAACGAAGCCCCTGATGACAGCCTTGATGAGCCGCCGTTTGGTTGGTTGCCACCGGGCAAAGCGTAAGCCCCTTCCGTATTTGTAATTCGCAGTTACTTAACGATAAGGGTTTCTTTCATACCATAAAAGTAATGTGTAACCATCGGCATGGGAGTCATCTTGGGATCGGCGGTAGGCGTAGGACCATCGGGCATCGGCATCGGTTGGAAGCAGCCTATTTCCCATTTTCCTTTGGTGCTGTCTGGCAGCGTGAACGCTAGTGTGATTGATTGGTCTGGGTTAAGCACTACCTCAGTCAAGCCTTTGGTGCTGATTTCAAATTCCTGATTCTGTGCGCCCTGTGCGCCCGTAATAGTCATCTCCACCCCATCGAATAACCCGGTTGCATAGCCATCCACATGGCCATCTGCTTGCTTGATAGGGTCTTTGCCGAGCCAGATTTCGTGGACGAACTTACCCGTATTCTTGAGTGTCAGGCTGTAAAGTTGCCCCGCTATTACCGTGATTGGCAGTCCTTCTTGTTGACCTTCCTGTTGAAAAGTGTACTCGTTCATCAATATAGTGATTTTGGTAGCTTCTTCACCTTCTGATCGAACTGTGATCGTCGCACTAAAAACGCCGATTGCTGCGATCACGATAGCCACACATAGGCTAATGAAGGTGCGTTTCGAAATCATCAAAGTAGGCTCCTCTAGCATTTCACAGGTACAGTCTAGTCTGGTATTGTTCACGCCTCATCTACCAAATTTCACCGCACCTGAATGTCAATTGTCATATTGTTATAACGATTTAGCCACCTATTGAGCAAATTTTTAGCGCTCTGCCAGCGCATCACCTAACGCGCCGTAGGCTGGCTTGAACGCATAGGTCTTGTCGAAAAGCAATGGCGCGTCCGGTCTTCCCGGCGGGCTGGTGATCCATGTATATTGGTCAGTGAAGCCCCATGTCAAAAACGCTTTGCAAGGGTCAGTTTTCAGGCACACACTCGCCATGTCATAATAAAGTTGTGCTTGCGCTGCCAGCTTTTCGTCCAGCGTCCCTGCACCATCTTGAATTTTCACATCCATCTCGGTGATATGCACCTGCAAGCCTAACGCGCCGATCCGCTCGATATTGGCCTGCACTGCATCCGCTGAGGGCGGGTTATTGAGACTGATGTGCATCTGTAAGCCAACGCCGTCAATCGGCACTCCGCGTTCTTTCATCCCTTTAACAAGGGTATAAATGGCATTGGATTTGCCATTCATCCCCTCACCGCCATAATCGTTATAGAACAGCTTGGCCTTGGGGTCAGCTTCATGTGCCCAGCGGAAGGCATTATCGATGTAGTCAGGCCCGATCACACTCAGCCACACATCGTTACGCAGTGCGCCGCTGTCACCTATCGCTTCGTTGACCACATCCCAAGCGAGGATGCGCCCTTTATAATGTTCAACCACCGTTTTAATGTGGTCATGCAGGATATTCAAGAGTTCGTCGCGGGTAAATTTGCCGCCCTTGATCCATTCGGGCATCTGCTCATGCCACACTAAGTTATGTCCGCGCACTTTCATCCCGTTGGCTTCCGCGAACTTGACAATCGCATCCGCAGCGCCAAAGCTATAAGTGGTCGGTTGCGGGTGAATCGGCCCCATCTTCATAGCATTTTCTGGCACGACCATATTGAACTCGCGCTTCAGGGTATCGCGATATTCCTCGTTGGCTGATAGAGGCGCAAATGCTACTGCCGCACCGATGTAAAATCCACGCGCCACTGCCAGATCACGTAAGCTGCCACGCTCTACTATTTCCGTAGCCCTACCCGCCGATCCATGTAATACCGTCCCACAAGCCGAAAGCACCACCATTAAAGACACAAGGATAACATAGCGTACCTTGCTCATTTAGCGCACTGCCACAGGTTGAGCGAGACGATATAGCAATTCTCCAGCTTTTGGAACCAACAGAATGCCCTCATCCTCACGATTAGCCCATTCCGCCGGATTGATCGTCGCCGGGTCGAGATAGCCCAAATTATGCTGCATACAACGTTCCTCTGAGATGCCTGTCGCTAGCGTAACCTTGATACGTGGGTGTTCGCCCGTCACCGGGTCGTATTCTCCCATGCCGCGTAGATGAGTACTGTGAGCCAGCACTCCGCCGGGATAGTCCTTGAATTTGTCCCACTGTTTGGTGAAGTAATCGCGCACATGATAGCCGATCTTCGCCAACGTCTCACCATGCGTATAGCTGAACTCGGTAATATGCGGTGCGTAGATAATCACCTCGCCGCCATCTGCAATAACCGGTTCGAGCTTGTACATGCCCTTAGCCGCCGTCCAGATGTCATCATACATAGCAGGCATCACCGAGAGTACCCGCTGAAACGGATGATCTACATAGCGAATATGAACGTGTGCGGAAAGGTCAGCCGCCGCCGCCCATGCTGCTTCGGGGGTATCGATATATAAGCCTGCCAATTTGCTGCTGCCCGGTGCAACGACCATGGCGAAGCACAGCTTGGGAATCGTAACCATAGCGGCGGCTTTGTCGATCAACTGGCGCATCGGAGTCAGACCGAGCTTGCCAATCGTTGCGAAACTGGTGATCAACGCGCCCAGCCAGTGCGAAAGATCAATTAGCTCCGGGCCACTCACGCCGGGGAAGAAATACTTGTTGCCGCCCGAAAAGCCAACCACCTCATGTGGGAATACTGGGCCGCAGATAATAATCTGGTCATACTGCATGACCAGCCGATTGATCCGCACGTTGACCGATTGATGCAGCCGTCCATCGCTGATGGCTTGCACTTCGTCGGCAGAAATCGTACCAAGTATGACAAACGTCTCCGGGTTCTCCCACAGATGGTTAAAAACGTGTACGCCGGGGAAGGTAGTTTCCCATTCGTCGGCGCTAACGCCCATTAGCTGGTTAATGTGCTCTGGCTCCATTGGTTGATGTGTGCCGAGCGCTATCAGAAAATCTAGCGCAGCAACCCGTCCGATCAGTTCCCGATAGAACAGGCGAAACATCTGCGGCATCGGCACGGTGCGTGTGCCGTCTGGCACAATGATGAGTACCCGTTTACCCGTCAAATCATGTTCCGCTAACGCGGTTTCAGTCAAGTTCGTGATTTCATCATCGGTCAAAGTACGGTCAGAAAATCCATAGCCAATCATCAGCTTTACACTCCACTAAATACACTAAACCCACCATCGACGGGAACGACTACACCATTCACAAAACGTGCGCCGGGGCTGCATAACCAGATCAAGGTGCTAACAAGTTCGGCGGGTTCGCCAAAACGCCCCGCTGGTGTATGACCGATGATCGTTTGCCCACGCGGAGTCAGGCTGTTATCTTCGTTGAGCAGCAAACGCCGATTCTGATCCCCAATAAAGAAGCCGGGAGCAATGGCATTAACCCGCAGCCCCTCGCCATGCTTTTGCGCGAGTTCCACTGCTAGCCAGCGCGTGAAGTTATCGATAGCGGCTTTGGCAGCGGAATAGCCTACCACGCGAGTGATCGCCCGCATTGCTGCCATCGACGAAATATTGACAATGCAGCCTGCTTTCTGCTGTGCCATAATCGCACCGAAAATCTGAGTAGGCAGCAGTGTTCCCGTCAAATTGAGATCCAACACTTGCTCAAAGGCCGCTTGTGGCATATCGAACACCGATTTATCCGGGCCAATAATCGCATCAGCAACGTTACCGCCTGCCACGTTCGCCAGAATATCGACTCGCCCCCAGCGTGCCATTACCACTGCACACGCCGCTTTAAGCTGATCTTTTTGTAAGACATCGGCGGGGAGCGCTAACCCTTCGCCCCCTGCGGCGACGATCTCTGCAACGATAGCTTCGGCTTCAGCCTGACGACGCGCCAGTACGCCGACTTTTGCGCCCGCCTGTGCCAGCCCCAGTACCATTGCTTTGCCCAATACGCCCGTACCGCCTGTTACGACGGCAACCTTATTGTCCAATGAAAACAGAGATGCTAAGAAATCCTGTGGCATGATTGATTAACTCACTTTATAAAAGACGATCTTTGATCGCCTGAGATCTCGAAAATGCTTTTACCCTAAATTCCTCTCCCATAAGGCGAGAGACTTCTAAACAGACTGGTAAGGTAGATCAGTCTACTCCGCACCTTCTTTCTTTGCCACTCTACCTTCTTGGGTTTCTGCGAGAAACCCATATTCTCAAGAGTGAAGTTATACTTACAGGGCTTTTGCTGTAGGGCGCTAAAAGGTAGGGATCTGTGGGTAAGGTAGCTCGGTTCGCAGATAGTCAGGCCACAAATCGTGTTGAGCGGCATACAAGGTTTTGCTTAATGGTGGGGCTTTAACTTTCAGGGACAACCAGACGTGATAACAGTAGGCCAGATGATTGCGTTGAAAACGCGCTTTACGGCACTCACAGCTTTGGGCACTAGTCAGTTGTTTGAGATCGCGGTGAAGCTGCTCGATGTTCCAGCGCACGGTATTCTCGTGTTGAATGGCGTGAAGGGTCAGCGTGACTTCTGGAGGGTTGGTAATCCACCCAGTCAATGTCGCCGTTTGTGGCAACTAGCTTGAATAACTGCACTATGAAGGGCAGTTCTTTGAGCTTAATGGTTAAATAGTCACTCACCGCCTCGTGACTGACTCCGTCCAAATGGTCGGCTAGGTTCGGGCAGGGATAGTTCACTGGCGTGCTGATCAGGCATTCTATGTATTGGCGTTTATTCATCCTGCCTCTACACTACCTCATCCGTTACCCAAGCGGCGGTCCTGTGTATTCAAGCGTTAGTGGCGAAAATCACCGTTTTACGGATAAACACTGCGTTGATGGCTGAAGTAGGGTAGCGTGAAGGCAAAGGTTGCCCCGCGATTTGGCTGGCTGTTGACCCAGATATGTCCGCCGTGTGCCTCGACCAAGCCCTTCGCAATTGCTAACCCCAATCCGGCTCCACGTACCCCTTGATCATCACGGGCGCGGGATTTCTCACCCCGGAAGAAGCTCTCGAAGACATGGGGGATGTCTTCGGGGGCGATCCCCTCGCCACTGTCGGCGATCTCGACGCGCACACTGTCTCCAGCAAGTTGGGCTTGCAACATGACTTTACCGCCCGGCGGCGTATGCCGCAGCGCGTTACCAATTAGGTTATCCAGCACGCGTTGAATCTTTTCGGAAGCCATCACGACAATATCAACTTTATCGTCTACCTGTCCACTCAGCGTGATATTGCGGCGTTCGGCCTGCGCCCGCATACTTTCTAGCGTATCAGAGATAAGATCGCGCAGTGAAGAAGGTTCCATGTGCAGTTCAACGCGCCCTGCATCAAGCTGTGCCAGTTCAAAGAGATCGTCGATCAGGCGGCTGAGATGCTGGATCTCACCCTGTGCATTGTGTAGATAGCGCTGAACGGTATCGGGATCGCTCACCACGCCATCCGCCATCGCTTCGACCATGACGCGGATCGAGGCCAGCGGCGTGCGGAGATCATGCGATACCCACGCGATCAGGTCACGCCGGGTTTGTTCGAGTAACCGCTTTTGTGCGTCGGCTTCTTCCAGCCGGGTTGCCATGCGATTAAACGTTGCCGCGAGTGAGGTCAACTCGTCTTTGCCGATGACTTCCACACGAGTCGAAAGATCGCCGGAAGCCAACCGTTCTGCGCCGTTCGTCAGGTTCGAGATCCGCTCGGTGAGCGCCGAGGAAATGAAGAATCCAAACGAGATTGCTGACAATCCAGCAAAGACTAGCAGCAATGCCGTCAGGATCAGGTCGTGCTGCTTGATGAACATCAACTGCGCTGTGATCCACACATTGACGAAGATCAAGACTACCGTCAGTACAACCATTGCCAGCAGCGCCCAACGCAAACTGCTAAACCAATGGGCTAGCCCAAACTTGTAAAGCGCAAAAGAGGTGAGAACACTCAAGCCCCCCGTCGAGGAGAGGAACAGCATCAGCAGCAGGACATCGTTGGGCGGCGCATCGAGCATTGGCCCCGCAATAGCGATAACTAGACTGAGCGCCAGCAATACGCCAAAGGCAAAAGCGAATAAGGGATGCTCAATGGCAAAACGCAGAACTAAGCCCCGACGCTTTCCATCAGACTTCAAACTTGTACCCTACCCCCCATACGGTTTGGACGTAGGTGGGATGTGCCGGGTCAGGCTCGATCTTCTCGCGCAATCGGCGTACATGAACGGTTACAGTGCTGTCATCGCCGTAGAACTCGAAGCCCCACACCTGATCAAGTAACTGCGTGCGGGTAAACACTTGTCGAGGATGGCGAGCCAGAAACCACAGCAGATCGAATTCTTTGGCAGTGAGCGGAATACTCTCGCTGTCTTGCACGATCACACTGCGTGTGCGGGGATCGATTCGCAAGGTGTCGAATACGACAGGCTTATCGGTGTTGCCTGTTGTGTTTGCACCCGCCCGCCGCAGCACCGCCTTGATTCGGGCGATAAGCTCTTGCGGACTAAAAGGCTTGGTCACGTAATCATCTACGCCAACCTCGAACCCGCGTATCCGGTGCAGTTCCTCGGATTTAGCGGTGAGCATGATAATCGGAATACTGCCATCGACACTCAACCCAGCATAGCCCGCCGGGTCGCGCAACTGGCGGGTGATTGTCATACCGTCCACACCGGGCAGCATGATGTCTAGCACGATCAGATCGGGCGTATTGTCGTGCAGGTAGGCCAGCGCTTCATGCCCATTGACCGCTTCGACAACGGCAAAACCATCGCGCTCAAGGTATTTTCGCACGACTTCACGGATAGTTGGTTCGTCGTCTACGACGAGGATTGTTTGCTGCTTCATGGATATTAATCTAACCAATAATCGTTACAGCAGTCTTACGGGCGTACCGAGGCCGGGTGATCTTGCTTGCTCAGTTTGAGCCGCCCGCGATGGTACTTCACGATCTGATCGATGGTTTCTTGCAAAGGGGTAGTCGGTTCCCAACCAATCACCCGTTTGATCTTGCTCACATCGGGAATGCGGCGGCGCATATCCTCGAAGCCTGCCTCGTAAGCCTGATCGTAGGGAATCTTCACGATCTCGGAAGTACTGCCAGTGCTGGCCTTTACGCGCTCTGCGAGTTCCGAAATGGTGATCTCCTCGTTAGTTCCGATGTTGAACACTTCGCCAACCGCTTGGGGTGACTCTGATAGGCCGATAATCGCGCCCACTACATCGTGAACATTGCCAAAGCAGCGCTGCTGTCCACCGTCGCCGTAGATCTGGATCGGCTCATTCTTGAGCGCCCACTGCACAAATCGTGGGAACACCATGCCATAATGTCCACGCTGCCGCGCTCCAACAGTGTTGAACAGCCGGAAGATTACGACGGGCAGTTCAGCGGATTTGTGGTAGGCCAACGCCAAAAACTCGTCGAGTTCTTTGGACGCGGCGTAACTCCAACGGCTTTTATTAGTCGGGCCAAGTGTGCGATCATCGTCTTCGTTGAATGGGACTTTTTCGTTTTTGCCGTAGACCTCAGACGTTGAGGCGATCAGCACTTTCTTACGATAGCGCTTGGCAGTCCGCAGCACCACTTCCGTACCGCCGACATTGATCTCAATCGTGTCGATGGGCGAGCTGACAATCGAGAAAACGCCCACCGCCGCTGCCAGATGATAGATCACGTCGCATTCGCTCACGAGCCGATCCATAACGGTGGCGTTGCGAATATCCTCTATCGCGTAGTGGAACCCAATCCGCTTTTCAAGGTGTGCGATATTCTCAAACTGCCCTGTCGTCAAATTGTCGATAATCGTTACTTGCTGCCCCTGATCAAGCAAACGTTCGGCAAGGTGGCTTCCGATAAAGCCAGCCCCGCCGGTGATCAATGCTCTGATAGTCATAAGTCGCCGCCCTTAATGTAGATTAAATCTCCTATTCATTATACCGGACACGCACAAACTATTTTCACTGCATCTCATCACAGAACAGATGCAAAGTTAGAAGTGGTATTCTCTCGCTTGGCTACTCATACCGAAGCGCGGCTAACGGTTTTTCGCCGGAAGCCGACCAAGCTGTAAGCAGAGTCGCCAGCAGGGTGATTCCGACGGAAAGCCCCAACATCAACACAATCAAATCGTAGGGGATGGGCAGCGTAACGACATCGCCCGTAAGTAGTGGCACGGCCTTTATAATCAGGAGTGTCGGCAGCAAACTGATTACTCCACCCACGATCCCGATGATCGCGTTCTCAGCCAGCAGTTGATTCAAGGCTTGCCGACGAGTCACACCGAGCGCTTTCAAGATCGCGATTTGGCGGCGGCGCTCCATTGTCGCTAATGAAACGGTGGTCGCGATGAGTACTGCTGCTGCAAAGAGCGACAATCCAGCGACCAACAATGGCAGCGCGGCGAGTTGATTCAGCAGCCGCGAGATGATCGAATCGAATACGCTGACATCGAACACAAACACGCCGGGGATCGCGCCAATAGCACCCATGACACTATTTAGCGAGGCTTTATCGACATTGGCAATAATCGGATCGAACGGGAGTGATTGCCCAAGCACATTGGGCGGAGCTTGAACCGCACCATCGCCCAAACTGAATGGAATTAATCCAGTCTGATCCTGTGGCGCGACAATACCGACAACCTCAAAGGTGCGTTCGCGGTTGCCATTGCTCAAATAGTAAGTGAAGGTCGAGCCAACGTGTACGCCAAACGCTTCGAGTTCGGGACGATAGGGAATGACAATACGGTAGTGTCCAGCATCGTCAGCGTTCAGGAAACGCCCTTCGACAAGCTTACCACGTGGCGGGTTGCCAAAGACATTAGTTCCGATAATAGTGTTTATCTGCCCCATACGCAGTTCGCTCTGAACATCATCTGGAATCACCAACACGCTTTGAAAGTTTCGATCACCATTGATCGCCCGCAAATCACTCTGCCCGAAGCGTAGTTGGCGGTAGCCGCTCACTCCCGGCAACGTATTCAATCGCGCCTGTATCAACGGCGAAGTTAGCGGTATCAGCGGCAGGGCAATCACATTCCCGCCCAACGGTTCGCTCAAACTGGTAGAGAGCAATGTGCTAATGCTGCGGGTCATGATCAACGTGCCACTCAACGCAGTCATGCCGATGATCAAGGCCATCAGACTCAAGGCAGTGCGCCCCCGATGCAGCGTTAGGGCACGGATAGCAATGCGTAAATTGGCATTGCGAAAGCTCGGCAACCGTCCCAAAAACCACACCACCACCCAGATCAGGCCTAGAATGATCATGATCAGCACGAATGTGACTAAAGTGCCGATCACTCCCCAAGGCAGTTGCAGCTTAGTAAAAAAATATTTTCTGAAGTCGCCAATAATTGCTTCCGAGATCGCGCTGATGCCCGCCAAGAGCACTATCAGACTAATTAGCGACGCGATACACCCCGAACGGGCTAATGGAATTCCACCGGATCGCAAGACGAGGTTGGGGCGAACCTGCCCCGCCAGCAGCGCTGGAAAGATACTAAAAATGGCGGTAATGCCTAGGCCAAGCCCCATACCGAGTGCTAACGGCTCAAGTTGGAAACGCCACGGCAGTGTTACGGCAAAAGCCTGCTCGCCAAACTGCTGCGCGACGACACTCAATAGCAGACCGACTCCTAACCCGATGACACTGCCCACCAATCCTAGAATGATCGCTTCTACGAGGAATAATAGGCCAACGCTGCTGCTTTGCAAGCCTAATGTCTTGAGTACCGCGATCTCTGGAGAACGGCGATTGACCGACACCAGCAGCGTATTCACAATGCCCACGCCACCGATTACCAATGCGACCAGACTCAACAGTAACACGAAACGCGAGATCAGATTCGCCAGCATTTGGTTTTGCTGCAAGAGGGCGTTAGCGGTCTGCGTTCGCCAACGTCCTCCACCATCTTGAGTGGAAGGCCATTCGCGGTTAATCCGACTCGCAACACTTTGCTGGTCGAGCGTTGGCGGCAGTTTCAAATAGACTTTGTTGGCGGCGTTGGGAGGCAGTCCGAACTGCGGCGTATAGGCGCGGTTGATATAGACGAAGCTAAACACGACACTAAACGGGTTCTCGAAGTTGCTCTCGCTGGTATCAGGGACGATACCTTTCACCGTTTGCAGATCTTTCGCCGCCCCGACACGCATCGTATCACCCACATGTGCGCCAAGCTGATCAGCAATACGCCGCCCAATCACCACCTGATTCGGCCCATCAAAAAGCTTGGCTAGCGGCACGCCGGGTGGATCTTGGGCGCGGATCGAGTCGTAGAAGGGGTAACGGGACGGGTCGATGAAGTAGCCGAACATAAAGGCTGGCTGTCCAGCGGTATCACCATGCACCACTGCCGATTGCATAAGCTCAGTGGTTACGGCATAGTTTACTTCAATGTTGTTGGCAGCAGCCCACGCATCGATCTGCTTGATATTGTTATCCGAGATAGCGTAGGCTGATCGGCTGTTATTATTATTCAGAAAGCCGATAGTTGGCCTCTGCGAACGCGATTGCACCACCACGTCGCCCCGCAAAATAGCGCGGGCATTGGCGGTCAGGGCATCAGTGAGCATTAGGCCAAGCATTCGCAACGCTACCACGGTCGCGACTCCGGCGGCGATGCTGAATAGGGCGAAGGCCGCCCGTTGGCGGTCTCGTGTGATGTTGCGTAAGGCATACACAACGGTAAATCTTAAACGCTTGAACATAAACCACTATACCTGTTTAATCTTCACAGTAAAGCTTGTAAGATCGTAGACGACTATGGTTAAATCGGCTACAGATTGTACGCAAAAAGAAGGATAAAAACGATGTCGCTCACCCCTCCGCCTGTCATCCGTGCGCCTCACGGCACGACTCTTTCTTGCAAGGGTTGGCTGCAAGAAGCCGCCCTGCGAATGCTTATGAACAATCTCGATCCAGAGGTTGCCGAAGATCCCGCCAACCTGATCGTATATGGCGGGCGGGGACGGGCGGCCCGTAATTGGGAATCTTACGACGCGATTGTTGCGTCACTGCGGGCGCTGGAAGATGACGAAACGTTACTCGTGCAGTCGGGCAAGCCAGTCGCCGTGTTCCGCACTCATCGTGACGCGCCACGTGTCTTGATCGCTAACTCGAATCTTGTGCCACACTGGGCGACTCAAGCCAACTTTGATGCGCTTGAACAGCAAGGGCTGATCATGTATGGGCAGATGACCGCCGGATCGTGGATCTATATTGGGTCGCAGGGCATTGTTCAAGGAACTTACGAGACACTTGGAGCGCTAGCGACACAGCAAGGATGGCCTAGCCTGAAAGGCAAGTTTGTCCTGACCGCCGGCTTGGGCGGGATGGGGGGTGCACAACCGCTTGCCGTGACCATGAACGAAGGGGTCGCGCTCGTGGTCGAAGCGGATCGGGCGCGGGCGCAGCGCCGTATCGACTCGCGCTATCTAGATGAGATCAGCGACGATCTCGAAGATGCAATGGTGCGGGTTGAAGCGGCATTGGCGGCAGGGGAGGCGCGTTCTATCGGCTTGATCGGCAATGCCGCGCACATTTATGCGCGGCTGTATGCGATGGGCGTGCGCCCTGATGTTGTCACCGACCAGACTCCCGCCCACGATCCGCTGGCCTATTTCCCCGACGATTTGTCGTTAGCAGAAGCGTTGGCCTTGCGCGACTCTGACCCTGTCGAGTTTGCGCGGCGCAGTGCCAATGCGATGGCGCGTCAGTGTCAGGCCATGCTCGACTTTCAGAAAGCCGGATCAATCGTCTTTGACTATGGCAACAATTTGCGCCAACGGGCCTTCGATGCCGGGGTCACAAACGCTTTTGACTATCCCGGCTTTGTCCCAGCTTATGTACGTCCGTTGTTTTGTGAGGGCAAAGGCCCCTTCCGATGGGTCGCGCTTTCCGGCGACCCGGCAGACATCTATCGTACCGATGAGGAGATCTTGCAATTGTTCCCCAACGACGCACATCTAGCGCGTTGGATCAAGATGGCGCAGGAACGGATCGCGTTTCAGGGACTCCCGGCGCGGATCTGCTGGTTAGGCTATGGCGAACGGGCGCGGGCAGGGCTGGCCTTCAACGAATTGGTGCGTACTGGACAAGTTAAAGCGCCAATTGTGATCGGACGCGACCATCTTGATGCAGGGTCGGTAGCTTCGCCCAACCGCGAAACTGAGTCGATGCGTGATGGCAGCGACGCGATCTCTGATTGGCCTATCCTGAACGCGCTGATCAATGCGGTGGGCGGCGCGACATGGGTTAGCTTTCATCATGGCGGCGGAGTCGGGATCGGTTATAGCCAGCACGCCGGACAGGTGATCGTTGCCGATGGAACCGACGCGGCGGCAATACGCCTTGAGCGCGTCCTGACGACTGACCCCGGTATGGGTGTGGTGAGGCATGTTGATGCTGGCTACCCCGAAGCCATCGATGCGGCAAAGCGGCATGGAATTAAGATCCCGATGCTGCGCGATTGATGCTATGCTTTCCGAGTAGATAAACATATCTGCGCTAACGGAGCGCTACAAATTTGCCAGATGAAGACGTATTCGAGGATGAGCAATTTGAACCGCCACTCAAAACCAAACGCAAAGGCATACCACAGTCTATTTTGCTATATCGGCGGTTTCGAGAAAGTACATTGGATACAGACGATCCGAGACGGCTTTTGCCTGTGCTGGGTGTGCTCCTGACAATTATAGTAGGGGCGTTTGTTTGTGGGTTGGTTGTGACTTCGGCAGCAAAAAACAACGCTTCACCTGATATAGCCATTGCCGAAAGTGAACTTGCAAAGCTGCGAATTGTGCTTGATAAGCAACTACCCATCTGGCAACACCAAGCAGATATTCAGAACGGCGCTTATGAAAGGGATGATTTTCAGAGTGACTCGGTATCTCTGCATTTTCCAATTGATGCCGACATCGGTAACATTCATTATGGCTACTGCCTTAATGCTGAATTTTACGTATATGTATTGAAGAATGCTCGCCCACGAGAAGGCATAGCTGCCGATATTTTGGGTTACGCACATATCTCCAATTCAACTAGCCCAAGCAAGTGTCATCCGAGTAGCTGGCACATGGCTTTAAACCAACAGCTTGCTGATAACTGGTATCTGGTAGCGATAGATACCAGTTGTACTAAGCATTTGGATGCAGATTTTGACAGATGTTGGAATTCAGACTAAGCCGACTGTAAACGCTCTCGCCGCGCTGAGGCAATTACCATGACATCGACCCTTCGATCAGTGGCATGACCTCACCCCCGACGCGGATCATTTGCACATCGCCGGGTGTGCCGTCTACCTCGATCTCAATTGTGCTGGGGCGACCCATCTCAAGCCCTTGTTCGCTGATGATATAGGTGGTCGGCGGAGTGGGCGCGATCACGCCATTCTCGATCAGGTACGCGCCTAACCCACCGCTGGCGCTGCCTGTAGCGGGATCTTCGGGTACGCCGATCCCCGGCGCGAACATCCGCGTATGTACCGTTGACGACGCATGGACGGTTTCGGTGCAAAAGACCATGAGTTCATAGTTGCACTGGTCTATCGGATCAAGCGCTTCGCAGACTCGCGCCAAGCGGCTAACATCTAATTTCTTAGCCGAGATCCCCTGTACCTCCTTGAGAGATCGGAGCGGAGCGAATAGTTGGCGAACGCCTGTCGAAACCATCTGCACAGGCCAGCCTGTATCAAGAATCGCTTCAGCGGGTACGTTAAGTGATTGCGCTAATTCCGCGATCTGTGCCGCCGTCGCCTTGCTGCCAAACTCCGGTTTCTGATGATCCATCACAACGCTGGTTACTTTGTTATTGGTGATGTGCAGTATAGAAGATCTTACGCCAACCCCAAGTTCAAACTTAACAGTGACTGAGGGTTCTTGAAGTTTCGTTCGGCCTAAGTGAGCCAATAGCCACTGCGTACCGATCACGGGATGTCCAGCAAAGGGAAGTTCGCGTTCGGGCATAAAGATCCGTACTTTGTAGTCTGCACCGGGTACCGTTGGCGGAAACACAAAAGTGGTCTCAGAGAGGTTCATTTCGCGGGCGATGCGCTGCATCATCTCTGGCGTTAAGCCTTCCGCGTCAGGGAAGACTGCTAGCGGGTTGCCGCCAAACGCCTGATTTGTGAATACGTCAACCTGATAAAAGCGATAGGTAGGCATGAACATTCCTTTGGGCAGATCATATAGATCATTCCAGTATGGGAATTTATGCCTGCGACTGCAATTGACAATCTGTCACTCTGGACTGGGACAATCCAGACTAGCGCCCAAGTGTATTCAGACATTGGCTCATGTTCAGAAAGAGTATCGAGAAACGAGACAGGAAATCTGAAGCTTTGCCTCAAGCCGCGATCGTTTCCGTAATAGGTAGCAGCACGTTAAAAGCGCTGCCAACGCCTAACTCGCTTTCCACCCAGATTCTGCCACCGTGCTGTTCGACGATGGTCTTCACAATCGAGAGTCCTAAGCCTGTTCCCTCAGCGGTCATGTGTTCCTTGCGATGCACTCGATAGAACTTATCAAATACGTGGGAAATAGCGTCAGTCGGAATTCCCAAGCCGTTATCGCTAATCTTGATAAGCACCCTGTCCGGTGAAGCCTGTACGGTAACAACAACCTGTCCACCCTCAGGAGTATATTTGATCGCATTCGACAGCAAGTTGTCGATGACGCGACCCATACGATCCTTATCTATGAGCAGAGTAAAGTTATTGACCGCTTCAAGGTGCAATTGCAGGTGCTTGTTCTGCGCCATGAGTTGGTGATCATGCAAGTGTTCGCTCAGAAAGTCAGCTAGCTGGCAAGGAACAAGGTTCAGGGTCATTCTCCCCTCAACGACGCTGATATCTAGCAAATCGGATATGAGGCGGAACATTTTCTGTCCAGCCTTCAGAAAATCTTTGGAGTAGTCCAGGATCTCCTCAATAGTAAGGGTCTCGATGTCTAGTTCCAACATCTCCGCGAGGCCCATTACCTGATAGAGTGGATTCTTCAAATCGTGCGATACAGTACGCATCATCTCATCCTTGAACGCGCTCAGTTCTTGAATCTCCCGCCGCTGGCGCTGAAGTGTCAAATGACACTCCACACGGGCCATGACCTCTTCAAACTGGAACGGCTTGGTGATGTAATCCACGCCGCCAACCTCGAAAGCGCGAACCTTATCAGTGGTTTCGTTGAATGCGCTCAGGAAGATAACCGGAATCTCGTGCGTAAGTTCATCGGCCTTGAGCTGTTCGCACACCTGATAGCCGTCTAGGTCAGGCATACTGATGTCCAGCAGGATGAGGTCAGGTGGCGCGGCTCTGGCTGACTTCAGGGCGATTGCACCGCTGAGCGCTGGACGCGCACGATAGCCCTGTTTTTTCAGCATCCCGGTTAGCAATTCAAGATTCGCAGGCACATCGTCTACAACCAAAATACTCGTTGTCGGCGTAATTGAATTATTCGTCATGGTCTCTATTCCTCAGCATAATCAAGCAAGTGCAAGATACTGTCAAACCGAAAAGCCCGCACGTATGCAGCCAGCCCATCCGCTAGGGCTGAATCATGGCTACGAAGTTGCTGAATAATTGCGCTTGCCGAATCACTGTCGAGTTCGATTGCTGCCTGCCGGAGCTGTACGCGCTGCGCAACAGACGTGCCCTTCATAGAGGAGCGGGCCATTGTTGAGTCGCTTGGGCTGGCGGGTTTTGCCACAGCAGCATCAATCTCTTCATAGTCGAACTGCACACCTAAGCTGGACTTTACACATGGGTGGTATAAGAATGAGGCAGACTAAGCAGTC
>JBDTVG010000130.1:0-25103 GCA_040007395.1 Chloroflexota bacterium
CGCGCCCTTTTGGTCCGCTTCGACATCAAGAAAATCTACTTCATGGCCAGCCATTTCTTGGCCTTTGCCCTCATCAATATGCCAAATTCCTTGGCCTGAAAAGTCTCAATGAGTTCTTTATATAATTCTCCATCCAACGCTGGAATCACTACTTCTAATTGTAATACTTGAAGATTTATTGGTTGGCTTTCTTTTGAACATACATCTAATAAGTATTGCTTTATCCAGCGGCGATAACTACGCTGGGAGTTTTCGGTTAAGCTAGACATTGCTTCTTCAATATTGATTGCCACTCGTGGGATTGGGAATTGTTTATCTATCTGAGTAGTTGTGCTTATTTTAGGAGTTGGCAATGTAGGTCGCGATGGCCTGTTTATAGGTAGTTTATATTTGCCTCCTAGCGCTTCGATACGAATTTCACCGAAGGATTTCTCGCAGTAGCGCAAGATTTTCTCGATGTGCATATCTCCAATATCCAAATGTTGAATCGCTGCTAAATTTTCTGAGATTTCACATGCCTTTAGTACAAGAGGTAGGATAGGTTTATTTAGGGAGAGGGCATAGTTAAGTTCAGCACTACAAAAAATCGAAGAAACATTACGTGGCGTTAAAATGGTTACAAAACATTCACAATCATCAATTTTATCTAGTATAGCATCCCACCATTGCTGCCCACCGTACAACCTTTTATCTAGCCATACTTGATGCTGACTAACATCATCTCCAAGAGCTTTCGCTAGTTCACTTACGTAGCTTTTGTCATCATGAGAATAACTGATGAATAATTTCATATCTTGCTCATTTCGCTTAGGCAGTTTAGTAATGACTTAACAGTTGACATTATAATTCCATTTTGTCACATAAGTTAGGCGGCAAATATAAAAATGTGATAATTTACGCAATTACAGGTAACAACGATGACCGTCAAGAAAATTCTACAGTACCCGCAAGATGAAGCGAATCTGCGCCGAAAATCGTCAGAGGTCAAGCGCCTTGACGCTGAGACGAAACAGCTAATCATCAATCTCAAGGAGACACTAGAAACGCAACCCGGCGCAGGATTAGCCGCGCCGCAAATTGGTGTCTTGAAAAGGGTCGCACTGGTTTGCTTTGGGCAGGACAAAGGCGAAATGGAACCACCGCTGGCGATTATCAATCCGGTGATTGTGGAGCGCGGGCCAACCGATAAGGGCTTCGATGGCTGCCTGAGTATGCCGGGGTGGGTGACATGGGATACGATACGCCCGACATGGCTTGTTTTTACCGCTAGAGATGAACATTGGCAGAAGATCAAAATACGCGTCGAAGGGATTGATGCGATTGTGATTAACCACGAAATCGATCACCTTGACGGCGTGCTGTTTCTGGATCGTCTCGCTAAAGGCGGTAAGCTGTATCTCTCACAAATTGACGAGAACGGCAAAGAAAAGCTAATCAATTTAGCGGATATGTTCTCGCCCAAAAAGTGAGTATAGATGTTCTCACCTTAAGTCCCTCTCCACTTCGTAGAGAGGGACTCAACGCAAGTTAAATGCCACTTGCTAGCCTAGAACAGGAAATACTTCTGTGCCAGCGGCAGCACCTCGGCGGGGTCGCAGGTGAGCAGTTCGCCGTCGGCGCGAACCTCGTAAGTCTCCGGGTCTACCTCAATCGTCGGCATTGCGTCATTGTGGATCATATCGGCTTTGCCGATGCTGCGGCACTTCGACACGGCGACGGCTTGCTTTTGCATCCCGATTTGTTCTGGCAAGCCAGCATCCAGCGCCGCCTTCGAGATAAAGGCGAGGCTGGTAGCGGCGGTTGCGCCACCGAACGACCCAAACATTGGGCGATACAACACGGGTTCGGGAGTTGGGATTGAGGCGTTGGCATCGCCCATTGCGCTCCACGCAATGAAGCCGCCCTTGAGAATAATCTCCGGTTTCGCGCCGAACATCGATGGCTTCCACAGCACCAGATCCGCCAGCTTGCCCGGTTCGATAGAGCCGATCTCATGCGCCATGCCGTGCGTGATCGCCGGGTTGATGGTGTACTTAGCAACATAGCGCTTGGCCCGGAAATTGTCGTTGCGCGAGGAATCTTGAGGGAGTGCGCCGCGCTGAACCTTCATCTTGTGGGCGGTTTGCCATGTCCGCATAATGACCTCACCGACCCGCCCCATCGCCTGCGAATCGCTGCTGATCATGCTGAATACACCCATATCATGCAGAATGTCTTCGGCGGCAATTGTTTCGGGTCGGATGCGACTCTCCGCGAAGGCCACATCTTCGGGGACTTGCGAGTTGAGGTGATGGCAGACCATCAACATATCGAGGTGTTCGGCAATCGTATTGACCGTATAGGGTCGCGTTGGGTTAGTGGACGATGGCAAAATATTCGCGTAACTGGCAATGCGGATAATATCTGGCGCGTGACCGCCCCCCGCGCCTTCAGTGTGATAGGTATGGATCGTGCGGTTGGCGATGGCGGCAATTGTGTCTTCGACGAAGCCCGCCTCATTGATCGTATCAGTGTGGATAGCGGCCTGTACATCAAATTCATCGCAGACCTTCAGGCAAGCATCGATGGCAGCGGGAGTCGTTCCCCAGTCTTCATGGAGCTTCAACCCGCACGCACCAGCGATGATCTGTTCGACCAATGGCTCGCCTGTCGCGACGTTTCCCTTGCCCAGAAAGCCAAAGTTGATAGGCCATTCGTCGGCAGCTTGCAACATTCGTGCCATATTCCAAGGGCCGGGAGTACAGGTCGTGGCGTTCGTACCAGTAGCAGGGCCAGTCCCGCCGCCGATCATGGTAGTAATCCCACTGGAAATCGCCTCAAAAATTTGTTGTGGGGCAATAAAGTGAATGTGGCTGTCGATGCCGCCCGCCGTGACGATCATGTGTTCGCCCGCAATCACTTCTGTGCCTGCGCCGACAATCAAATCAGGATCGACCCCTTCCATCGTATCGGGGTTGCCGGCTTTGCCGACCTTGACGATGCGCCCATTCTTGATGCCAATATCGGCTTTGACGATGCCCCAGTAATCGACGATGATTGCGTTGGTAATCACCAGATCGAGTGCGCCATTCGCGCCTGTGCTAATCGCGGTGCTGCTTTGCCCCATGCCATCGCGGATAACCTTGCCGCCTCCAAAGGTGATCTCATCGCCGTAAACGGTGAAATCCTTTTCGATCTCGATAATCAAGTCGCTGTCGGCTAAACGAATGCGATCCCCGGTAGTCGGCCCATACAGATCGACATAGGTGCGACGTGGTAATTTCTGGCTCATCAGGCGTAGGTATCCTTTCTAAAAATCCAGTGGGGCGGGTAATGTCCACAACGGGTTGATTTCATCACGACCTGTCATGGACAGGCGAGTGAGATTGGAGCCATCAGGGTTCATTGTATACAGTTCATATTGCAAATTGCGGTTGGTGATAAAGGCGATGGAGCGACCATCGGGCGACCACGTTGGCATACGATCACCGCTTCCATCGCCTGTCGCATTAATGATTTTCAGCGTGTTCAGATCAATCACGTAAATTTCATAATTCCCGTCAGCGTTGTATTCAAAAGCGATCTTCTGGCTATCCGGCGACCATGCAAAGTGATAGGGAGTCAAAACAAATTGGGGTTCGCTACTTTCTGGGAGAGGCGTAGAGCCAAGCATGAGAGGAGGCAGCATTGTCCCATCGGCATTGTCGACAACCAGTTCGAATCGGTTATCAACCGAATGAACAACAGCAAGACGTTTGCCATCGGGTGCCCAGACGACTGGCCCAAGATAATTCTGCGCGGGCAGCAGGGGTTTTTCTCCTAACCCATCGGCGTTCACCGTATGCACTTCCGGTTTAGCATCCTTAGTGGGGCGGTAGAAATAGGTCAGGGTTTGACCGTTGGGTTGCCATGTAGGGAGTGTGGCACTACCATCTGAGCCACTGCGCGTGATTCTGGTCACATTGGAGCCGTCGGCATCCATCACATAAATCTCCAACTGTCCAGCTTCCTTGCCACGATCCGAGGTAAAAGCGATCTGTTTGCCGTTAGGCGACAATACTGGATCGGTATCGGTGGCAGGATCGTTGGTCAGGTTACGCAGATTTTGACCGTTACTTTCTACACTGAACACATCATCTTTGCCGTCCACTTGCTCCGTGAAAGTTATCGATCTACCGTTGAGTGACCAGTTGGGGCGGGCAGTACTGGCAAGATCCGAGGCCAACGCAACTGGATAAAATTGTCCGGCACTGTTATCCAAATCGATAACCATCAGGCTGTAAGTCTTTGTCTCTGGGTAAAAATACATAAAGGCAATCTGACCTTTGCCTGCCACTTGCTGCGCCGAACTCATCCCCGCGCCAGCCAACATGAGCACTATGGAGAGAACCACACTCTTGCGAAGCATTGCTTATAGCCTTTCAAAGCCGGCAGTTCTGCTGCCCCATCCACCGATATACTGGTGAATTATCCTACAGGCAAGGCTTCCCGCAAAACTACTGTGAATGGATCTAACTAGTCTTGAGGGCAGTGTCACGTTTGGCACTGTCATCCAGTGCCCCGTTGACCATCCCGTTATGTCCGTACATTAGACGGCTGCCGCCCAACGCTACCAACGCAACTTCTTTTTCTTCGCCCGGTTCAAACCGTACCGCCGTACCCGCCGGAATATCCAGCCGCATTCCATAGGCCGCGGCGCGATCAAAGTCGAGGGCGCGGTTAACCTCAAAGAAGTGGAAGTGGCTGCCGATTTGAACGGGTCTGTCACCTGTGTGTCGCACCATGACTTGCGCTGTTATGCGTCCGGCATTAATTTCGATTGGCCCTGCCGCTTCATCGATCAGATATTCACCCGGTGTGACTAACGCGGCATGACGCTGGAACGCAATCGGATCATGAACGGTAACGAGTTTGGTTCCGTCGGGGAAGGTCGCCTCAACCTGTACCTCATGGATCATTTCGGCAACGCCATCCATCACATCGTCACCACTCAGGATCGACGTACCCCACGTCATGATCTCGGCAACGCTGCGCCCTTCTCGTGCTGCTTCCATGATCTCGGCAGACAGAATGGCAATCGCCTCTGGGTAGTTAAGCTTTATGCCGCGCTGCTGTCGCTTGCGAGCAAGATCAGCAGCGACAACGATCATCAGTTTTTCTTGTTCGCGTGGTGTAAGATGCACAACATCTCTCCTGATCGATTAGGTGCAATTATGATTTATAACGCTGAACTGTCCATAACGCATTAGTCGATTTGCAACAGAGTTTGCGTTTCAGATTAGTATACTTTGCGAGGCAGAATCGGCGTTTGCCCATAGAGCGCCAACTTTGCCATTCGCCAGAAGTCTAGTAGCCCTGCTGTGATGTCGCGTCCATTGTAAGCTAAGGCTCGAATGACAACTCCATGCGCGGTTAGCGTACTTACACCCCAGACCACCTCATTACGCCGTGTCAGTTGCAGCGCCAGATCGTTTAGCTCGGCTTCCAGCGCCAGCCAGCGTGACGGCTCAAGCCCCACTTTGCAAACATAAAATGTCGCGAAATAACGGTAGCTACCGAGGTGGGTTAGGGATGATAGGGGGCGAGTCTGTGGGCAGAGATGCGACTGTTCCAGCGCCATAAGCCGATCATGATGCGCGGTGATTTGCGTCTTGAACTTCAACGACTCATAATTGAACAGTTCGCCGCGTGCCGTCCGCCCCGGCGCAACAACTTCCCACCAAAACAACCCGGCTCCTTCGGCGAGGTCAATCGTCGTATGCTGTTCGTAGCGCGTCCCCGCGAATGGGATCAACGGATCGGGGACGTATTCGAGCAATGCGTTCGCTCCGACGTGAAGAGTCGTGATCTGCTGCGCAGCCTGAAAATCCGGGCGGCTCCGATATAGCCGCGTGGCGCTAGTCGTTGTCAATTGCACACGCGATCCCGCCTCTGCCATCACATCCAACTTGAGCAGATCGCCGCTTAATACGCCGCCGGATACATTATGTAGATGTACCAACGCCATGCCGTTCACATCAAAGGCGCGGATTACTTTGAGAGGCGGTGTTTGCTCCCGCACATGCAGCACCGTTCGATTCTGCTGGGCTTCAAAGGTAAGGCCGAGTTTACCTTCCAGACGGGTCGCTTGGTTTGGCTGATTCAACTGATAAACAACCGTGTGGTCAAGGTAGGATGACGCATTGAGGCAACTTCCACAAGTGGGGCAAAGGCATAAACTTCATCGGGATCAAGGTGCAGTGCTGTTTCGGCAGCTTTAATCAAAGTCGGCTTTAGATCCCACAGGATTCGGCTGGCTTGACTCTGACCCAGTGGCATCAACCGTTGGCAAGCTGAAACTAACCCGGTAATGGACTGCTGCATATAGGCCGAGACTGCCGATTCTACCTCAACGCCGATTGCCCCACACACTAACCCGAAGGCCGTGCAATGATGCACGCCGATAGCCTGCTGTTTTGCGGCTTGCAATGCCTGTCGCAGCACGGTGTGATCTTCTAGATCGAGCGCCAATTGCAGGAAGCGACGGCCTAACGCCGTACTCGCAGCGCGACTCTCGCGGGCGGTTTTAAGTGCATCAAGCCGCTGGTTCAGACTCAGCCAATCAAGCGTCTTTGAGTCATTTGCTAAACCATGTGCAGCCCAACAGTAGACTCCTTCTAGCACCCCAACTTCGCTTATATAGTCCCGCAAGAATGACGCTAACGAAGGGACAGTCAGTGTACCGTCCTCGACCAGCGTTTCCAGCCCATAAGAATGAGCCGCCGCGCCAATAGGGACAGCACTGTCTGCGAGTTGCATCAGGCGGAGTAGCGTTAATGTATTCACGCCATTAGATTAACTGAGATCTGCCGCCAGTGCTTTTGGCGTTGGGCACAAGTTGGATATAACCGCCTATCCTATGAAACGCCCGTGAGTCCGATTCGCAGGATGGTTAGGCCCGCGAGCTAACGACCAGCGTTTCTGCGAACTGTAGCGCGGAATGTGTTTGGTCCAATTCAAGCAAGCTGGTTTCAACGGCCTCCCCACGAGCTACAGGAGGATAAAGTCGGCAAAAGCACTCACTGGATTCCATCCAGCGCATTAGTATAGAGAGCAACTTGTTCTTCGTTTCGGCAAGCGGACGTTGGCTAGCATGGCAGGCGATTGCCCGATCTTTAATAGCCAGATAATCGCCGACGTGAATTCTGGCGGTTGTTGGGACATTCCACGAGGCGATTTTGACCAGATCGACATCTTGGTTTTGACCGTGACGGTGCGGATCGCGTCCTAACAGAGGCATGAGACGAACCACAATTTTTAGCAACCACTTGGAAAATGAACTGACGTATAGTCGTGGAATGTTTAGGCCTAGGGTCTGTTTTCCCGAATGCTCAATACGTATTCCGTAGAGTAGTTCATATGCCTTTAGAGTGGCCTGATAACATTTGATATGATCAGGATGTCCATACCATCCATACTGATCGTGCGTGATAATGGCATCAGGGCGTAAGCGTTGGATATATCCGGCAATTCGTGTGGCGACTTCGTTGAGCGATGCCATATACAGGCTTTCGCACTGCTGGTTATCAAGTGATCCTTCCATTCCGGAATCGCGATAGCCGAGGAAATTGATACTCGCTAAACCAAGTTCCAACCCTGCCTGTTTTACCTCGGCGGTTCGAAGATCTGCCACACTGTCACCATTTTGTAGCACACTGCTATCTACGACCCCCGCCTCGCCACGTGTTGCACACAAGTAATGTACTTGGACACCTTCACGAGCATATTTTGCAAATGTACCGGCTGGGCCGTGCGATTCATCGTCTGGATGAGCAAAAATGACCAGCAAGCTTTTCATGATTTTCGGAGCCTCTCTCTAACGCCTTGTGATAAGGTCAATCTAAGCGGCACAGTAACCTCTGGGATTGGTAACACTACCTGCATTTTGAGTTGAGAGTTCGCAGTTTTTGAATGTATCTCGTTTCGGCTTGCAGGCTGGCTTCCTCACTAAATCCAGCCTACGAGAGTTTCACTCGCGAAGAATCGGGTAGACGCTCTATTGTGTTTTGGATCATTACTCTGCTGGAGAGACAGTATCGCTATAAGGAACCCAATGGGCGGCATACATAACCCTATTGGATAGGCCGGAGGTCGTTTGGTTGATCATAGAATACACTACATGTGTGACATGTAATGTCTCAAATAGGGTTGCTGAGGATAGAAGGTTTGAGGTCTAATCTTGCCCGTGAAATATGGACAAGTAGCTAATCTTGGAATTTTTTTGAATTATCCGGGGCTAAGATAGCTGAGTGATGCAGTCGATAATTTAGGCTGCATTGCATGTTTTACAGTGGGCTAGTTTTTTGCGTACTCTCGGCAACCTTGCAATTTCAAGCGACACGGAAAATAATCCCCAGAACGGAAGCGTTGCTTCTCTGTTTCTAGGGGTTTAGGGGGCAACATAATGATTTATCCGGCGGAAAGTGAGCTTCATGCGCTATCTTAGCCTCTCGGAACTCATCTACATCAATGGCACGATGCTCAACAATAAGAAGATTCTCAGCGGCACACAGGAGATTCGCGATATTGCGCTGCTTGAGGCAGCAGTCGCCCGACCAGCTGCCAGTGCCTTTGGTCAGGATGCCTACCTTACGTTGAGCGAAAAAGCTGCCGCGCTGCTGCATTCGCTGGTACGTAACCACCCGTTTACCGATGGCAACAAACGTACTGCTACTGTGGCGACAATTTTCATGTTCGCGGTAAACGGACAGCGTATTATCTGGCAGCCTGAGGAGGCGCTCACTTTCATCCTCAAGGCAGCAGAAGGACAGTATGATCTAGACAGTCTGGCGCGGTGGTTCCCCTTAACGCCCAGTGAGGAATCGCCGCAAGAGGACGCTGAAAAAGATATGCTTACTATCGCTCGGATTATTGAAGATCAGAGATGGCTGCTCGATGAACTCAGCAAACGATAAGCCTATCCACTATTTAACAACCTCGGATCTGTACAATATCAACAGCGAAATCATGGACGGCGATACGCTGGTTCGCGATCTACATTTGCTTAGTTCGGCAGCAAACCGTCCGATGCTGGTTTTGTTCGGACAGCCTCAGTTCCCGACGCTGTTGGAGAAAGCCGCCACCCTGCTAGAGTCGTTAGCCTATCACCATTTGTTCATGGATGGTAACAAGCGCACCGCAGTACGAGCCGTTACCCTGTTTCTGGAATTGAACGGCTACGAAGTGACATGGGACTATGCGACGGAATATCCATTTATCCTCGAAGTGGCACAGGGTTTGCATGATATACCGCAGATCGTGGAGTGGTTGGGGCAGTTTGTCCGGGCTGTAAGAGAGTCTTGAGCAGCTTTTTTCTAAAACTATCCCTCTCCACAATATGACGGTGGAGAGGGATAGTTTATTGCCATTTACTGCGCGGTAGGCGTGATACGTGGGGTGACTACTGGAGTAGCGTTCTTATAGGTCTGGTAAGGCAAGAAGCCGTTCCAACCTTGCAAAGTCGCCGTATCCTTGATCTTGTCCCAATCGTTGGGGTCGAGGAATAGCACCATAACTACAGGCGAATTGGCAGCGAGTTGGCTGGTCGAGTCACCGGGAGTTACCCAAGCAACCAACCCTTTTTCGGGATAGACCATTGCCACTGCTACTTCTTTGTCTGTGTAATCAACTGGGTTGACAAATTTGGGCTGACCAAACTTGTCGATGACCTGTTGGGCGGTCATAGTCGGAGCCACCTTGACCAGCATCGCACTCACGACACCCTCCAGCGTGGCAGAAAGCTGGCAGCACGGATCGCCATCTTTGGCGGCCCAGCTTGCCCCGGCGGGCTTATCTCCACTTTTATCCTGACTTTGCACATTGTCGAAAGTGGGATCTGCTTTGATCGTGGTCAGGGCATCAGAGAAGTTAGTTTTGCCAACAATGATACCGTGAAAGCATGGGCCGGAACACGACGCATCCTGACTTAGCAGGCTAGTGTCCTTCAGGTATTTATCCGATTTGAGGGGCGGCGGCGCACCACAGCCAGCGAGCAGCGCTCCAAAAATGACAAAAGCAACGGTCAGTCCGAGTATTTTTTTCATCCGAATTTAGCGCAGAAAATTCTCCCTGCATTGAGGGGAAACGTGCGCCCTGCTCCTTCTGTAAACTACATCAGCCAATAATAGGGTGGAACGCGACAGCACCCACTTGCGATCACTTCGGGGAAAATGGGACATAGCAGATCACTATGCCCCCTATATCCTAGCAGCGATTAGTTGGTTTGGGCAATAGTCAGTTCATAGGTTCCGACAGTCCCGCCCAGTTGAACGCCATAGCGGGTTGCGATGACAATATAGGTGCCATCGGCTGTCGCCTTGTAGACAATCTTCGAATTCGCGTCCTTGCCGGGTGTCACATCGTCATTGTTGGCAAGCTGCTGTTTGCCATCGGGACTGAACAAGTACAAGTTCGGATCGAGATTGCCGCCTGTGTTACGCATCACAATCGAGATCTGGTCGTTGCGGCGAGCCTGATAGGTATACACGACAAACGGTATCGTCTCGTTGATCTCACCTGAAACTGGTGTGGCAAGGCTCAAGGCAGGCGTATTGTTATTTAACTGGGTCGTCATATCCGCTGTGAAGCGATTATCGACAAGTCCTTCGGCGCTGCCCTTCGTCGCGGTACCATCCTGTCCTACGGTAAAAGTCGTGAGATAGTGGAGTTTGCTTTCGTTGGGACGTTTGGGGGTATCCGTCGTGATCACATCAATCCCTTTGACCTTGACATTCAGCTTGTACTGGATAACCGATGTATCGTTACAGCGATCTTGCAGCCACACGCTAACCTCATAAGTGCCGGGGATCAAGGCATCCGGGGGCCAGTAGGCATACGTAACAGGTGATGTCGTGGGATTCGTACACTTGAAGTTGCCTAACCGATCCAGCACACCGCTATTATTGGGAGTCGCATTGTCGGAAAAGACAGATACGCCGGCTGGGTCACGGATCAGTAACCTCAAATCGGCTTTCGTATTCCAAGTGAGCGAGATCTGGATGCTACCGTCTGGCAGCGGGGCAACTGTTGGTGTCGTGGAAGCCGTTGTCGAAGCAGGTACTAAGGTAGGCACTGTCCCAGCATTGCTAACCGCCGTGCGACCACTGGTTACATTCAGGCTATAGCCGCCTTCAGTCCCGCCGATCTTGAGCGCAAAACGGGTCGCGATAACCGTGTACCGCCCCTCACCCAATTTCTGGTTGGCGATCTCTGAGTTGCGTGTGTTCTGGCTGGCATCGTCGTTACTGGCGACAATATTGCCATCCGTACCTAGCAGTACTAAAAATGTGTCGAGGCTGCCGCTCGTTGCGTTCATCGTAATCGTAACGGGCTGTGCATTTGCCGCAACATCGAAGCTCCACGCATCGGCTGGATTCTGGAAATCGATAGTACCCGTTACCGCCGTGCCAAGTGTCACTGTCGAAGCAGCACTAATCTTGTCCGCAAACGGAGCTAGATCAATCGATAAGTTTGGGCCACCCGCCTCTACAGTAACTTTATCGGGTGCATCAACACGAAAGCTGCTGACATATTGTTTATTCGCTGACAGTGACCCGCGAATCGGATCAGAAGCCACGCCATCGACAGTCACGGTAATACTGAACGGCACATCGCCCGTTGCCTGTTGTGGCTCTTGCGTCCCTGCTTTAGTCGCTGTTGGCGTGGTGCCGCACGCTTTGCTGTAATAGACAATGATCTCGTAACTACCAGCGGGTACATTGCCAGCCGACCAGTTTACCGTTTCCGATGGATTATCAGCGGTAGCCGTCGCACAATTCCCATTGGTATCTTTGTCGAGTTTACCGCCGCTTGTAGTACTTGGGGTGCGGAAGTTCACCGCGCCGCCAACTGGATCGCGCACTTCAAGGTTGAAGTCATCGTTAGTCGCCCAACTGAGTTCTATCGACATTCCCTGTGTCAGTACGACTTGCGAGGTCGTAGGGGTCGAAGCAGTTTGCGCAGCAGCAGTGCCTGTCAGCGCCAAATTAAAACTGCCCGCGACCGTACCTTGTGCGCCATTACCCCGCAATAAAGTGATGATATAACGCCCATCTTCGGGCAGTGCTACATCACTCATGGTTAATGTGGCCTTGACGAGTTCTGCGCTTTGGTTAAGCACTACTCCCGTTGGGCTAGTCAAGATAAGTGCCAGCGACAATCCGCGAGTGTTGCTGGTTGCCGTAATCGTAATGCGATCTCCGGTTTTACCATCGAACGCAAACGCCTGTGCGAAAGTTTTTGCATCCATAGTTCCGTTGAGAGTGTCGCCGATGTTGATCACACGGGGGCTGTTGTCCTGTGCCAAAACAGCCGGAACCGCCACGCGAGTGATCACTACCGATGTCACTACTAACAAGGTAACAAGCGCCGCCCCCAGGCGACGCCCTGTGTCGGGGCGAGCATTAAATAGCCAACTCATTTAATAATGTCTCCTGGTTTGACTCCACACGCGGAACAGGCCGCTTCTACGCTAGTGTAGCGGATGCAAGGCATGTTGCCAATTCTTGCGGCACACTTCTTTTGATATTTTATAGTGCGCTACGGTGCAATCGTCGGTGAGTCGGTGGGCGTTGAGGGCGCAGAGAGGCCAATTGGAGCCTGACCGAGATCGATAAAAGTGGTCGTGGCAGGTCGCACGTTAATATCTCGACTCAGTTTCAGGCCACCCACTGTCACTACTACCTGATAATCGCCCGCTACGACATCGCCAAATACGAAGTTTTCGCCCCATACATCATCACTGTTGACGTGTCCAGTGCTGATCCCCGGCGAAGGGGGTTTAGTGCGGACATAAGTCGTCGTCGTGTCTACCACGCGCCCGCGCTGCCAGAGTTCCACTGTCGCATCTTCGACCTGTTTGCCATCGCGATAAATGATCTTGCCCGCAATTACCCCGCGATCCAGATAGGGAGCCATCCACAGGATCGGGTTACGGGTGTTGTAATATAGGTTCTTGCCGACCCGGACTTCAAAGTGAACATGCGGGCCACTGACCACACCGCTTTCGCCACTCAGCCCCACAATATCGCCTGTGTCCACATGCTGATTGATCTGCGCCAGAATTACGGCAAGATGCGCGTAAAGGGTAAAAACTGGCTGTCCCTGATAACCAAAATCGTGTTCGATAATCACGACGTTACCGTAAGTATAGGCCGCATCGGTGACTCTGCCGTTTTCCATCCAGATGTAATTGTCTGCCGCCCACACGACTCGACCCGGTCCTGCCGCCCGTACTTCCTTACCAATCGGGTTGGGCATATCAATCCCATGATGGACGCGCCACACGTTCTGCGGGCCATCAGAGCCGTAAGGGTAATATTGCAAGCTGACACTGTTCGCGCTGGAGTCTACCGGACGCTTGAACCAGAAGTGATCGCGAGGGTCCATCGAAAGCGGTGCGACCTCCGCAGGCGGCGAAAACTGACCCAGATTAGGATTATTCTTGGCGGAAACCACGACTTGCCCAGTTGGGCTGGGAACCGAAGTCGGGCCGGGACGAGTCGGCGTGATCGGGATATAGCGGGTGGCGGTGGGCGTTGTCCCTTGAAAAACCTGCCCCGGTTGCAGTAGAATCGGCGTACCTGTCACTGGCGGCAAAGTCGGTGGGGCAAAACTCGCTTCTGGCAGATCGTGCGTCGGGATGAGCGTCGCGCCGTTAACAAGCTGATTCTGGATGACCTCTTGCCACGACGATTTGCCTGTGGTGCTGGTTGGTGATGGCCCCGCAATCGTATAGGACACGGCGGGCGCTGTGTTCCGCAGCAGCAAGTAACCACCCGCTACCAGTGCGATCAACAGCACCGCAAAGCCCTGCATATCACGATTTTTTGTTTGCAAGAAAGGCAAGCCTCAATCCAATTAGTGAACAAATAGTTGTGCTCACTTATCCATTCTTGTAGGAAATAGTCAGGATAGGTGGGATGGCAAGTATCAACGATAGACATGCTCAAGGCAGTAACTCGAAATATTCACAATGAGATGGACGTACCATCGCAAAATCTCGACGATCAAATGTGGCGATTTTTTGAATATTCAAACGTTCCGCTAGCGCCATAATAGCACAGTCCACGAAATCAAGATCAGCCCTTGGATAGGCGGTCATGATACGTTCTGCTCGCTGAATATCCTCGGTTGTCAAAGCCACTGTTTCAACTGGTGTGTTGGTAAAATTCCGCAAAAACGCTGTAACCGCTAGAATTCCACCTTCGCGGTGTAAGAGGAAAGTCACCTCTGGCAAGACAACATCAGGTATAAGTGGTCTATCATGGGTATCTTCGCTGTAATTCAGCGCCTGGCCGTGTTTCTTGTCTTTCGCATTATGTAAAGCATATAGAAAGCTGCTATCAACCAGCGTACTGGTCATCTATTCCCCATCTTGCAATCGCTTGAGCAGATAGTCTGCATATTCATCCCGCAAAATTTCACGGCTACGCTCTGCAATATCTGGATCGCCTGCATTAATCGGATTTTCTCTGGCAACACGAGCCATATCAGCAAATGAGGCTATCTGTACCTCCGTAACATCGTGACCGGAATCCTCTTCACGAAAATAATGGGTGAGCGCCTCTTGCAACACTTCCTCAACTGGACGATGTGTACTCCGTGCCAGATTTTGTAGACGTTCTGCCATTTCGCCCGTAATCGTAATATCAGCCATTGTCAGTTATTCCTCACCTTACTTACGGCGTTTTAGCGTCTGGTGGAATAGGTGTCGCCGTCTTTGGCACAACCGCTGTTTCTGATGGCTGCGGGCGCGGTGTTGGCGCGAAGGCTGGCCCACTCAAGAATGATTCGATTTGATCTTTGGTGTAAAGCTGCAACATTGCGTCGTTCCAACTCATGTTATCGCGTTTATCGTATTCCCAATACAGAATACTGGAATAGACCGAACGCCATGTACGTTCGGCAGGCACACGAGTCCAGCCGAAGTCCTCAGCAAGCTGGGTGAAGTCTACGTAATACCCAGACGGCACAACGGCTTTGTTGCGTCCGCCATTTTCGAATGACTGTGGATCGCCCGATGAACGGCTAGCAAAGTCCCACGGCAGCCGTTTGAGTGGTTCGCCAAGCTGCCCGCCCTGCAACTCCTCCGGCACGCGGATATAGACGCGCCAGTAGGTATTTACGCCCACGTCTTCGCGCACTACTTCAACGGGCGGAACTGGGTCGCCAAAGACCAAAAATTTATCAAAGTCGATACTGCGGCCTGCATAATGCCAACTTTGCCGCGACTGCCCCGGTTCTGGCGGACGATCTGTTCCCCAGAGCGCATCTTGGAGTTTGCCCAGAAAATCGAAGCCGACTTCCTTCACCGTATCTTGCCGCAACGCGACGAACGAATCATCGACTTTATCGGACAGGAAGGCATTAGGAGCCGTAATCCCAGCTAATACCGCCACACGATTGTAAGGCGGGTTGGGCGACTCGAAGTGAATTTCTTCTTTGTATAACGGTGGCGCTTGTGCGGCACTCAATCCGCCGCTTTGTACTAGCGAATTGGGCAGCAGGGTACTGGTCCAGTTGGGATGTGAAGCCCGTGCTGCAACCGAGATCGCCAATGCGGTTACACCGACTGTGCCGATTTGCCCACCGACGAACGTAGTACTTGGCCCGTTGTCTACCGCATAGAGCAGACTCGATCCATTGGGCGACCATGCAGGCTCACGTCCCTGACCGATAGTTACAGGGTCGGCCTGCGGTTGGGCAACTAGTTTGGTAAAGACAAGATCTAGCCCATTGACTCGTGCGCTGTAGGCAATGGTTTGCCCATCGGGACTCCAGACAGGATGATCTTCGTCAATGGTGGGCGTGTTGGTCAGGCGAACTGCCTCATCTTCGACGGGGCGTTCGAGGCTAATAATGTAAATTTCTTGATTGTTATCGCGCAGACTCACATAAGCAATTCGCCTGCCATCGGGCGACCACGCGGGCGAGAAGTCCGGCGCGGCGTTGTACGTGACCCGGATCGGGTTGCTCGATCCGTCAGCGGCGATAATGTGAATATCGAGGTTAGTTTGCTTGTCAGCGTCGGTCTTTTCGTAGCCTTCGTAGGCAATATATTTACCGTCGGGACTCCACGTTGGCGCACCCTCATAACCCAGATCGTAGGTCAGACGGCTGGTATTGCCCGTCGCGACTTCCATAACATACAGTTCCCAGTTGCCATCACGATGGCTAGCAAAGGCGATCCGGCTGCCATCAGGACTCCAAACGGGGTCGCGATCATCGGCGGGAGTGTTAGTCAGGCGGATCGGCGCGTTGCTTTGCCCGATCCCTAGCGCCCACAGGTTATCATGACCGCGTTCTCGCATGGTGTAAACAATGCTGCCACCCGATTGGAGTGGATCGGGAATCGGAGTCCCAGTCGGGATAATTGTCGGGAACGAAGTTGGCCCCGTTTTGGTTTGCAAGGAGAGCAACGACCCACCCGCAACACGCGGCGGTTGACCGCTGAATTGGTTGTTTTGACCAGCTCCGGTAAACCACAGCACCATAACCAACAGCGCCGCCATCAAACCTACCGTAAACATACTCAAGGCACGGTTTTGCGTTTTGAGCGGGTCTTCGCGGATGGCAGGTCGCGCCGAGGATTCAGCAGTACGCCGCGCCATGAGTGCCTGACGGCGTTCCTCGCTGCTTTGGTAAAACACCTGACCAGACTGGAACGCCTGAGTCAACGTGAACCAGAGGGCTTCAAGCGAACTGACCAGCGCCAGCCGCAGTCGATAAGCCTGTATCAGCAAGATCTCGCTCGACCAAACCAACAGGCGTAAAAAAGCATTGCTGAGTTTGTCTGTCAGCCGAAATGTCCGAACCAGCATTAGCGTCTCTCCGTCAAGGATGTGGCGCGTAGATCGCGAATATTGTGATAATACTGAAAAATGCTTAGGTTAGCAATTGGTAAGACTGGGCATTGTAAATGCGTCTCACTATTAATGAGGATTATCCACCTCACTCTTCACATCAAGCGGTAATCGTTACTTTAGTCAGTCCCAAAGGCTTATCGACGGTGTGACCCTTCGCAATCGCGAGTGTCATGGCGAAGATTTGCCCCGGCACGACAGCGGCAATAGGCGTTAACCATTCGGGCAGCGACACAGGAATCGGCATCGGATTTTGGGCAAAGCTCAGTGCGCCTGCATCGTTGGAAATGACCAGACATTCGGCATGACGGTTATCCCGTAAACGTTCTAACAGGTCGAGGAATAACGGCAGGGTTTTGCCCTGTGGCGCGATGCACAGCACTGGAAATCCCGGCTCGACCAACGCGATTGGGCCATGTCTAAAATCGGCTTCACTGTATTCCACACCCGTAACGTAGCATAATTCCTTGATCTTCAAACTAACCTCGAAAGCCGTGCAGAAATTGTAGCCGCGTCCAATCGATGCGAAGCGCTCCATGTAGCGGTAACGCGCAGACCATCCCGCGATTTGTTCCGAGAAGTGCAGCGTTTCCGAGATCTGGTCAGGAATCTTTGCCAGTGCGTCGTGAAGTTCAGCTTTTTCGACCAATGCGACGACCAATAAGGCAATCGCTCCAAGCTCCGCCGTATACGTTTTTGTAGCGGCAACACTGATCTCCTCGCCAGCGCCTAAAGCCAGATGGTATTCGGCAGCGTGAGCTAGCGGCGAGTCTGGATCGTTTGTGATGCTCATGGTTAGTGCTCCTTGCTCCCGTGCATCGTCGATCACACGCCGCACGTCTTCGGCATGGCCTGACTGCGAAATACCAATGACCAGCGCCCGCGACAGTCGTGGCGATGTGTCGTATAGTGTGTGAACCGAGGGCGTAGCTAAGGCAACAGGTAGTCGGGCATGGATACCCATCAAATATTGGGCATAGCGTCCAGCATTATCGGAAGTGCCCCGCGCCGCGACCAATACAAACGCGGGATCAAACTGGCGAATGGCCTGTGCGATCTGGTGGGCAGTCTCGGCTCCTTCGGTAAATAACCGCTTGAGCACTTCGGGCTGCTCGGCGATCTCGCGTTCAATATGCAACATGGTATTCTCTCCATCAATTTCGGTAAAAAGGTAGACTTTCCGAACCAGATTTTGTCTGAAAATTTCGATTCAGGAATGGCGCAACTTAACGAATTTCGATCTTGAGCATAGTATAGCTACATGGTCACAGATATTCGATATGACGGGCTATGCGATCCGGCACATCCATACCAGCCAGTCTAAACCAACTCTTTTTCGTACCATTGACAGTATGCAGTCCGTTGGCTAGAATGCGATCTGTCTTTACAGGAAAACTGATCCTTGAGCGCTCCTTACCCGCATGATATAATATTGTTTCTCTTAGGCCGACGTAGCTCAGTTGGTAGAGCACAATACTTGTAATATTGGGGTCATGAGTTCGAGTCTCATCGTCGGCTCTGGTCGGCAAACTTAGATTTTTTAAGAAAGGCCCATTTAGGCCAAAAAGATTTACGAATACAGTATGTCGCATAGACCTGCCTACGTAGCTCAGTGGTAGAGCACCCCCTTGGTAAGGGGGAGGTCATGGGTTCAAGCCCCATCGTAGGCTCTTATCCTGTATTCGCTCCGTGTTTATCAGTATAGTCCTGTATCTGGAGGAGCTTTCGATGGCGAAAGAAAAGTTCAACCGTAACAAACCCCATGCCAACATCGGTACGATTGGTCACGTCGATCATGGCAAGACCACGCTGACCGCTGCCATCACTAAGGTGCTGGCGATGAAGGGTCAGGCCGACTTCCGTGCCTACGACCAGATCGACAACGCGCCAGAGGAAAAGGCACGCGGTATCACGATTAGCATTACGCATGTCGAGTACGAAACCGACAAGCGGCACTATGCCCACGTCGATTGCCCCGGTCACCGTGACTATATCAAGAATATGATCACCGGTGCCGCGCAGATGGACGGCGCGATTTTGGTCGTGTCCGCGCCAGACGGCCCGATGCCCCAAACCCGTGAGCATGTACTGTTAGCCCGTCAGGTCGAAGTGCCATCGTTGGTCGTGTTCCTGAACAAGATCGACCAGATGGACGACCCAGAACTGCTGGAACTCGTCGAGTTGGAACTGAGCGAACTGCTGTCCGCTTACAACTTCCCAGCCGACACTCCAGTTATTCGTGGCTCGGCGCTCAAGGCGTTGGAGCAGACCAGCACCGACATCAATCACCCCGACTACGCGCCCATCCTGCAATTGATGGATACGGTCGATGCCTATATTCCGCAGCCAGAGCGCGATACCGCCAAGCCGTTCCTGATGCCCGTCGAAGACGTGTTCAGCATCAAGGGCCGCGGCACAGTGGTCACGGGTCGTGCAGAGCGCGGCACCCTCAAGAAGGGTGAGGAAATCGAGATCATCGGTCTGCAAGAGGAAAGCATTCGCACCATCGTGACAGGCATCGAAATGTTCCACAAGGAACTGGATGCTGCGGTTGCAGGCGACAATGCAGGCATTCTGCTGCGCGGCACGCAGCGCGAAGAAGTCCAGCGCGGTATGGTACTTGCCAAGCCGGGGTCGATCAAACCGCACAAGAAGTTCCAGTGCCAAGTGTACGTACTCCGCAAAGACGAAGGCGGACGGCACAAGGCGTTCCTGACGGGCTATCGTCCGCAGTTCTACATCCGCACGATGGACGTAACTGGCACCATTGAACTGCCCGAAGGCGTGGAGATGGTCATGCCGGGTGACGACGTGAGCATGATGGTCGAGTTGATCATGCCAGTTGCGTTGGAGAAGGGTTCCAAGTTCGCCATCCGCGAGGGCGGTCTGACCGTTGGCGCGGGTATCATCACCGAAATTCTCGACTAACCACACTGTCGTTTGTAGGCAGTTTGCCTGTACAGCATAGGACAAGGGGCGCAATGAAGCGCCCCTTGATAAGAGGAAATTATGGCTAAGAAAGATGTTCGTATGGTGATCTACCTCGCTTGCACCGAGTGCAAAGAGCGTAATTACACCACAGAAAAGAATCGACGTAACGACCCAAACCGTCTCGAATTCAACAAATTCTGTCATCGTTGCCGCAAGCACACCTTGCACCGCGAGACAAAATAAGGGATAATAGCGGTATAAGGCACGGAGCCTGAGCCGAATTAGGGGAGTAGCTCAATTGGCAGAGCAACGGTCTCCAAAACCGTAGGTTGCAGGTTCAAGTCCTGTCTCCCCTGCACACACATTGTCGAGCCATAGACACCGTCCTTGTGACGGTGTCTTGTGTACTAAACCCGAAGGAGAAATAAATATGGCACGGATTTCAACCCGCCGTCCTGAAGAAGATGAGGATGAGATGCTTGAGGACGTTACGGAAGACGAAATAGATGATGAGCTTGATGAAGCGGAAGCCAGACCGTCGGTACCTGCGGTTTCGGACAGCCGCCGCCGTCGGCAGTTAAAGCGTGGCGATGCCCCTGTCGCCAGCGTCGTCACTACCCCCACCCGCAAGGAATATGCCACACCCAGCCAACGCACCGAGGTGGCTAAGAGTAACAATTTCGTTGTTCGCTTTGTTCAAAACACCATTGAATATTTTCGTGAAGTGCAGGTGGAACTCAGTAAAGTCGTCTGGCTCAGTCGCGAAGATGCACTGCGTCTAACACGCATCGTGATTATTGTCACGGCGATTTCGGCGGCATTCTTGGGTACGGTCAGTTTTATCTTCGCCCTGTTGACTCAAGCGCTGGCAACTTCCAGTTCGACGGTTCTAGCGGGCGGTATTACAATTGGACTCATTGTCGTGGTCGCGGGCTTGTGGCTTTTCCGTGATCGCGTATTTGTAACTCACGACTTTGAGTAATCAGCACTTAGGATGTGTTTCGGTGACGGTAGAACGAGGAGAATGTTGTAATGGTTAATGATTACCGCTCCGAAGACGATGTGGATTACGATCCTGATCCGGTTTATCTCGACAGCGACTCCGATGGTGGCGCAGAGCGTGCCGCCAAACGTATCGAGGATGACTTCGATCTACCGCCAAGTCTGCGAAATGATCGTGTCGGTCCGGTGCGTACTTTTGTCGGCGCTGGCGAAGACGGCGAAGGAATCGAGATCCCCGTCGATGACGAAAAGCAATGGTATGTAATCCACTGCTATTCGGGTTATGAGAACAAGGTTCGGCACTCCATCGAGCAGCGTATCGAGACAATGGGGATGCAGGACAAGATTTTTGACGTGGTTGTGCCTACCGAGGAAGAAGTCGAAGTCCGCGAGGGCAAGCGCAAGACGATTGAGCGCCGCGTATTTCCCGGCTATATTCTGGTTCAGATGAAAATGGATGAAGATAGCTGGTACGTGGTACGCAACACGCCCGGTGTAACTGGCTTTGTTGGCATGGGCAACGAACCTACCGCACTGCGGCCCGACGAAGTTAACCAGATTATGCGGCGTATGGAAGAACCAGCGCCCAAGATCAAGGTGACTTTCAAGCCGGGACAGCGGGTACGTATTGTGGATGGCCCATTCAACGATTTTATGGGTACTGTTGGCGATATTGATATGGAAAAAGCCAAAGTACGGGTTATGGTGTCTTTCTTCGGGCGCGAAACGCCTGTTGAACTAGACTTCTTGCAGGTCGAGAAGGCATAGCGCATCCTAATTAACTGGTGATGGAGGGGCAGGCATAAAGCCAGCCCTGTTGGTACATCGTGAGCAGGCGGCCTGTAGGCCGCTGCGTCATGTAAGGTAAGGAAAAATGGCAAAGAAAGTAAAAGCAGTTGTTACGCTGGCAATTAACGCGGGTAAGGCCAATCCGGCTCCCCCGATTGGTCCAGCCCTCGCCCAGCACGGCATCAATCTGATGGCCTTCTGTAAGGACTACAACGCCCGCACGGCTAACCGTATCGGCGAAGTGATCCCGGCAGAAATCACCATCTTCAGTGATGGCTCGTTCAAGTTCATTCTCAAGAGTCCGCCCACCGCGTTTCTGATCAAGCGTGCCGCCGGAATCGAAAAAGGTTCCGATGTGCCACAGAAGAACAAGGTCGGTAAGCTCACCCGCAAGCAAGTTCGTGAGATCGCCGAGATCAAAATGCCCGACCTCAACGCAGTAGACATGGAAGGTGCCATGCGTCAGATCGAAGGCACAGCCCGTAATATGGGCGTTACTATCGTCGAGTAATTAGCTGGTGGGAGAGCCTGACGCTCGTTTGCACCACCCGGAGAAAAAAATGACACAACACGGAAAGAAATATCTCGAAGCGATCAAGAAAGTCGATCCCAGACGGGAATACTCGCTGGCTGACGCAGTTAAAGCTGTCAAGGCTGCCAGCTACGTTACGTTCAACGAAACAGTAGAACTGCACGCCAAACTGGGCATTGACCCTCGCCAGTCGGATCAACAGGTGCGTACAACCGTACTGCTACCCGCTGGTCTGGGCAAGACAGTGCGCGTCCTCGTTTTTGCCGAAGGTGAAGCTGCCCGCTACGCTGAAGCCGCCGGTGCAGACTTCGTAGCCGACGACGAAATGATCAACAAGATTAAAAACGAAGAATGGACTGACTTCGACGTGTCCATTGCTGTGCCAGATATGATGCGTAAGGTTGGTACACTCGGTAAGGTGCTGGGTCGTAAGGGTCTGATGCCAAATCCCAAAGCGGGGACTGTCGTCAACGCTGAAGACTTGGGTCGCGCCGTTGCCGAAGCCCGCGCAGGTCGCGTCGAGTTCCGCAACGACAAAACTGCCAACTTGCACATCGCGCTTGGCAAAATCCAGTTCACCGAGGAACAACTCTTGGAGAACCTGACCGCCGTGATCGATGCGATTAAACGAGCCAAGCCTGCTACTGCCAAAGGCATTTATGTCAAGCGTATGGTGCTCACCTCGACAATGGGGCCGGGAGTCCGTCTGGATACCAACGCCGCCATGTACACCGCCAAAGAAGCCTAATCGCTGCTTCCAAATGGTTTCAAGCATAGAGCCTCAGAGTTTAAACTCTGAGGCTTTTTAATCGAAGATCACGGCTTATCGATAACGGGATAGCTGGCCTTGACTACTCGGAAAGTAGGATAGTCTGTGGCTATTTTTTCAAATTCCACCAATGCTGCGTCTTTGCTCACAGGTATATGAGGCCGTGCCCCCGGTGCGCATCGCAAGTATGCTTTCAAGATTAGAGCGCGTTGATCAACTGGAACTTCTTCGAGTTGAACCGCCTCCACGCCACCACTACGAATAGCTGCTATTCCATTGGCAGCGCGAATATTATGAACCCATTGAACATCCTCTCCTAGCATCGATACTAAATATCGCTGCCCTTCAATGGTGGTAATCACCACAGGCAATGAGATCGTTCGCCCCGACTTTCGACCAGTCACTTCTAATGTCACCATAAGATTGGGCGTAACCCCTGTTGAAGCCACAATAGCCGATATTCTATTGAGAATCCTCGCGATCCAATGAGGGTGCTGTCCGCGATACATCCATCGATAAAAGGTGTGTATAGCCATCGAAGCCTCTATACTTTCTATTGCTTTACTCGAAGGAAAACAAGTTAAGATCATTCCTATATGGCATAGTAGCTTAACAATAATGTATCTGTCAGTGAAGTTTGTCACCAATGATTGTTACTTCCGTTACTGCCTTGCCAAAGTTAGCTCTAGGCAGTATTACCTTGAAATTGGCATCAATAGCTGTTTTGATCCACAATTCATTTAGGCTTTATGATTCTGAGGTAAGCAATGAAAATCTTGGTTGTGGACGATGAACTGGCAATCCGCGATGCGCTAGGGCGCAAGCTGCGGCGCGAAGGGTTCAATGTGCTGCTGGCAGGCAATGGAATCGAGGGGCTGCGCCTGTTCCATGCAGAACGACCTGATCTTGTTGTGCTAGATATTGTTATGCCCGAAATGGACGGTATGACCGTCTGCCAACGCATTCGTGAGGTCGCTGAAACGCCTGTCCTGATGCTTTCTGCGAATGCCATTACCGAAGACGATATTATCGAAGGCTTGAAAGCAGGAGCCGACGATTATCTGGTCAAGCCGATCCGCCTGAATGAATTTGTGGCGCGTGTTCAGACGATCATGCGGCGCTCACAGATCTTGACCAGCGAGAGCAGTTCAGGCTACAACGATGGCCATCTGAACATTGATTTGCAGCGTCGCCACGTTCATGTAAACGGCGTAAAGATCCACCTGACTCCCACCGAGTTCAAGTTATTGGTGGTGCTTATGGAGAACGCAGGTCGGGTCGTGACCCAGCGCGAACTTCTGGAACAGGTCTGGGGTCAGGAATATGTGGATGATATTTACTACCCCCGTGTGTATATCAGCCAGTTGCGTCGCAAGATCGAACCAGATCCAGCAAACCCTGTGTACATCCTGACCGAACATCGCATCGGATATAGATTTGAAAAGCGGTCAGCGCTAGACGACGATATTCATCACTCCAAACCGTAATAGCTATCAAGCCCGCTGGTGAGGCGGGCTTATGATTTCTCTACAATGCCCCTAATTTGCTCTAAAAGGCCACTTCCTTGCATGGGCATATAAAGCACTCACGATGTAATTTCAGCAGTGTTTTATCGGCGTTGGAGGTATAAGCAATGTCTAGGGAACGAATACTTAACAATATTGCCAGTTCACCGTGAGGACCATCGCTGGGAAGCTGTGTATCAGCCTCTAGCGCTAAACGCAGCGCCTCTGAATATCTCGCCCTTGAGATCTCTTTGGCTTGGGCATTCAACGTGATACTGGTATTGTAAACCGCATAGATACCGCATAGATCAATAGAATACAAATGGCGCTCAGAGCGACAAGCAGGATGCGTTGAAAGTCACGATCACGTCGGGCAATCGCAGTTTCTTTGGCTTTGCGGATGTCCTCGGTATATGCTGAGTCAGCGATAAAAGCCGTTTCATCCGAACTGGGGGCATTGTATTTCTGTTTTGCCCACACCTGAGCACTTTCTAACTCCGTACCACGATACAAAAGATCTGTCTACGCTGTTCGTGCCCATTTTGAAATTCGTATAAAGCGAACCCTGTAACTTAAACAAGTTCACAATAATTGTTTCATTAAGGGAATTTATTTTGCAAAATTACTTAAAATTTCATTATAATGCTAGTCACCCGACAGTAGGAGGGAAAGGGCTTGCAGGGCAGGAAAATGCC
>JBDTVG010000131.1:0-39566 GCA_040007395.1 Chloroflexota bacterium
TGCTACCACCCAGATAGGTCGAGTAGACCAAGGCTGTACCGCTTGGGTCCAGCTTAGTTACAAAGGCATCGCCGCAGCAACTCCCGCCACCGTACATGGACTGGAAAGCATTGCTAGTTGGGAAGTTGGTCGAAGCTGTCCTACCAGTGATATAGGCGTTACCGCTGCCGTCTACCGCTAGTCCAATGCCATAATCATCATTGCTACCACCCAGATAGGTCGAGTAGACCAAGGCTGTACCGCTTGGGTCCAGCTTGGTCACGAACGCATCGGCTAGGTTATTTCCACCAAATATTGTCTGAAAAGCATTGACCGTTGGGAAATTAATTGAACGGGTGAAGCCATCTATATAAGCATTGCCACTGGTGTCTATTGCGATAGCTCCACCATCGTCATTATCACTACCGCCCAGATAGGTTGAGTAGACTAAGGCTGTACCGCTTGGGTCCAGCTTGGTCACGAACGCATCATAGGTACTCGCGATTGTTGGTTGGAAGGCTCCCGCCGTCATTGGGAAGTTTGCTGAACTAGTATCACCAGTGACATAGGCATTGCCGCTGCTATCTACCCTAATACCATGTCCACTATCCTGACCGCTGCCGCCCAGATAAGTTGAGTAGGCGAGCGCCGTACCTGCTGCATTCAGCTTTGTGACAAAAACATCGCCGCCATTGCAGCAACTACCGCCGCCATACATGGACTGGAAAGCATTAGCAGTTGGGAAGTTAGTGGAATAAGTGTAGCCTACGATATAGACGCTGCCACTGCCATCAACCGCAATCCCATTGCCGTAATCATTGCCGCTACCGCCCAAATACGTCGAATAAGCCAGTGTTGGGTCGATGACCAGCGGCAATCTCGCGTCGTAATTGCCCACCGCGAACCCGATCTCGCCTGTGTCGGATTGCGTGTAATGCACATCAACGGGGAGATGCTGTCCGGCGTAGCTCTGCCAGACAATGGGCGCTTGTTCGGTTAAGGTTTTTCCATTGGGCAACTCAATCAGCAGATCGCCGGTAGTGGAGTCAATGTGCGCTCCGGTTGCGCCGCCATACTGCCAGCGGATCAGCGTCGGATCGGCGTGGGGCGCGACGGTGTACGTCCCTTTGAGCAAGCCCGTGTGTCCGTCATAGCGCAGATCGATCCCCGGATACAGATTCGTGTAGACCACGCTGCCATACGTCGGGATGTTGGTGTGCCATTTGGCTGGATCGTTGCCGATGAACTCGTTGACAATGCCGGGCAGTGGATCGGCACTGGTCATCGTCGGCGCAGGGTTTGCGCCCTCGAAGTGCAACCGCACCACGCTCGGTGGATTGGCAGGCATAGCGATCTTTTCAATGGGGGAGGCGGCGTGATTTGCTTGAGTTGAGAGGGAGAGGACGACTTCCGCCGGGGTGAAGAACAGCGTCCCTGCACCGCTGCGGACTTGATAGCGCACGGCTGAATCTGTCTCGCCAACGTTGGGGATAAACGACAACGGCAAATTACCATAATGTTGTGCCAGCGCAGCCTTACTATCCATAGCAGGTGCAGGATTGGCTGTGGTAGTTAGGGCGGCGGCGGTTGGAATGGGATGCAACAATAGGACGAAAAACGTCAGGGCGAAAAGCACGACGACAGCGCGATGAAAACGACGATATACGACCATGACTGTCTCCCCGCAAAATTTATGAAGCGTAAGTTACGATAGTGTCTGCCCTCTACGCGGCGCTCAGATAACGAGGGAGCATCCCTATGCATTATCCCACACGATACCCTCATTGTGGGGCAGGCAGTTGTCGTTTCATATTACAGAGTTGTTCGGAACAAGCGATCCGCAAGATGTTGTGCCTGCGTGAAATGTTAAACCAATTGGTCGTAATCCACTCATAAACAAGGTAAAATTTATCTATATCTTTGGGAGAGGTTATTAATGACTGACGTTGCTAAATCGTGGGTGCGCCTGTGTACACTCGATGAACTGCCGGAGCAAAAAGCTGTCGAGCTAAACATTAACGGACAACGCCTTGTGATTGCCCGCTGTGGCGAGAGTGTTTCGGTTCTGCAAGGCTATTGTTCGCACATGCTGTTTCCGTTAGCTGGCAGTCGCGTTGATGATTGTGTCTTGGTGTGCAGTCTACATGAGAGCAGCTTTAATGTTCGCGATGGCTCTGTGGCTGAGTGGTCGTCTTTCCCAGCGTTCACAGGTAAGGCGCTTGCCGCTATTCGTGATCGTAAGGCACTGCGTACCTACGAGACACGCACTACCAATGGCGACGTTTATGTCCTATGGTCTGCCAATGATCCAGAGTCCGTCAACGTGCGAATCAAAGTCTAAGTGCCAGCGAATATGGTACAAGATACTTTTGCCTCGAATATCGAGATTTGTTACGAAATTTTGCTGTATCTGTCGAGTAGATTGATGCGTCTACAACCGGGCGACGTGTTGGAATTTGTTACGGGCGACCCGACTGCTAACGAGAAGATCCCGCCGTGGTGCGATGCACGCGGGTATACGCTGTTGGAAAGTGGCCTCTCCGAAGATGGACGGCAGCGTTTTTTGATCCAGAAGTAGAGGCTGATGTGTTTATCAAAGCGATAAAGCGACTGGCACAAGCAGTGCCAATCTGGATTGTGGCGCTGTTGATTAGTGCGTGTGGCACGATTGCCCCTGCTCCAGTACCAACAGTGTATCCTGTGCAACCGACGATACTCCCGCAAGCAACGGTAGGATCACTTGCCAGTATAACCGTTGATCAGGTAGGGGTGACTCTGCTTGCACCAACAACATGGAAGCCGCCAGCAGTAACCAGCGACAAGCGGCTGGTGCTCTCGCCCGACGGTTCAACCGACATCTCTGTGACATCGGGGCCATTTCTGTACGTGATTGCCGATGCGGGCAGTGTGCTGGCGAAAAGCCTATCCTATACCTTTCGTCCCGATATAACTGATCCAGCGCTGCAACTTGATCTACTGCTGCAAGCACTTAATATTGATGCCTACAGTTTTGGTCGTGGGCAAAAATACGAAGGGGCGCAGTATCCTGCCGCGATGGTTACAGGCTTTGCCCGCGATAATCAACTAACCTTAATGTTGATGAAGGCGGGGGACAATCGCTGGATATTCGTCGGCGCTCAATCGCCAGAACGCCTGTATAGCTATTACGACAGTGTTGTTTTTACACCTGCCATTAATTCAATCAAAGTCAAATAGCCTAGTTTGCTGGAATGGTAAGGCGCTCGATGCGTCTGTTACATCTTTCGCTCACCAACTTCCGCCTCTATACACGGCTGGAACTCTCGCTGCCCGAAGGCCCAGTGCTGCTGTATGGGGCTAATGCACAGGGCAAGACCAGTATTCTTGAGGCCATTTACTATCTAGCAACCTCACGATCTCCTTGGACAACCTCGGATCGCCAAATGCTCAACTGGCGCGTGCAAAACGATGTGCAGCCATTTGTGCGGATTAGCGCAGAAACGGATAACCTACGCCGCTCGCTGAACAAGATCGATATTACGCTCTATAAAGAGTCGCTGGAGGAGGTAGGACGTTTCCGCAAGGAAATTCGCGTCAATGGCGTGCAGCGTCGAGCGATGGATTTGCTAGGCGAAATCAATGTCGTTATGTTTCTGCCGCAAGACTTGGCGATAATCGAAGGCCCACCCGCCCATCGTCGTCGCTACTTGAACATCACCCTATCGCAAACCGATCCCGCTTACGTTCAGGCGCTCCACAATTACGAGAAAGCGCTCGAACAACGGAATGCCCTGCTGCGCCAGATCAGTAAGAAGCAGGCTAGCCCCGGCGAACTGGTCTACTGGGATAACGAACTCGTCACTTCGGGCAGCGTGATTATTTCAGGGCGGCAGCACTTGCTGCGCGAACTGGAAGGGCTAGCTCAGAAAGTTCATGCCGACCTGACAGGTGGTAGCGAAGTGCTGGAATTACAATACCTGCCAAGTTTTATGCCTACCGCAACGACTACTGGTCAACTTTCGTTCAGTGTGCCGGGGCTTGATCTGCACCGCCAATTGGAGCCGCGTGAGATCGAGCCGCAGTTTCGCGCCACGCTGGCTAGCAATGCCCGTGAGGAGATTGCACGTGGTATCACGCTGGTTGGACCCCAACGTGATGAACTACGCTTTACTGTAAACGGTCATGACCTCGGCGACTTTGGATCGCGTGGGCAGGCCCGCACCGCCGTGATCGCGCTCAAACTCGCTGAACTTGGCTGGATGCGATCCGTTACGGGCGAATGGCCTGTGCTGCTGCTTGATGAACTAATCGCCGAACTCGATCACGAACGCCGCACCTACTTGTTAGACCGCATTGATGGAGCCACACAGTCGATACTCACCACGACAGAACCCGATATTTTCACGAAGTCTTTCCTAAGTAAGGCTGTCGTTTTGCAGGTTCAGGCCGGGCAGATCAACCCTGCTCCGATTCCTTAAGCCACCCAGACCCAGTGAACAAAGCGATCCAGTAACATAATCTGCCAAGTGAAGGCCACGATGATATAGAGCGCTAGCGCCCAGTGCTGTTTGACCAAATTCGCCACAATGAAAAAGCAAGGGAACATCACCAGCAGATAGCAGTCATACTAAAAGTTCGATTCTGATCTCTTTAGGTGTCCCCGGTGGGAATCGAACCCACGCTTTTGGCTTCGGAGGCCAACGCTCTATCCGCTGAGCTACGGAGACATAGTAGAGAATGTTACCCGTAGGAGCGCTGTAAGTCAAGCCTTGTAAACATAAGTTGCTGGATATTTTCACGATGCGCCAAATTGTATAGATCCAAAGACGTTATCGTCAACAAACACAGCAATGCGGCCCTTGATGATGTTTGCCAGTTTTCTTTACTTACCCAAATTTGATACGGTTGCCCGGATCAGTTACCATAAGAATGTTGACCTCGCCTAATTTCGGCGCATACACTATCAACCCAGCATAGAAAGGAAAAACGAAATTCCCTAACCATAGGAATTTCGCTGGATAAGCCATATGAACGCATCGAAAAATGTAGATAGGTCTCCTAATGAACGCATGTTTCAACTACTCAGTGGTTATTGGATTACGCGGGCGATCCATGTTGCCGCAGAACTTGATATAGCCGAGCATTTGAAGGGCGGACCACAAAGCTATGAGGCGCTTGCCGCCGCTACAGAAACAGATCCCTCTTCGTTGTATCGTCTGCTGCGAGCCTTAGCCAGTGTAGGAATATTTGCAGAAGTTGAAGAAAAGCGATTTGAGCTGACCCCATTAGCAGCCACTCTATTAAAAGATACGCCAAATTCTTTGCGTGGCAACGCCATTATGCAAAGCTATGAAATTTATTGGCAGTCTTGGGGTGAATTGGCAAGTAGTGTTAAGACTGGCGAACCTGTCTTTAATCGACTCTTCGGCGCTGATTTTTTTAGTTATTTGTCCCAAACCCCAGAATTCAGTAAACGATTTAATGAAGGGATGGCAGCTATCACGGCGCAAAGCGATGGCGCGATTGTCACTGCCTATGATTTTTCGGGAATCTCTACCATTGTCGATGTAGGCGGCGGTACTGGAGAATTATTGGCGGCTATTCTCAAGGCTGCGCCGCATAGTCGAGGTATTCTGCTGGATCAACCAGCTACAGTCGAACAGGCCAAAGGAATATTCCGCGAAAGTTCGCTGCTAGAACGCTGCACATTTGTCGAAGGCAGTTTTTTCGACGCGGTACCTAGCGGTGGCAATGTCTATATTTTGAAGAATATTCTCCACGATTGGAGCGATGAACAGGCCATTAATATTTTGCAGCAGTGTCGAAAAGTTATCGGTAACGGACAAAAGCTGCTCATCATGGAAACTGTTATCCCTAGTGGCAATGAGCCATTTTTGGGGAAACTGATCGACCTCCAGTTGATGCTTTTCTTTAAGGGTGGACGTGAGCGCACGGCGGCTGAATTCGGAATTTTGCTTGAAGCTGCCAATTTCTCGCTAGCGCGAGTTATTCCGACTTTTACACCACGAGTTGCAATCGTTGAGGCCATCGCTAAGTAGGGAAGTTCAGTAGCAAATTGTAAGGGATTGTTCAGCCGAAGCGTCGATCTATAACTTGACGCATAGCAGCACCTATGCTATGATGTTCCGCACAACTTATATACTCATCAAGAGCAGTGGAGGGTACGGCCCTATGAAACTGCGGCAACCCCCGAGGCGTTGGGAAGGTGCCAATTCCGACAGAGATCCTGGCAGATGAGGCGCAAATTTTTCGATTTGTACCCTTCCTGTTTGGAAGGTTTTTTTTTGCAATGTGCCAAGCAATAGTTTGACAAGAATTCCATAACACACGATTGGTACGGAGAGATGGATCGTATGACGACAGTACAGATACAAGGCAAAGTAAATCTACGCTATCTGGAAGCCATTAAAGAGCGCGTTTTGATCTATGACGGCGCGATGGGTACCAGCATCCAGAGCTACAATCTGAACGCTGAAGACTTCGGCGGCGAAAAGCTGAACGGCTGTAACGACTATCTTGTGATTACCCGTCCCGATATTATCGAAGCGATCCACACCGGATTTCTGGAAGTGGGCAGCGAAGTAATCGAAACGGATACTTTCCGCTCCAACCGTCTGACACTGGCAGAATATGGGTTGCAGGATCGCGTGTTAGAGATCAACCATGCGGCGGCACAATTGGCTCGTCGATTGGCGGATCGGTTCGAAGCGGAAACTGGTCGCGCTCGTTACGTGGCGGGCAGCATTGGACCATCGGGGAAATTACCGTCCTCAGACGATCCCGATCTCTCGAATATCACGTTTGCCGAACTGTCCGACATATTCTATGAGCAAGCTAAGGGACTAGTCGAAGGTGGCGCAGATGTGCTGGTCATCGAGACGAGTCAGGACATTCTCGAAGTCAAAGCCATCATCACAGGCATTGATCGCTATTTCAAAGACAGCGGCAACCGTGTCGCGCTGCAAGCCCAGATCACGCTGGATGTAAGCGGACGGATGCTGCTAGGCACGGATATTGCCGGAGCGCTGGCGACTCTCGAAGCCATGCCAATTGATGTGATCGGCCTGAACTGCTCGACGGGGCCGGAACACATGCGTGAACCAATCCGCTACCTGACCGAACATAGCACCAAGCCGATCAGCGTATTGCCCAATGCTGGACTGCCCATCAACGTTGATGGCGAGGCTGTCTATCCAATGGAGCCAGATCCCTTCGCCAAAATGCTAGCAGAATTTGTCGATTGGGGCGTGAGCGTAGTAGGTGGCTGCTGCGGCACGACACCCGCCCATCTTGCCAAAGTGATCGAATATGTAGGCCAGAACCGTCCACAGAAAAATCGTCAACCTGAGACAGAAGCCCGCGCTTCGTCCGGGATGCGGGCTATGTCAATGATCCAAAACCCCGGCCCAACCATGATTGGAGAGCGCGTCAATAGTCAGGGCAGTCGCAAGATCAAACGCTTGCTGCTTGCCGATGACTACGAAGGGATTTTGCAGGTTGCCCGTGAACAGGTCGAGAACGGCGCACATATTCTCGATATATGCGTGGCGCTGACCGAACGTGCCGACGAAGTGGCGCAGATGAAAGCGGTTGTCAAGAAGCTCAGTATGAGCATCGAAGTGCCACTAATGATCGACACCACCGAGGTGGAGGTTGCCGAGGCCGCTCTTTCGGTTTATCCCGGACGTGGCATTATTAACGGCAACAATCTGGAAAACGGGCGTGAACGTATTGATAAAGTGCTGCCAATTGCCAAGAAATATGGCGCGGCGGTGCTGTCCATGACCATCGATCAAGTCGGTATGGCGAAGACAGCCGAGCGCAAGTTGGAAGTCGCGAAAGCGATCTACGATATTGCGGTGAACGAATATGGCATGACAGCGGAAGACCTGATCTTCGATGCGCTGGTCTTCACGTTGGCAACAGGCGATCCTGAATTTGCCAACAGCGCCGTCGAAACCATTGAAGGTATCCGTCTGATCAAGCGCGAACTGCCGGGGGTCATGACTTCACTCGGCGTAAGCAATCTGAGCTTCGGGTTGGGTGAAGCTGCACGCGCCGTATTGAACTCGGTATTCCTATATCATGCTGTACCTGCCGGACTAGATATGGCGATTGTCAACCCGGCGCATATCAAGCCTTACGCCGAAATTCCAGAAGCACAGCGTGAACTCGCCAACGATCTGATCTTCAACCGCAACCCAGACGCGCTGGCGCACTATATCCAATATTTCGAGACAAACAACGTCGTTCTTGACGATTCGCAAGCCGCCGAAGATCCGACTGAGGGCATGACCCCAGAGCAAAAACTGCACTGGCAGATCGTTCACCGCAAAAAGGAAGGCGTGGAAGCGCTGGTTGACGAGTGCCTCAAGAACCAGAGTGCAGTCGCCGTACTCAACAATGTGCTGCTGCCTGCCATGAAGGAAGTCGGTGACAAGTTCGGCGCGGGTGAGTTGATCTTGCCCTTCGTATTGCAGAGCGCCGAAACGATGAAGAAAACCGTTTCCTATCTGGAAAATTTTCTGGAACGGAAAGAGGGGACTTCCAAAGGGGTCGTTGTGCTAGCGACGGTCTACGGCGATGTCCATGACATCGGCAAAAACCTTGTCAAGACGATCCTGAGCAACAACGGTTACACGGTGCACGACCTCGGCAAGCAGGTTCCCGCTAACGTGATTATCGAGGCGGCGCAGCAGCATAACGCTACCGCCATTGGCTTAAGCGCCCTGCTCGTCAGCACTTCCAAGCAGATGCCGCTGATTATCAATGAACTGGCGCGACGCGGCCTAAAGTATCCGGTACTCATCGGCGGCGCAGCGATCAATCGCCGCTTCGGACGGCGGATCTTGTTCCTCGAAGGCAGCGGTGAACCGTATGCCCCCGGCGTTTTCTACTGCAAAGATGCCTTCGAGGGTCTAGACAGAATGGATAAACTGGTCAATCCAGAGGAACGGACACTGCTGCTGGATCGCATCGTAGCGGAAGGCCAAGAGGAAATCGGCAAGGTTCAGAAGGCTAGCCCCATATCGCGGGTCGAGCGCCGTTCGTCGGTTACGCCCGCACCAATCATCCCGAAGCCGCCGTTCTGGGGATCAAAGACGATTGAGCGTATGTCTACCGAGATTGTGCTGACCCATCTGCATAAGATGGAGTTGTTCCGGCTGAGTTGGGGGGCGAAGAATACGCACGGCCCAGAGTGGGACGAACTCAGCGCCGACTTTGAAGTACGCCTGCAAAGGATGATCAAGGATGCCATCCGCAACAAATGGCTGTATCCGCAGGCCGTCTATGGCTATTTCCCAGCGAACGCCGACGGCAACGATCTGATTATCTACGATCCCGCGCCGTTTCAGGCACAGACCAACGGTGACAAGCCGCAGAAAAACGAGATCGCTCGCTTCCACTTCCCGCGCCAACCAGATGGGGAATTCCTGTGCCTGAGCGATTACTACCGTCCGGTGGATAGTGGCGAAGTTGATATTGCTGCCTTCCAGATTGTCACAGTGGGCGAAGTTGCTACACAGCACTTCGACCAGTTGCAAGGGTCGGATCAGTATAGTGATGCCTATTACTTTCACGGGCTAGCCGTACAATCCGCCGAAGCCACCGCGCAGTTTGTGACTCAGCATATCCGGCGCGAACTTGCCATCCCCGACAATCAGGGCAAACGCTATAGCTGGGGCTATCCTGCTTGCCCAGATCTCGAAGATCATACACAGATTTTGAAGCTGTTGCCCGAAGCCGCCACTAAGATCGGGATGGAACTAACCAGCGCTTACCAGTGGATACCAGAGCAATCAACAGCGGCGATTTTTATCCATCACCCGCAGACCAAGTATTTCGGTGTGGGTGTGAATCGCACCGAACAACTTTCTAATGCCTAATATACGCATCGCGCCATTTCGCCTACTGCTGACAGCAATGGTCTGTGGGTTGCTGTTGGCAATGCCGCTAACCCGAATCGTTGCCGCGCAAAGTGGCGATCCTGTGTTGATCGGGGCAGGCGATATTGCATCGTGCGGTTTGGATGGCGATGAGCAAACCGCCAAACTCCTTGACCAGATCGACGGAACGGTTATGGCGATTGGCGATAATGTTTATGCCAGCGGCAGCGCTGAGGAATTCAAGAAATGCTATGGGCCAAGCTGGGGACGTTTCAAGAAACGCACCCGTCCTGCCCCCGGCAATCACGATTACGTGACGGTGAACGCACAGGGTTATTTTGACTATTTCGGTAAGCTAGCAGGACCCGGCACGCTCGGCTACTACAGCTATAACCTCGGCGCGTGGCACATTGTCTCGTTGAACAGCAATATCGATGCACGGGTTGTTTCGACACAGGGCAAATGGCTAAGAGCCGATCTGGAAGCGAATCGCACACGGTGTACGTTGGCCTACTGGCATCATCCGGTTTTTAGTTCGGCGGAAGTTCCCGATCTCAATCAGTACGTGCCGCAGTTGTGGACATTGCTCTATGAATACGGCGTGGATGTTGTTGTCAATGGGCATATCCATTACTACGAGCGCCTTGAGCCGTTGAATCCGCTTGGCGAACACGATCTAAAACGCGGTATCCGTGAGTTTATCGTCGGCACGGGCGGTGCTACGCTCAATAAAACCGTCGGTGAAAAGGCCAACCCGAACAGCGTTGTTCGTGACAACTCGACGTGGGGCGTGATCAAGTTCACGCTTCACCCGACCAGTTACGATTGGGAGTTTATCCCGGTAGCAGGCGGAACGTTCCATGATTCCGGCAGCGCTACTTGTATTGAACCACTAGAACAGGTTGTGTTTTGAAGTCGAGGATTATATGTCGCCAACCATTCCATTTCTGATCCGTTTGAAACAAGGCGCACTGCTCACCGACGGCGCAATGGGGACGATGCTGCACCAATCCGGCGCAAAGCTAGATGCCTGTTTCGATGAACTGAATATCAGCGCTCCGCAGCGGGTAACGGCGGTGCACCATGCTTTTGCCGAAGCCGGGGCAGAACTGCTCGAAACCAATACTTTCAGCGCCAATCGCTTCAAGCTGGCGGAGCATGGTCTGGCAGATCAAATCGTCGCGATCAATCAGGCGGGCGTGCGGCTAGCCCGCGAGGTTGCCGACGAAGTTACCGTGTCTAGCGGCAAGCCGATCTATGTGGCGGGGGCGATTGGGCCGTTAGGCGCACGCCTTGCACCGTATGGGCGCGTGCAGCCGGAACAAGCGTTTGCCGTTTTCTGCGAACAGATCGTGGCGTTGGTTAAACCTTTACCAGTCGATGTTTTGGTCTTTGAAACCTTCACTGACTTGAACGAGATCGCGCAGGCGATTAAAGCGGCGCGATCCGTTGCACCCAACCTTCCTGTCATCGCATCGATGACGTTTACCCGCGATGATCGCACGGTCTATGGGGATGCGCCGCGTGAAGTAGCGAACGCACTGGTCGCGGCAGGGGCAGATGTGATTGGGGTCAATTGCAGCGGCGGGCCATCGCAATTGGCGCGGATCGCTTTGATTATGCGGGCTGTCGAGCCAGAAACGCCGATCTCAGTCATGCCCAACGCTGGCTTCCCAGAAACCGTTGCTGGGCGGGTGATGTACCCGGCTACGCCTGAATATTTCGGTGATTATGCGGTTGCTTTCCGGGATCTCGGTATAGCCGTGATCGGCGGCTGCTGCGGAACCAGCCCCAACCATATTCATGAGATGCGTAAAGCACTCGATACGCTGGAGCGCACCCAATCGGTAGTGGTTGCTGCGCCGATACTGAACGGTCACGAACCACCCCTTGCGTTAGAACAGCCAACAGAACTGGCGACTAAGCTGGCGGCGGGCAAATTTATTGTGACGGTTGAGATGGCTCCGCCGCACGGCTTCACCACGCAAAAAGTAATCGCTTCGGCGCGATTGCTGCAAGAAGCGGGGGTCGATATGGTTAATCTGTCCGATAGTCCAATGGCTCGGATGCGGATGAGTCCTTGGGCGGTCTGCCATTTGATTCAAGATCAGATCAAGCTGCAAACGGTGCTACACTTCCCAACACGCGGACGCAATCTGCTGCGTGTGCAGGGCGATCTACTGGCGGCGCACGCGCTTAATGTGCGTAATCTGTTTGTCGTCATGGGTGATCCAACCCACATCGGTGACTATCCGAAAGCGCACGATAACTATGATGTTGTGCCATCTGGCTTAATCAAGCTGATCAAGCAGAATCTTAACGCGGGGATGGATCAAGCAGGCAACTCGATTGGTCAGCCGACTTCATTTGTGGTGGGCTGTGCGCTGAACATGGGCGCTCAGGATCTCGACGCGGAGATCAAGACACTGCAAAAGAAGATCGAAGCGGGCGCGGATTTTGCGCTCACGCAGACGATCTTCGATCCGGCAAAAGTCGAAGCCTTCCGCAAGCGCTATGAGGAGTTACATGGGCCATTGAAACTGCCGGTGCTAGTCGGTATTCTGCCGCTGTATGGCGCACGACACGCCGCGTTTCTGCACAACGAAGTACCCGGCATTGATATTCCTGACTCAATCCAGCAACGCATTAATCTCGCGGGCGACACTGCGCCTAAAACCGGAATTGCCATCGCTCAAGAATTGATCCACGATCTGCAAGGCTTGGTGCAAGGTGCCTATCTGATGCCGCCTTTTGGCAAATACGAGATGGCGGCGGAAATCATGGATTCGATAGTGCAGCCCGTCTAGCATAAGACTACAAGGATCATGCCGTACTATGAATGTTGAACCCATCACACTTGAAGGGCGCTATGTCCGATTGGAGCCGCTTTCGCTCAGCCATCACGCGCAGTTATGCGAAGTTGGTCTGGATGATGAGCTTTGGCGCTGGGTTCCGACAGTCGTAAAAACGGAAGATGATGTGCGTAAGTTCATTGAAAAAGCGCTGAGTTTGCGTGATGAGGGCAGCGCATTACCTTTCGCCACCATTGAGCGATCATCGGGTCGCGCTATCGGCAGCACTCGTTATCTCAATATTGACCGAGCCAATCGACGGGTGGAGATCGGCTCCACGTGGGTAGGGACAAATTGGCAGCGCACGCCCATCAACACAGAAGCCAAATATCTGATGCTGTGCCATGCATTTGAGCAACTGAGCTGTATTCGGGTTGAGCTAAAAACCGATGCGCTCAACGAAAAGTCACGTAATGCCATTCTACGGCTCGGTGCTAAACAGGAAGGCATTTTTCGCAATCACATGGTAATGCCGGGAGGCCGCATCCGCGATTCAGTCTATTTCAGTATCATTGACTCTGAATGGCCTACAATTAAAGCGAATTTAGAAAATAAATTGACCCGTAACTGGTCGCCAACCCAAAGCTAATCCTTGCCCCGCATTTCCGCGCTTGCTGTGTGAAGTTGGGGCAAACAATGAAAAGGAACAAATCCATGACTTCTATTGATAGTGTTTCGACTACCGTCTCTGATCGCAACGCATCTTTGCGTGAGATTGATCCCGAAATATACGAGATGATCCGTAAAGAGGAACACCGCCAACACGACAAGATCGAACTGATCGCGTCGGAGAATGTGGTATCTCGCGCTGTATTGGAAGCGCAAGGCTCGGTGTTGACTAATAAGTACGCCGAAGGGCTTCCGGGCAAACGCTATTATGGCGGCTGCGAATACGTCGATATGGTTGAGACGCTGGCGATTGAGCGTGCCAAGAAATTGTTTGGCGTAAATTTTGCCAATGTGCAGCCCCATTCCGGCGCGTCTGCTAATATTGCCGTCTTCACCGCATTGCTGCAACCCGGCGACACGATCCTCGGAATGCGACTCGATCAGGGTGGACACTTAACGCATGGATCGCCGGTGAATTTCAGCGGCAAATTCTATAACGTCCATTTCTATGGTGTGGACAGCCAAACCGGACGCATCGATTACGACGAACTGCGCCGCATCGCCCTTGAAGTGAAGCCGAAGTTGATCACATCGGGAGCCAGTGCCTACCCGCGTATCATCGACTTTGCCCGAATGCGCGAAATTGCGGACGAAGCAGGCGCACTGCTCATGGCGGATATTGCCCATATTGCGGGGTTAGTCGCCGCGGGTGAACATCCGACCCCCGTTGGACAGGCACATATAGTCACGACCACCACGCATAAGACTCTACGTGGCCCACGCGGCGGTTTGATTATGACGAACGATGCCGAATTGGCTCAGAAGATCGACTCGGCGGTGTTCCCCGGCACGCAAGGTGGCCCGCTGATGCACGTTATCGCCGCGAAAGCGGTGGCCTTCAAAGAGGCGCTTGAGCCATCTTTCAAGATCTATCAGCAGCAGATCCGTAAGAACGCCACCGCCTTTGCCGACGCACTCATCGAGCGTGGCTTTACGCTCTTTTCCGGCGGCACGGATAACCACTTGATGCTGATCGATTTGCGTCCACAGGCGTTAACGGGCAAGAAGGCACAGATCGAACTTGACGAAGTGGGCTTGACGACCAACAAGAACGCGATCCCCTACGACACTGAAAAACCTTGGATCACATCAGGATTGCGCGTAGGGACACCAGCCGCGACGACTCGCGGTTTTCGCGAAGCAGAATTTGTCGAGGTTGCCGATCTGATTCATCGCACACTGACTCACGTTGGCGACGCAACAGTCTATGAATCAGTCCGCCACGATGTACAAGCCTTGTGCGATAAATTCCCCAACCGCACGTATTTAGACGAGTGAGTCATTACGATTTACTTCGTCCTAATGTCAAGTGAAGGTATTTCCAAAAATGGAGGGTCAGGCTGACCTGACCCCTACACAAACATGTATTGGAGATAGGGACGAGGCAAGTCTCGCCCATAAAAATCACACGAATCTGTTGTATACTATTTTTGTGGTTTTAAGAAAGGTTTTGTCCATGTTGCTTGTGCGGTGTCGCGGCTCCAACTAAGTCGCTAAATCTCTAACCGCATACGCCCCCATCGTTGGCTGCGAACACTCTCACCGAGTGCGCGGCCTTTTTCGATTCCTTCCTCGCCTATCTCGTCACCCGTCTACTCATTTGAAAAGGATAATCTACTCATGTTCCAACGCTTGATGAAGCGCGGGCAGCGTGCTGCGCTGCTCATTTTCGTATTCCTGTTCATCGAATTTCTGGACGAATTTATTCAGGGGTTTCGCGAACCCGCGTGGCCTGCAATCCGCAGTGAACTCGGCTTGACCTATCAACAGATCGGGTTGCTGTTTGGTCTGCCAGTACTGGTTAGTACGATCATCGAACCGTTGTTTGGTATCGTGGCGGATACCCGTCAGCGCAAAACGCTAATCGTCGTCGGCGGTATCGCATTCGCGCTGAGTACGTTTATCTCGGCAATCAGTACGAATTTCTGGTCGCTGCTATTTTCGTACATGTTGTTTTTCCCGGCTTCGGGCGCGTTTGTGGCGCTGTCACAGGTCGCACTAATGGATCTCGAACCGACTCGGTACGAACAAAATATGGCGCGATGGTCGTTCGCTGGCTCGTTGGGATGGGTCGTTGGCCCGCTGTTATTGGCGGGAGTCGCCTTTGCGTTGCCGGGTCAGACCAGTTGGCGGGTGCTGTATATTATGGTTGGCGTAACTGCTCTTGCGGCGACGCTATTCCTGATGAGTCGCCCAGTACCGCAAATTACGATAGATACGATAGACCCAGACATGGAACCAGAAACAGCACGCGGATTTCGTCAGGGACTCGCCGCTGCCATCCAAGCGTTGCGGCGGCGAGAAGTTATCCGCTGGCTAGTCTTGCTTGAATTTGCCAATCTGATGCTGGATATTCTGCATGGTTATATCGCATTTTATTTCGTGGATGTAGTTGGTGTGCGAGAGACTGATACAGTACTAGTGGTGCTGGTCTGGACAGGTGTCGGGCTGGTCAGCGACTTCTTGATCATTCCAGTGCTGGAGCGAGTCGATGGTCTGCGCTATTTGCGGTTCAGTGTGCTAATCGAGTTGATTCTGTTCCCACTCTTTTTGCTCGTACCGGGTGTCGCGCCAAAGCTGGTATTGTTGGGCTTGCTGGGCTTTTTCAACGCGGGTTGGTATGCGATCCTACAAGGTCAACTCTATTCGGCAATGCCGGGTCAGAGCGGGAGTGTGATCGCCATTAGCACCGTCAGTGGGCTACTCGGCGGTCTGCTGCCATTGGCGTTAGGCTTCGCCGCCGACCAAGTTGGAATCGGCGCGGCATTGTGGCTCTGTTGGCTTGGCCCGATTGCGCTAATGATCGGCCTGCCACGCCATGCTGCGGCGCAACACGAGACAAGGATCGCGGCGTTAGAAACTTTGGCGGAATAAGCGTGAGAGGTGACTATTCCGCCTAGTTGGGCGGAATAGTCACCTTTTGGGGAATAATATCTACTAATTGCCGCTTTGGGCGAGTGTGATCGCGGAAATGCTGCCGTTAGTCTTAAAATCAGTTGAATAAGAGATAGAGGCTGATGCTTTGACGTTTGGAAACCCTGAGATCGCAACTGAAGGGAGTGAACTATATCCTGAGCCGGGAGTAGTGATCTTAACCCCTGTTATTTGACCATTCTCAACAATGGCTATAGCCGCCGCTTTGGTGTGAGGCCAAGTCTGCCCCTTGCGTTTGTTGAACCGATAATAGTTAGCTACTTGATCTAGCTTCTCATTCGTAACTCCATAACGCGACAGTACCTTTAACAACGCAGACTTATTGGCTTGGGCTTGTGCTTCGCTCGGTGCGCCAATTTTCGCAGGAGTAACCCCGCTGAATGCCTGACGAAATATATCCGGGGTAACACCCAGCATTGAGGCGATGAGGGCTACAGGCCGCCCGTAATCATTCTGGCCTATTTCAAAACCACCATTGAGTGTTACTGGCACTTCTCTATAGATTGAATTCTGATTTTGCCCGCCGCTTGTCTGAGCAAAAGTAGTATCGGCGGCAGAGGCAGTACCGGAGGAAAAATAAAATAAGGCAACGGTTAACAACAGCACAGCGAGTAGGGGTTTAGTGTAGGTGAACATTTATACTTCCTTCTAAAAGCGCGAATATGCTTGCAGTATAGAGGGAAGAAAATAAGAACCAACCTACAAGTTGCGAAGAAGTAGCGAAGATAGATCCCCTCTTCCCCGTCTATTGCGGCACAGTTCAGGAGTTGCAATGAACGCTGCCATTAGCTTTCTAGGCGACCCAACCCTGCTTCGCGGGCAAGGATAATCGCTTGAGCGCGGTCTACATCACCCAGTTTGCTAAAGATATTCGAGATATGGTTGCGAACCGTTCTGGGGCTAAGTACCAACCGGTCAGCAATCTGGGTGTTGCTCTGTCCCTGCGCGATGAAAGTGAGAATTTCATGTTCACGGCGAGTTAGGTCTGGAAAAACAGGCAACGCTGCCGACCCTCGCGATGCGCTAAAAATATTGGAGAGCAGCGGAACCACTGCCGAACTGAAGATCGCCTCATTATTGCTAACTGCCTGAATCGCCCGCATCACTTCGGCCTGATCCGCACCTTTGAGCAGATAGCCCCGTGCGCCCGCCCGAAGTGCAGCAGACAGCGAATCGCTATCCTCAACCATCGTCACGATTAGGACGCTGATGTGCGGGCTGGCTTCTAGAATGCGGCGAGTCGCCTCAATGCCGTTCACATCGGGCATTCGAATATCCATCAAGATTACGTCGGGTTGCAGTGCGTCAGCCAGTTCGATGACTTCCTCGCCCGTCTTGGCCTGCCCGACCAGTTCGACATTCTCCAATGAGCGCAGTAGTGCTGCCATACCGTCGCGAAACAGCGGATGGTCATCGGCAATAAGGATACGAATCGGGTTCATTGGGTTCATGCTGCACTTCTCTTTTCTATCCCACAACGCTACTTGGTGGACAATGGTAAACGAGCGATAACACTCGTTCCTCTTTCATTGGATTTGATCACACAACTTCCGCCGAGTTCGGCGGCGCGTTCACGCATCGAAGTGATCCCGACTCCGGCACGGTGTTCGGCGGCGAGTCCGTAGCCATCGTCGGTGATCTCAAGACACAGCGCATCGTCCAGTGTAAAGCGAATATGACAGTTATGCGCCTGAGCGTGACGGGTGACGTTGGTCAATGCTTCGAGCGTAATCCGATAGGCCGCCACTTCTAGTGCTGCCGACAATGATGGCAATCGGTTGGGCACCTCGAAGGAGACTCTCAGCGTATTATCATGGTTATATTGCATGATATTTTCGCGCAGTGCCGAGATCAGACCGAGTTCATCCAACGCGGGTGGGCGCAGTTCGTAGACAAGACGGCGAATATCGGTGATCGCCGACTGCACCTGTGTCTTGAGTTCGACAAGCAGTGTATCAGCAGCAACAGGATCGTGTTTCAACAGGTTGCGAGTCGCATCGAGTTTGAGCATCAGGCTTGCCAATACAGGGCCTAATCCATCGTGCAGATCGCGGCGCAAACGGCGGCGTTCTTCTTCGCGGGTGGTCACGAGGCGCTCCCGCGAACGCTGCAAATCGGCACTGAGACGGGCGGCATGTACCGCAATGCCAGCCTGTCGGGTAAGTTCGTCGAGCAAGTAGCGATCCGCCGGAGTAAATGGCTCATCGGGGGTGCGGCTAGCAAGGATCAATTCACCGACGGTTTTGGTCTGATAGACCAGAGGCAGTCGCAGCAAATCTTCTCTGGGCAGTCCATACTTGGCACTGATCACAAATTGATCATCATGTTTAAGCGCAATTGCTACATAAGGCAGATCGAGTACTTGAGCTACGGTTTCAACAATCGTCGGCAGTACGTCATTGGAAGCGAGGGTTGCCTTCTGAATCCGCAAACGATGGACTTCCCGCTGCGCCGTTTCCAGATCGGCTTTGACTTGCTCAAAAAGCTGGGCGTTCTCAATCGCGATTGCGGCCTGATTCGCAAACACCATCAGCAATTTTAGATTATCGGGGCTATAGTTGACCTGGTTGGTGCAGCTATCTGCATACAGCACACCGATAATCTCTCCGCGCAGTGTGAGTGGCATACACAAGATAGATTTCAAATCGTACTTGAAGACGCTTTTCATAATCTGAAAGCGTTCATCGACTTGTGCATTTGCCGTCAGGATCGGCTTTTCCTGCTCGATCACCGTTTTGACCACGCCCCGGCTAAAACTAACTGTCTCTTTGGACAGCGTTTCGTGATCCCAGTTGCGGGCTACTTCAATGGTCAGTTCATCGCTGGCTTTGTCGTGCAGCATCAAGTATGCACGCTCTGCACCTGTCAGTGTAATAATCGTATCGATAACTTCTTCGAGCACCTGATTAACTTCTAGCGACGAAGTGATGAGCGCTGAAGTCCGTACCAGTTCTTGTAGGAGTTGCAATTTTTGTGTGGCATTTTCCGACTTTTCCTGCGCTAGTTCCAGATCGTGCGTGATCTTATTCAGCGATAGGGTCGTCCTGCCCGCGAAAGGGCTGTCGGCTTTGCCGAATGCTTGGAACATCTGCATACAGACGGTTTCCAAAGATCTCACATCGTCAGAAAGGTGCTCCAGCGTTTCTTGAAAATTAGTGGGATCAACCCTGTCGATCATAGGCTCACGCGCTCCACATATAGCTTATACCGATTATCTAGTCCTATTGTACATGACTTTACACCACAGGCCTCCCGATGGCATGGGAGCCTTGTCCCGATTCAGTCGTGATAGGTGTCCCGACTGGATTGTGACAGCCGTCTCATGACAGTGGGTCAGCTTGTGGCGTATTGTTATGTCATAACTCGGTGCTGCACGTGCAAAAAAGATAGCTCCAAGTTTCAGTATTTTAGCGATGTAAGTTGTAGTATGTGTCCCAGACACACAAAACAAGGAGAGAAGTATCATGTTTCCGAACGTTTTCGAGACTACCCTAGCTGACTATCAGGGGACTCTGCTGGCGACAGTAGGCGAAGGACCCGGCCCGGTCTTTCCCCCGACCAACATCATCCGCAACGATGAACAGTGGAATATCAAGGTCGATTGGGAAATTCATGGCATGGGGGTATCTTTCCTACCCGGTCAGTTCCACATCCGCGTGTTCTTGGAATCTATCGGTACAGGCCCAGAGTTCAACCTGCCTGTCCGGTTCGTAGACACTACCAGTGCCCCCTTGGTAACCCCACCGGGACCAGTTCCACAGCGCATCTACACCCAGAACATTGCGATTCTCCTCGGTGCCATCCCTGCTGGTGTCTACAAAATTGTGACAGTGATCCATTTGTTTCAAGACATGACTAACACACTTCCCTATCCAATCGCTGGGTTCGTTGAAGGTGGCATGGTCTACGTCTTCAACCCCGCCTAGTTCATCGCAGATCCAACTACGTTATTTTGGAGGGACAACTGTCCCTCCAAAATTTGTGATTACCGGCTTCAGAAACAGCACAACTATCCCTCAGTGTTGCGGATAATAGACCTCGATATTCCCGGCGTGAATAAATACATTATCGCTATATACTGCCGGAGGAACAGGTTCACCGCGCAGAATCTTCAAAGCCAGATCAATCAACTTTCCGCCATATTTTTCGGGCATATATGCCGTTGACCCAATGATACGCGATCCCTCCCGACGGATTTCTTCACGCACACGTCGATCCGCGCCCTGCCCGACGATAATTACATCTGCTTCACGCCCAACCTGTTGTGTTGCCAGCAATGCACCAATAGCCGCCTCGTCGTTGAAGGGCAATACCGCCAAATGATGCTTATCGGTCAGAGTCGCTAGTAGATGCAACATGGCTTCCTGACTAACTTCGAGCATATTGGATGAGTCGAGAAAGTAGATAATAGACTCATCAATACTCCCGATCACGTTGATCAGGCCATCGAGTTGCCCCTGAATGCGGGAGGCTGGTAACGCTCCTGCGCGAGGTTCCTCAAGGACGATCAGGCCGTCTAGTCGCTTTTTCCACTGGCGACTAATCCACTCGCCTAGCGCTTGACCCGCCCCAAAGCCACCATTGTAATTGTCCGTGCCAAAGTACGTTGCGCCGATAATCGGAATATCGACCGCGATTACGGGAATATCGGCCTGACGAAATTTGTTCATCAATAGGCTGCCCACTGTTTGATCGATCTGGTACTCGATCATCAGGTCAATGCCGCGATCAATCAGATCGTCCGCAATGCGTAGGGCGACTTCGCCATGCAACTGGTTATCGGCGACGATCAGATCGATATTACTAGCATCTTTCGCTGCACGCTCAAGTCCACGCCGCACGTCAATCGAAAAGGCGCTTATCTCATCCAGATTGGCAAATCCAATTCGATAGTGGGTCAACTGTTTGTCACGCAGGGTGAAAGAGGAGACAGTATTTTCTTCGCAAACTGTCAGGTCGATTCCGTCCTGATAAAGCTGTTCCACAATCTGCGGATTAACATTGCTATCGGTGAAAATATGGGCAATGTCTTTGGTGCTGGCAAAGGGAGTCAGGCCCAGTTTGCCGAATTTACTGGAGTCGATCAAGGCGATGGTCTTTTCCGCAGAACGGATCATCTGCGCTTTGATATGCGCCTGATGAATATCTGTCTCGGTTAGACCCGTTTCGAGCGAAAAGCCAGAACAGGTCACAAATGCCCGCTGTGTATGCAGCTCCTTGAGAAATTTTTCGGCAAGCGTCCCTTTGACCGAAACGCCGTCCGCTCCCAGAATGCCCCCAATCAGGATCACGGTGTTCGAGGTATTTTCGGCAAGCGCTCGCGCCACTTCGATCCCATTCGTGACTACCGTCAGATTGCGCCGATCTTTCAGAAACGAGGCCATCCTCAACACAGTCGTACTGTCATCAAATAAAACCGAATCGCCATTTTCGATCAATTCGGCGGCCCACCGGGCGATCCGTACTTTGACATCCGCATTGAGATCGATTCGCGAAGGGGGCTGCCAAACTTGATTGGGTGATTCTTCGCGAAGCACTGCGCCGCCGCGTACTCGTAAAAGTTGTTGTTCTTCGTCCAGCGTCGCCAAATCGTTACGAATCGTGCCTTCAGAAACATCCAGCAGGCGTGCGAGGTCTATAACCTTCATACTCTGGTTTTCCCGAACAAGTTTGAGGATGTGTTTGCGGCGGTCAAAAGTAGTCAAGGCTTTGCTCGTTAGTGTAGCAATTCAATTTTTCGATACCATACAGCGTAGCGGCTATTCAAAAAGGGGCATTGAGCAAGCTGCCCAATGCCCCTTTTGATCATTATCTAGACGGTTTATTTGGTTGTAGTGGCTTCCATTGTCGCGGCCATTGATGCGTCCATCGTCGCGGCGGGGCTACCTACTGCCGCATCAATGTTATCCTTGTTGTAGATGGTGAAGGGTCCCATGATGATGCGTAGACCACCTTTACGGCTTGGATCTTCCTCGATGGTGTAGGTACCCATCCGGCCTGCTACAAAGCTTTCGCCCGCTACGCCTTTGAGGTCACCAGCGGCAAGCATATAGGTCGTGTAGTAGGTCAAGTAACCGAGATCCACGAAGCTCCACAGTGCGAATTCGGGAGCGCAGTCGTTCTTGACGTAGGACTCCATTTCCGATGGCAGAGCCAGACCGCTGACCTTGATCTTATCGCACAGTTTTTCGTCTTGCAGGAACTTAGAAGCTGCCGGAGCACCAACCGTCGTCGGGGACATGATGAGCTTCAGGTTGGGATATTTATCGACCAGCCCTTGAGCGGCCTTGTAACTATCTTCCGACTTGTCGTTACCATAAACGGTATCGACCAGATGAATCTTGGCATACTTGGGGTCTTTGAGGGCATCTTTGGTCGCGGCGATCCAGGCGTTCTGGTTGGCGGCATCTGGTGAAGCGGAGAGGAATGCCCAATCGCCACCGTCTGGCCCAAGGATGTCTAGCGCCATATCTGCCATAGTCGTGCCGAGTTTGGCGAAATCGACTTGCGCGACGAACAGATTCTCACCATCGGGGGCGATAGGGGAGTCCCATGAGACAACCTTCATCCCCTTAGCCAGTGCATCTTTGGTGGATGGGACGAGTTGATCGCCCGCATTGTTGGAGATCATAATCGCGTTCACACCGCGTGTGGTTGCCGCTTTGATGATCTCGATTTGGCCTGCTACGCTGTTTTCAGGGGTCGGGCCAAGGAATTCCAGTTTGCCAGTGTTACCCAGTTCTGTGTGGGCTTCCTGAGCACCCTGATTAGCCTGATCGAAAACGGCGATCCCCAAGAACTTGGGCAATAGCACCATATTAATGGCCTTGCCTTTAGTCGCTTGGATCGGGTCAGCACCCTGAGCACGTAGCGCAGGGCCAAACGCTGTCGCCACGCTAACGACGACAGCCAGAACCAAGAGTTTTAATGCCTTAGGTTTTACGTTCATGTGTAATTCTCCATACAAAAATTTTCAGGCGGTATAGTGAGAAAAAATCAATTCGTCTGATGAAATTTCGTCGCATCGACTTATAGCGTACCCTCCTTGCTGATCGGGGCTTCCTTCGGACGAGAGAGATAACCTCGGCGTTTCCAAGCTTGATTCGCCTGTTGTGCGAGGTTGGGGATAAGCACAGAAAGAATGAGGATTAATCCAATGATGCTGCTTTGCGTATTACCGGTGACACTCGCCAGCGACATTCCATTACGCAAGCTGAGAATAAGCAGAATCGATAAGCCTACCCCTACCATTGTCCCAGTGCCGCCAAAAATGCTGACACCGCCGAGCAGGACTATCGTGATAATATCCAGTTCAAAGCCTTCGGCGATGCTGGCCTGCACTGCCCCCAGACGGGAAACATACAAAAGACCCGCCAACGCCGAGATAATGCCTGATGCGATAAACAACGTCATTTTGACCCGTCGTACCCGCACCCCTGACATCAGGGCAGCATCTTTGTTATTGCCAATGACATACACAAGTCGCCCGAAGGCGGAGAAATGCAGGATGATAAAGGCGATCACGAACAGTGCGAAAAAGATAAGGAGTGATAGTGGGAATTGCCCAAGAATGGGTTGAGTGCCGAGGTCGTTATACCAAGGTGGGATGCCCGTAAAGGATCGATCTTCTAGCAGGATTCGGGCCACACCACGATAGGCGATCAATCCAGCAAGCGTAACGACCAGCGAGGGCATCTCCAGATAGGCCACAAAGAATCCATTGATCGCCCCGCAAACTACTCCCGCGAGTAGACTGCACACTAATGCTAAGGAAAAATCCATCCCATGTTCGGTTAACCATGCCGCCAGCGAAGCTGCCAGCCCCATGATTGACGCTATCGACAGATCGATTTCACCGTTGATAATAATGAAAGTCATCACCAGTGCGACGATGATCTTTTCAATGGAGACACCGAACAGGTTAATCAAGTTATCGCCGTGCAAAAAGAAAGGCGACAACCGAATGTTGATCAGCACTACAAGGATAACGATGAAAGTGAGCAGCCCTTCCCAACTGAGCAGGAAGCGCCAGTTTCGGTTACTGGACATGCGCGCTATCCTTTTGTGCTTTGGGTTGAGGAGCAACCTGAGTGGGAGTTTGCTCTAGCCGCCGCTGGTTACGCGCCGCAATATCGCGCACTCGACCCAAAATTATTTTATCGCTGGCAACGGCTAATAGAATGAACACGCCCAACGAAGCATCCTTCCAGAATTCACTGATACGGAGGCGAATCAGGCTGTCCCCAATGATCTCGATCAGGATCGCACCAAGCAGCGCTCCGACCATTGTTCCAGAACCGCCTAATGTGCTAACCCCACCGACCACCGCCGCCGCGACGACTTGCAATTCCATGCCTTGCGCCGCCACTACTGTGAGGTTGCCAAACCTCGCCAAAAACATGAACCCTGCCAACCCCGACAGTGCGCCGCATAACACATATGCAATCATCACAATACGTCGAGCGGGCATTCCGGCAAATCGGGCGGCTTCTGGGTTAGAGCCAATCGCATATAGCCGCCGCCCATAAGGCAGCAGCGACAGCACCAGTTGAAAGACAATCACCACCACAATCGCGGGGACGACTAGAATACGAAAGTCAAACGGGCCAACCGAAAATAAATTGATTTGCCCCAGATCGTTGAGCCATACGGGAAGTGTCGAGGTAGTGACACTTTTCGCACCGGAAAACTCCACCAGCGCACCCCGAAAGAGCGCCAACGTACCAAGCGTTACGACAATGGCTGGAACGCGCCCATAACTCACTAGCACACCATTGAGCAGGCCGAGGAGTGCGCCCATGCCAATCGCTATCAGAATCAGCGAGAGTGGGCTGATACTATTGTTGTCGGCAACGATACGCCCTACTGTATAGGCTGTGCAGCCAACGATTGACCCTACCGAAAGATCAATGTTGCGGGTGAGGATAACCAGCGTTTCGCCCACGACTACTACCGCGATGATCATCACGCCGCTCGTGATGGTGCGGAAGAAACGTGGATTGAAATAGTTGTCGATCTGAGTGCCAAATAGCAGCAGAACGGCAAAAATGATGATCACCAGACTGAGTTCGCGCAGCCGTTCGGGGCGCAGCATCTGTCGCACAGAGCCTTGAATTGCGTTCATATTACTTTACTGCCGTCTCCACTTCATTGGCACGCCCCATTGCGGCAGTAATGATCGTTTCCTGAGTAGCATCTTCGCGATTGAAAATGCCCATCTGTCGGCCTTCACGCATGACGAGAATGCGATCACTCATCGCCAGCACCTCTGGCAGATCCGATGAAATCATCATAATCGCCATACCCTGATGAGCAAGCTTATTGATAATGCTGTGGATTTCGGCCTTTGCCCCAACATCGATCCCGCGTGTTGGTTCGTCCAGAATCAGCAGGCGCGGATTTGTATTCAGCCACTTACCGAGCACAACCTTTTGTTGGTTGCCGCCGGAAAGTTTGCTTGCCTGCAATTGGATCGACTCGGCTCGGATGGAAAGCTGCTTGCGGTACTCTTCAGCCGTGTCATTTTCGGCGCGGTGCCGGATAAGGCCAAGCCAGTTCAAGTAACGGCGTAACATAGGCAATGTCATATTTGCCGCAACAGACATCGGCATGACAAGCCCCTGTCCGCGCCGATCTTCGGTCACATACGCGATCCCAAGCTGTGTAGCCTGATGTGGCGATTGGATTGTGACAGCTTTGCCATCGAAGGTAATCTCGCCACCTGTCGCGGGGGCTGCCCCGAACAAAGCCAACGCAATATCGGTACGTCCCGCACCGACTAGTCCGGCAAAGCCTAGCACTTCGCCCTGATATATCTCAAAATTGACCCCCGTAAAAACACCCTCTTTGGCGAGGTCTTTTACGGAAAGTAATAGGTTGCCACGCTCACTTTTGTCTTTGACAAAAAATGCGCCCATTTCGCGCCCAACCATATCGCGGATGGCACTCTGCGGTGTGACCTCATTTGCGAGATCAGTGGAGATCAGCTTGCCATCACGGAAGATCGTGATGCGATCCGAGATCTGAAATACCTCGTCCATGCGGTGGCTGATAAACAAGATGGCGACACCCTGATCGCGCAGGGTTCTGACAATGTTGAACAGTTGCAGCACTTCATGGGCAGAAAGTGACGCGGTAGGTTCATCCATAATCAAAACGCGCACTTTGAGCGAGATTGCTTTGGCGATCTCCAGTGTTTGCTGTGCTGCCAGTGTGAGTCCGCGTGCCTGACTGCGAACGTCGAGCTTGACACCCAGTTTGCTCAGAATATCTTCCGCATCTTTGTACATCGCAGGCCAGTTGACAATCGCGCCGCGATGCTGATGGCTAATGAAGATGTTTTCAGCCACGTTCAGATCAGGGAAGGTCATCGGCTCCTGATAAATGGCGGCGATTCCATAGTGCTGTGCTTGCGCCGTATTCTCGATCCGGATAGGCTGCCCATCGAGCAATATTTCGCCTTGATCGGGCAATTGAACGCCCGTCATAATCTTGATTAGCGTAGACTTCCCTGCGCCGTTTTCGCCCAACAACGTGTGGATCTCCCCAGCATAGAGATTGAGGGACACATTATCCAGTGCTTGTGTTGCATCAAAGCGTTTGGAGATGCCGCGTATTTCTAAGGCAAGTTGCTTGGCTTGTGAAGTCATTTAAAGTTTGTTGATAATTGTCAAAAATTTATTGAATAATTGTTGAAACCTGTTAAAAGCTACCATAGCTAGCAAATATTGTCAAATGTCTTTTCAGATTTGGTTGGTTTTGTGCAGAAATCCATTACCATGAAAGACTCGTTTTGAGTATTTCAACAAATATAAACAAAAATCCTCAATTTTCGTCAATTTTGCAGAGAAATTGGTGCTTATGATCTGGGTAAAAGTAGCGGCGCAGTAAACTGTACTTAATCCATCAGCGTTTCAGGATCGATTCCTTCGGCGTGGGCGATGCCATCCAAAAAGCCTAATGCCCGTTCCACATGGGGATAGTGTGAGAGGTAGCTCCAAAACTCCGCGCTGTGGTTAGGGTACTTGCGGTGGCAAATCTCATGAGCCAGCACATAATCAACCACATAGGCAGGCCACTGACGGATACGTTCACTGATACGAATGTCACCGTCAGTCGTTCCGCCTGTGGTGAAGCTGCCTAAACGGCGATCCATGTTTGTAACCCAACGTATTGAGTGCCATGATAACTCATCGTTGAAGTAAGCATGGTTTATAGCCATTGCTCGCGCCATGAGATCGACGGCAGTTTGGCGAGTAGCCCGCTTGCGCTGCTTGGCGATACGCGGCGTAATATCCGCAATCATTTGATCGGTCTGGACACGGGTCATGCTTGCTGGGACGCGCAGCGTGATAGTTTTATCGTGCAGAGTCCAACGGGCAGTTTTGCGTAGGCGCGAATCGACCGCAACAATCACGGTCAGGGTTTCGCGTCCGACTCGCACCTGTGTTTCATATGAAGGCATAATTGTGAGAAGCTATTCGAGAAATCAACACTGGATTATGGTTAGGTTCCTCGCTACGGCGTGTTTATCGGCGCGTATTCTCGCCAGTGATCATATCGCGGAGTAAAATTGTCGCGTGAGAAGGCTTGATATTTAAAGAACGCCGTAGTATCGCTTCGAGCGTTGCATACTGTGCCAGCGCTTTATCGGCTTCACCCCGCCCATAATATATCGTCATAATATCCCGATGAATATCTTCGCGGTAAGGTAACTCCCGAAGGGATCGCAGATAGTAGTGAATTGCCCGATCCGTTTCATTCAGCGATTTGAATATGCGCCCCATACTAATCAAGGCTTCTGCATAGGTACGTTTCAATTGTTCACGGCGGTCTAAAATCCAAGGCATATCCAGTTTGTGAAGAAATTCACTGCGATACAAATGAATTACTTCATACCAGTCTTCAATTTCAGATTTATCACGCTTTGACGATCCACTCTGAAAACTTTTTTCCAGTAGAGCCACATCGTAGTGAGTTTTGATCTGATTTGAAGGTCGGTAGAAGCCGCCAGAATACGAAGTTAATTCGTAGCCCAACCGCTCACTGATTTTTCGCTTGGTCACATGGAAGACATTCGTCGCTTCCTTTGTGCTGAGTCCGGGCCAAAAGGTTTCAAAGATTTCATCCCGTGTAACCATAGGATGGTCAATGAAGTAATAAAAAAGGTTGCGAGGCAGCGGCCCATCCCAGGTATCTACCGGTGCGCCATTGATAAATACTCTGCCAGTGCCGAATCCGTAAACCTCAAGGTGGGCAATCTCTGGGGCACCTGCGTTAAAAATGCCGCCACCCAATCCCGTTTCTTCGCCAAGTACCACCGCTTCACCCGTTTGAACCAGTTGATTCCAAGGGTAATAGTTGATATTGCGGCTATTGATCACAAGATGACTGGCCTGCGGTAAACTATCGACCAGATGCTGTAAGAATGTGGAAACTTCATCATTCTGTTCTAGTATGTCCAGATCGTTTAAGATCAAGATAGTGCATTTAGGTTTAGCTTTGCCTAGGTCAGCGACTAATGCCTCTGCCAGATCCCTCGGTGTAGTTGAAGATGCATTGAGCGCCTGAAGGGTTTGAGCGCCGAAATTAGGAATGGTATCGCTCAAGCCATTGACAAGATTTTCCAGAAAAACCGTTAAGGTAGAATCATGGGACGAAAGCGTATAGAGGTACGTACCGGGTTGCGCTATGAAGCCCGCCATTAACACGTTGCGGTTGCGTAGACGCGGTGAGAAGATGATGACACGCTTGTTTTCAATGGAGGATTCTAGCTGGGAAATGTCGAACCCGGTCAAACTATCGATCTGCATGTTATGAAATGTCCCTATGTCGAATTGTACTGCGGCGTTTATATCATTCATTCGGAAACCAACCTGAGTTTTGAAAAATTCCTTATCTCGGCCTTCTATAGACACTTAGATTTTTAGCTGTGCTATTATATAAAATTGTAACATTCAGTGGCTCTTATGTGCTAAAGAAAATTTGTTCTGTTATTGTTAAGGTTTGTATAGGGCATTGTACAGCAAATGTACAATTGTACCCAGTCTTTTGTTTATTACTTACCCATCAGGAGTATTATTGATGTTAATGTACTTAGGGTTAAGGTTGCTTAAAAAAGCTTTTTTTGCAACACTTATCTTTGTCACTGTACAACAAACGAGTGGTGTACTTGTCTTACAACTAAACGGAGACCTTTGGACGTGGACAGGAACGCAACCACAGCTAATACAGAGAACAAATTGGGGATACAATCAGAGTCCGGTTATTTCCCCTAATGGCAAAATGGTTGCTTACAAATCCGCTGCTCAAATTGGCGTTGATGTTATCAAGAAGTCTGGTTCGGTGGGGAGAGAGATCCCCTCTAACCTCTGGTTGATGGATACCGCCACCGGCGATACAGTGCGTATTGCCGATCAACCGCCTGATGCAGCGTTTTCCACATCGAATCACGCCGACAAGTTTATAATGCGGTCTCTGCCGACTTGGTCGGAGGATAGCAAATTCCTTGCGTGGTCGCAACTTGCAACAGATAATAGCACAAATATGATGTGTCAACCACAATTAATCATTTACAATATTGAAAAGAAGATTGATACGGTCATAATCCCTACATTAACTTTTTCTCAATGCAATCTGCCCGTTCCACCGCAAGTACAATGGAGCGAGTCAGGAATCGCAGTGTGGAGTAAAACAGTAACTGCCGATGGCAAAGGTGGCGCAGACGCGCTCCTTATCTTCGATAGCGAGGGCAATCTACTCTCAACTATCACAGTCGATGGGTTGTATGAGTTTGCATGGATGAAGGACGGTGACAAAGAGTACATTGGGGCCTTGGTAAAAGGCCCGTCCAATCAGCCGCTTGATCAAACACAATGGTTGCTCATCGATCCTCTTTCTGGACGACTTTTTGGTATGCCCGGTACCCCAGAACTCTATAGTCTCAGTTCGCCCGGTGGAATAAGCCTATTTATTGACTCTATCGGTGTCGCCCCCGAATGGGAGATTGCACGCCCCAATAAATCTATAGATAAACTTGGCAATGTCGATGATGTCTATGCATTCACCCATACATTGGCAATTTCGCCAGATGGACAAAGCATCGCCTATGTGCAGCAAGGCGCGGCATATGTCTACAGCGATGGCAAGGCAACCAAGATTGCCCCGTCAGATGTAAGTGCATTGGCGTGGGGGGCGACCGGGTGGCGCGTTCGCCGTAGCAAAATTGGTGGGTAAGACGGGATCACACGTCGCATCCCATCATTACGATTTCGCATAATAGCATTACTGAGCAAAACGGATATGCCAAATGCTCTGTTGGTTCATGGCATGTTTTCACACAACTAAAGATTTGGTAGGAAACTGTAAAAGTCGCCTGCCCATAGGATTAGACATATTTGAGCGCCTGAGTTAGGATTAATGGACAACCTAATTACGCTTGAAGGAATAAATGCTGAGGGTTATCGCGCCAAAGCGGTATTCAGCACTATAATTGAATTCAATTATGAGCAAACTCCCAGAACGTGCCTACCGACTTCGCCAGCTACCTCCCTACCGTTTTGCCGTGATCGGGCAACGCATCGCCGAGATGACTACCGCTGGTCATGACGTGATTCGGCTAGATATTGGTAGCCCAGATCTGCCACCGCCGGATGCTGTCGTCGAAGCGCTAAAGGCTTCGGAGAGCGATCCGACGCATTACCAGTATGGCAGCTATCAAGGTGATCCTGCCTTTCGCAAAGCTGTTGCCGCCTACTATCAGCGGCGGTTCGGTGTAACCCTTGACCCCATGCGTGAAGTGCTGCCGCTAATCGGTTCCAAAGAGGGGTTAGTTAACCTTTCGCTGGCCTACTTAGATCGCGGCGATTATGCCATCATACCGGATATTGCTTACCCCGCTTACGGTATGGGAACACGGTTGGCAGGCGGCGAAATTATCGAAGTGCCGCTTGACCCAGTGCGTGGCTATCTGCCAGATTTCAGCGCTATTGGGCGCGATCTGTCGCGGGCCAAACTGCTGTGGGTCAACTATCCGAACAACCCAACAGGCGCAACTGCCGACCTATCGTTCTACGAAGAAGCAGTCGCTTTCTGTCGCGATCATGACTTGCTGCTGTGTTCAGACAATCCCTATTGCGAAGTAGCGTTCGATGGTTTCGTTGCGCCTAGTGCTTTACAGGTTGCCGGAGCCAAAGACTGTACCGTTGAGTTTATGTCACTCTCCAAGTTTTACAATTTGGCAGGCTTCCGACTTGGCGCGTGCGTAGGCAATGCCGAGGCTATCAAGGCGCTGCTCAACGTCAAAAGCAACATGGACAGCGGTCACTTCAAACCCATTTATGATGCCGGGACTATCGCGCTCAATACAACGCCACAGTCATGGGTTGATGAGCGCAATGCCCATTATGAGGCCCGCCGGGATCGCATTCTGGCGATTTTGCCAGAGATCGGGCTAGAAGCGTTCAAAACCTCAGCATCACTGTATGTCTGGGCGCGTGTACTGGACGGTAGCGCTCAGGAGTATTGTGATCGGGCGCTCAATGAGGCATTGGTCGCCGTGACTCCCGGCGAAATGTATGGGACGGGTGGGCATCGCTATGTCCGTTTGAGTCTAGGTGTTGCCGATGACCGATTGGATGAGGCGCTCACACGACTGCGCGAGTGGTACCAAGTGCGAGTAATTTAAGTGTAATTTAACAAGCAGGTAGAAAACGATTGAATTATCAGGATGAAGGGTTTACCGCACGTCCTATTGAGCGGGGGTTTCTCGTTGGAGCCGACGTGCGTGGATCACGCCCGCTAATCCCGCTAGAAAGTTCGCTAGATGAATTGGCCTTACTCGCTGATACCGCAGGTATCGAAGTCGTTGGACGGGCCATGCAGCATTTGAACCATATCGACCCGGCAACCTTTATCGGATCGGGCAAAGTCGAAGAGATCCGCGAGCTAGCCACCAGCGCCCTTGCCGACGTTATCATATTTGATGATGAACTTTCGCCGCGCCACCAACGTGAGTTGGAGAATGCGTTTGGCGATACTGTAAAATTGCTGGATCGTTCAGCTCTAATTCTCGACATTTTTGCCCAACACGCCCACACCCGCGAAGGGGCATTGCAGGTCGAACTCGCTCAATACGAATATCGCCTCCCACGCTTGACACGCCAATGGACTCACCTTGCCCGACAGGCAGGCGGTGGCGCAGCGCGTGGTGGTTCGGCAGGAGTCGGGTTGCGCGGCCCCGGTGAAACACAGCTTGAAGTTGACCGCCGCGAAATCGGGCGGAAGATCAGCAAATTGAAAGAAGACCTCGAAGCGGTGCGGGCGCATCGGGGTCGTCACCGTGCCCAGCGAACCCGCCTCGGAATGCCAGTGGTTGCGCTGGTAGGTTATACCAATGCGGGTAAGTCTACCGTGCTTAACGCGCTGACTGGCGCGAAAGTCTATGCGGCAAACCAACTCTTTGCGACCTTAGATCCGACGACGCGGCGGCTCACGCTGCCCGGCGGCAAAGTCGCGCTCTTTTCCGACACAGTAGGCTTTATCCAGAAGTTGCCCACAACATTGATTGCGGCCTTCCGTGCCACCCTTGAGGAAGTTCTCGAAGCCGATCTGCTGATCCATATCGTTGATGTGGCGCACCCGGATTACCTCGCCCAGATCGAGACGGTCGAGGATACACTGGCAGAACTCGATATGCCGCATGTGCCGAGTATTCTGGCCTTGAACAAGATCGATCTGCTTAAAGGCGAAATACCGGACTTGATCGCAGGCGAAAATGGCAAAGACTATGCGGCTGTCGTGCCACTGTCAGCGCTCAAGAATCAGGGATTGGATCGCCTGTTAGGGGAAGTCGAACGGTTGCTGGTCGAAAATATGGTCGAGATCAATTTGACGTTGCCTTACCAGCGCGGCGACCTGATCTCGCTCATTCACGAATACGGTATCATTGATGACGAACAACACAGCGAAAATGGCGTGACTCTCAAAGCGCATGTACCATCAAGGTTATTGACCCGCTTTGCTGGAACCAACTTGCAAGAGGAACTGTGAAAGCCTTCTATAGGTGGTTGGACAATTCGACAGGCTTAAAAGATCTCATCAAGGCGCTGTCAGCAACACTTGCCGCACGGCGTGGATTGCCCTTGATCGGCGCGGTTGTGCTGACTTTGGTTAGTCTGGTGGTTCACCTGTTAGCAGCAATATCGGGCAGCGTATGGATCAGTATTTGCGGCTTCTCGATCCTGCATCTGGCCATCTTAATCGGCTTTCTCGGCATATTGCTCGCCGAACCTCTCGGACGTGGGTAGCTTTGGGGTGAAACGCATGGCATGGCAAGAACAAGTCTCGCAAATCGTCAATGATAAACTGTCGGGATCACTCGCTCTGACCAGTGCCACTGCCACAGCGCTTATCGATTTGTCTGAGCAAGCCTCGTTCAGCAGCATTGACGCGCTGCTAGACCAATTGGTAACGATTGGCGAACAAGTGCTGGACTCCCAGACGGGCATGGCCTCTGTTGTCAACCTGTATAATCGAGTGCTGTTCGCTGTCAGCCCGCAGATTACCGTCGAGAGCGGAGTACAAGTTCTGCGCGAGAGAGCTCAGGCGTTTCTGGCGGAACAATACCGCGCCAGTACCGATTTGTCGCGGCGCTGCGTGGCGTTGATGACCGAAGGGCTGACGATTTGTACCTACTCGTACAGTTCGACGGTGTTAGCGGCACTCAAGTCGGCAGGGTTGAGCAAACGCAAGCCGATTGTTATCTGCCATGAAGGTCGCCCCGGTCTTGAGGGTCGCCGTATGGCGCAGGATCTTGCCGCCGCCAATATCGATGTTACCTTGACTGTCGATGCTGCTATGTTTAGCAATGTGCGTAACAGCGAAATGGTCATTGTCGGCGCGGACGCGCTTTCAGAGCAGGGGATTGTCAGTAAACTTGGCACGGCGACTTTGACCACCTGTGCGCGATGGTTGGGTGTGCCATGTTATGTGCTGGCAGATACCAACAAGATCTGGCCTTTTGAACTTGGCACACAGCCCCTCAAAGAGCGCGATCCCGGCGAAATCTGGGATAGTCCGCCGCCGGGAGTGCGAGTCGCTAATCGTTATTATGATACGACTTCATGGGATGCGGTGTCCGGCGTGGTGACAGAACAGGGCTTACTAACCGCCGCCGAAGTCCGCCAACTGAGCCGGGAACGGGTGGCTCATACCACGTTGTATCATATCATTGAACAGATGCGTAATCGCCGCAACGAAGTTGCATAGCCTAACAGTGGTGTTCATGAACGAGGGGAATAATGACTGTCACAGAACTTTTGTTGGCTAGCTTGAATAACCCTGTGCCTGCTGCCCGCATCGAAATGCTGCGTGTGCTGGCAACCCTTGAGGAGACATTGGCGCTTCCAACACTCCGTAACCTGATCAACTCGGAAACCGATCCTGACGTACTACCCGTTCTGAAGTGGGCTGGAAAAGTTATCTGGCAAGCGCAGCAAAACGGCTATAGCACCGCCAATGCGATCCATAAGCACTTCCGGCGTGACCTTGAACTTAGCCCAGAAGAAAAGCAAGAGGCCGCCAAGCTGGCGAATCTTCAACAGAATCTCGATGTCGAACTGATGAAAGAACGGCAAGATGCCCAAGTCCGGAACGTGGGAACGACACTAGCACTTGGTGCGCTCGGCGCAATGGTTGGCGGGGTAGGGATGGGCGCAAGTATCATTATGGCGGGTGCAAATGGTGCGACGAACAATCCCGACTCTGGTCTTGTAGCCCGTCCCAAGATTGGCACAGAAGCGATTCCGCCGCAGCGCCCCACCGAAGTTAACATTGCAGTATGGCTACGTCGCCTCAAGGATGCCGAGGCAAAACATCGCAAAGCAGCACTCACCGAATTAGGGTCGCTGAATAATCCGGCGGCGTTGCCCCACATTGCCGCTGTTTTTGCTACAGAAAGTGACCCACAAGTGAAGGAAGCCGCGCAGCGTGCCGCCAAAATTATTTATTACAACTGGTACGCTTGGGAAGCGGAAAATGCTAACCAACCGCAAAAAAACGCTGCTTCCACATCTCCAGCTCAGTCTGATGTCTCCGCTATTCTGGCGAAAGCGCAAGCTGCCAAAGACGCTAAAAAGCGTAAGACACTGAGTTAATTTCAACTGTACTATATAGCGTAATCGCTCATTGCAATTGATGGAACTGCCCACGACTTCCAACAAGTAGACGGTTATCCTTTTCTCTTAAAAACTGCGAGTCTATGAATAAAATTATCGTCGTTTATCTCGTCATTGCTGCCGCTGCGTTTTTGACTGGACTATCCAAGGGTGGACTGGGTGGCGCACTGGGTTCACTCGTTACACCGCTGCTCGCCCTGATTGTGCCTGCTACGGTAGCCATTGGACTTTCGCTCCCCATTTTGCTCGTAGGCGATGTCTGTGCTCTGTACGCCCATTGGGGCGGTTGGGATCGGCGCATCATTATCACCATGTTGCCAAGTACCATTATCGGGGTAATCATTGGTGCGCTCGTTATTGGCAATCTGTCGCCTGTCACTTTACAGCATGGATTGGGTATTGTCGCGCTTCTGTATACACTGTACAAAGTGTGGGAGCGACGCTCCGCCAACGCCAAAACGGTTACCCTACCGCCTTGGCAGACTCATATGTTGGGCACGGTCACAGGACTCGCCTCGACTGTCGCCAACGCTGGTGGACCATCCTTCACGATCTATTTGTTGTCGCTGCGTGTCGTACCATCGGTCTTTGTCGGTACATCAGTGCTGTATTTTGCGCTGCTCAACGCCATAAAAATTCCGGCTTACGCGAGCGCCCATATCTTACAACCAGATATGTTTCTAGTGGTGGCATGGTCAATACCATTGATCCCACTCGGCGTGTGGTCGGGAATCCTATTGGATCGTCACTTGGATATGAAAACTTTCGAGACATTGATCTTGGTGCTGTTGGCGGTAACGGGCGTGATCTTGTTACTCAAGTAAGGATCAGCCAAAAATAACAGTCCATACAATAAGGGGAAGTTTTAAGCGATACGCTTAATCCGGCGTATAGGTAGTTTATTGTACAATAAAGCTAATACTGGTTACACACTGGCTACTGGTGTGCTTGTACATTTAGGAGAGGAATCTATGAAGAAAAATATGCTGCGTCTACTGGCAATCCTGCTGGTATGTGCTACTTTTAAGATTAGCCCAATTCAGGCCACTCCTTCCCAAACACCGACCAACACGCAGATCTCTCCGGCGCAAATGCTGCTTGTATATTACAGCAGTATCAACTTGAAGGATTACGGACAGGCGTATTCATTGTGGCTTAACCCGCCGCAGACCTTTCAGGACTTTGCTGGGGGCTTCGTGGATACCGATCATGTGCTGCCGTTCTTTGGTACGATCCAGACTAACCCGGTGAGTTCTGCTGAATATGGGCGTATTCCGACAGTGCTGTTCGGCTTTCATACTGATGGCACACAGGTATCCTACGCGGGCTGTTTTAGCATCTCACAGACGACAGTGGGGTGGCGGATTTTCAATGCCGATCTCGGCTTTATCTCTAATCGGGCTTTCCCCGATCTCAGCAACGTTAGTCAATATCTTAGTATAAACTGCTATGCGACGAGTCCGACAGCGACGATAACGCCTACTTTCATTAATTTCCAGTTAAGCGACGGGCAGCAGTTTCTGGATACTTACTATCAGATCATCAATCGGCGGGACTATGCCACTGCTTACGGTTTGTGGCTGCAACCTCTGCCGGGGCCAAAACCCAACGGCGCACCTGCTGTGGATTACCGCACACCCTATGCTGATTTTGTAGCGGGCTATGCCGATACCACTTATGTTATGGTCTATCCCGGCCCGTATAACGCGGGCGGTGGCTTTGCTGGACACGGCTATGTGGCGGGAGTTATCCCAGCGGTATTGGTTGGCTTGCATCTTAACGGCAGCGTAAGCGCGGTTGCGGGTTGCTATGTGCTAGGTGGGTTGCGAGCGAACCAGTTAGGCATTGTCAGCGGCAAGTTCCAACCCCTATCGACAACAAATGATATACCCGATGGTGGAACGATTCTCAGGGCGCTCACGCTGGATTGTAACCAGTTTGGCTTGTCGTACTGAGATCGATAGAGCAAAGTGGGCCGATACATAGATCGGCCCCATGAAATACTACAGCATGAGCCGCTGTTGGACGTGAACCGTTGCGCCTTCAAGCTTGAGCAACTGCTCCTTCAATTCGAGTCCGCCCCCATAGCCGACTAGCGTGCCATCCGCGCCGATAACGCGATGGCAGGGAATGATAATGGCGATTGGGTTGGTGGCATTGGCACGACCTACCGCCCGCACTGCCGCAGGATTGCCAATGCGTTCCGCCAGTTCACGGTAGCTGATCGTTGTGCCATAGGGAATCGTTTGCAGCGCCGTCCAGACGGTTTGCTGAAATGCGGTGCCATGCGGCGCTAAAGGCAGATCAAACGTATAGCGTTCCTGCCGGAAATACTCGTTAAGCTGCTTGACCGCTTCGTCGCAGCGCTTCGAGTCCGCGACTACAGATTCGGTAGTAATTGGGTCAATTTCACCATTTAAGCTCAGATAGCGTAATACGCCTGCCTCATCGACGGCAGCCGCCATTGTGCCAAACGGGGTTGCGAACGGTTGGGTATAGATTAAGGTTGTCATCCGGGATTCTCTCCTAAGGTTAACCAGAGGTGGTAAGTTGCTAAACTTCGGTAGGGGGCGAACAACTCCATCAATGCCGCTGTCTCGGTGCTATCAGGCCGATGATCGAGATCGTAGAACTTACGGAGTGCGTTGACCAGTCCCGCATCACCGAGTGGTACACAGTCGGCAAAGCCCAACGCCCGCAGCATGATATAGTGCGCCGACCACGGCCCCAGTCCGCGTATCGCCAGCAATTGTTGTTCAACCTGACTTGCAGGCGCTTCCGCCAAATTTGCCAAAGATAAATCACCAGAACTGATCAATCTTGCAGTATCGATCAGGTATTCGGCTTTGTGGCGCGAAAACTGACGCGATGTTAGATCGGTGTAGTCTAGTTGAGCGACAGCGGTGGGTGTCGGGTGGGCGATGAAACCACTATCGCCAATCGGTTCACCGCACAACTGCACTACTGTGCGGCGCAGCTTGTACGCAAAGGGCAGATTGACCTGCTGCCCAACAATCGCCCATGTCATCGCCTCGAAAATATCAGGCATCAATGGGATACGCAGCCCATGACGACCTATCAGCAGCCGACTCAAGTTGGGATCGCTACCCATGCGCCGTTCAAATCCGGTTGGGCTGTTGGTCAGTCCCAATAGACGAATCACCGCCGCGTGAATGCCCCGCATGATCTCTGGCGTGATGGGTTGCGTCCCTTCGATATGGCAATCCACACTGCGCGGCTGAAACTCCATATGCAGCAAAACGCTTGCCGCCCCGATCCGCAATGCCTTGACAGCGCTCTGACCTTTGACCTGTTCAGTGCGGCTTTCGGGATCACGCCCTAGCAGTTTCAACGTAACCCACGACACATAATTCTCAGGCAGCGTCACCGTAAAATCGCTGGATTTCCCCAACTGCTGATAGTCTTTTGGCGAGAGTCCTGTTGCCTTGCGAAAATTGTCGTGGAACGCCGAAAGACTCTCGAAGCCGACAGCATACGCGACCTCAATCACCTGCTTATCGGGATCTTCGAGTAAGCGGCAAGCCGCCGCGATCCGTGTGCGGCAAAGAAAAGCAGCGGGCGTGCTGTGATAGTGCTGACGAAACAGGGCGTGCAGTTTGGTCAATCCTATCCCCGACTCTGAGACCATTGCGTCGGTACTGGCAAATGTGCTGGGAACGTGCCGAACATTTACTACTAATGCAGTCAGCGTGGCAAGGTCGGGATCGTAGTGCTGGTAGAAGTAGTCGGGCCGGCAGCGGCGACAAGCCCGTAACCCTGCCGTTTGCGCAGCGGCTTCGGTGGCGAAGAAACGAACATTTTCCGCGTTGGGTTTGCGAGCCGTACACGATGGCAAACAGTAAATCCCGGTAGAAAGTACACCTGTCAGAAACCGTCCATTGTAGGTGGCATCGCTGGCGTACATGTGTGTGAGCATTTCCGCATGAGTCAGGGAATCTGAAATTTGAGTCGCGATCATTATTACACCCAGACTGGTTCAATTTATAGACAGATCATACCCTGATTGCTAGTTGACGTTCATGGATCCTAGCCGAAAATTGAGCTTACCA
>JBDTVG010000132.1:0-17085 GCA_040007395.1 Chloroflexota bacterium
TCCTCCTTATTCTATCTTCTTGGAGCATCCTTTTCTCTGGAATGGCCTTAGTAACCCTTCAGAAAGATAACTCCGAATTTTATGTGAATCCTCGCGTAGCGAAGGCATAAAACCTGCGATTAGGAATCCCATAAATCGGGCCAAATAATAGAGGTTATCACAAAGATAACCTCTTTTCTTTTGTTCAGTTGTTTTCAAACCAAAACATCACAGTACCTACGGTTAGATCTAGGGCAATTGCATCAAAATTTATATGACAGATAATGAAGCTAATGAGCCTGTTGCGTTATCCAATCAGGAGATGTTATGGCTACGATCTTGCGTGAAAAATTCACAGCCAATGTCAAAGAACCGTTCGTTTTCTTCATCGTTGGCGGTCATATCAATAATGTGCTCCGACCCGACAAGTGGCTGCCGATTGTGTGGCAATTCGTCAAGTTGATTCGGTATGTACAAACACATCCCGAAACTGGCTGCTTGGGTGGCAATACCTACTTGCGAATATTCCCGTTTGGGATGATTTTTCAGGCGTATTGGCGTTCTTATGATGACTTAGAACATTGGGCACGCAGTAAGTCGGAAGGGCATTTAGGGGCGTGGCAAGATTATCTCAATCGCATTGGGTGGGGCGGACAGTTGGCAATTTACCATGAACTCTATGTAGTCGAACCCGGCAAATTCGAGGCTGTATATGGCAACAGCGCCCCTTATGGTTTATCGAAAGCGATGGGTGCTGTATCGATAACAGGCCGTGCTCACAATGCACGCGGGCGCATCAATCCTAACGATGAGTCAGTTTCCGAAGCGCCACTGATCCCACTGCCTCCCAACCCATAGGCTGCTGCTTCGTGAGCAAAAATCGTGGGCGACCATACAGGGTCGCCCCTATCGCGCATTTCGTAGGGGGCGATCCTGTGTGTCGTCCTACCCTGTCGTGCCGTGTCCGGACTAGGTTGACTATAGCGATTGTGTACGATAGCGTCTATACTACCTTGCTGCTTTCGGTTTCTAGTTGTTAAGGATTATCACTCGATGGACATCGTGGTCACTGGTTCGATTGCCTATGATTATTTGATGCGTTTCCCCGGACAGTTCAAAGAGCATCTAATCGCAGACAATCTACATAAAATTAGTGTGAGTTTTCTGGTTGAAGATATGACCCGCCACTGGGGTGGCAACGGCGCGAATATCGCCTACAGCCTCGCGCTATTAGGTCATCGCCCCCGGTTGATGGGGACAGCGGGCAAAGACTTCGGTGACTACCGGACACGCCTCGAAGCGGTAGGGGTCGATACCAGTTCAGTACAGGTCATCGACAGCGTTTTCACCGCTTCTTTCTTTGCCAACACCGATAAGGATAACAACCAGATCGCCTCGTTCTACAGTGGCGCGATGGCCTACGCCCGTAACTTTACACTGGCGGATACGGTGTCGATCAAGCCAGATTATGTAGTGATCTCACCTAACGACCCTACCGCGATGGTTCAGCTTGTGGACGAATGCCACACGCGCGGCATTCCCTTTATGTATGACCCCAGCCAACAAGTCCCTTGGTTGGATGGGGCAGGGTTGCGGCATGGCATTGAGCGCTGCCACACGCTCATCGTCAACGAATACGAATGGAGCATGATCGTTAACAAGACTGGTTTGACCCGTGAGGAGGTTCTCAAACACGCCAAAGTGTTGATTATCACCTATGGCAGTCAGGGCGCAGAAATTTATGTGGATGATCACTGTTATAAGGTCGGCATATTCCCTATCCCCGATCATGCGATTGCCGATCCAACAGGCGTGGGCGATGCATTCCGATCAGGCATTTTGCGCGGCATGGCGCTCGACTGGCCTTGGGAAGTCAGCGGCGAAGTCGCGGCGTTGTGCGCTACCTATACGCTGGAAAATGTAGGAACCCAGACTCATCACTATACACCGGATGAATTCGTGACCCGCTTCCGCACCGCCTTCGATGACAAGGGAGCGCTGGATACTCTGTTGATTAACAGCCAATCCGTGCGCTAATCGCTGACTAAGCGTAGGGTGTGCTGCCGGGATTGTACACTGGTAGCATTCGGCAGATTTGGTACAATAACGCCCCGTTCGCTGCGAAGGGCGAACTTTTTTGTGTGTTGCATTCGCTGACTATCGCACTGTCCATGATCGCCATTCTATTGAGGAGTTTTTATGTCCGCAGAGTTTGATGTTGCTGATGTTAATCTGGCCCCCGGCGGCAAGTTCCGCATCGACTGGGCCGAGCAGGAAATGCCCGTATTGCGGCAACTGCGTGAGCGTTTTGCCAAAGAGAAACCCCTAAAAGGGCTGCGGATTTCCGCGTGCCTGCATGTCACGACTGAGACAGCTAACCTAATGGCAACCCTGCAAGCAGGCGGTGCCGATATTGTGCTGTGTGCCTCTAACCCGCTTTCGACACAGGACGACGTAGCCGCTTCCCTCGTAACGAACTACGAGATCCCTGTCTATGCCATCAAGGGCGAAAACAACGAAACCTACTACGGGCATCTGCGTAAGGCGCTCGACCACAAGCCCCACCAGACGATGGACGACGGCGCGGATCTCGTCAGCGAGATCCACAAGAATCGTACCGAGCTGTTGGCGGACATCATTGGCGGCACAGAGGAAACCACCACAGGCGTGATTCGTCTGAAGGCGATGGCGGCTGACGGCGCACTGAAGTTCCCGGTGATCGCTGTGAACGACAGCAATACCAAGCATATGTTCGACAATCGCTATGGCACAGGCCAATCGACGATTGACGGTATCGTGCGGGCGACGAATGTTCTGTTGGCAGGGCGTTTTGTCGTGGTGGGCGGTTACGGCTGGTGCGGACGTGGTATTGCCAGTCGCGCACGCGGGATGGGCGCTCAGGTCATCGTCACCGAAATCGATCCACTCAAGGCGCTCGAAGCGGTCATGGATGGCTTCGGCGTGATGTCGATGGATGAAGCCGCCAAGATCGGTGACATCTTCGTCACGGCAACCGGTGATATTCACGTCTTGGATGAGAAGCATTTCGCCGCGATGAAAAGTGGCGCAATGGTGGCAAATTCCGGTCACTTCAATGTCGAGATCAATATCCCGGCACTGGAAAAAATGTCGAAGGGTGCGCCCAAGCAGGTTCGTCCGTTCGTCCACCAGTATCATTTGAACGATGGGCGCGTGATCAATTTACTGGGCGAAGGTCGTCTGATCAACCTTACGGCGGCAGAAGGCCATCCCGCCAGCGTGATGGACATGAGCTTTGCTAATCAGGCACTCGGAGCCGAGTTCATGGCAAAGAATGCCGACAAACTAGAAAATAAAGTGTACCAACTCCCCGACGAAATAGATCGCGAGATCGCTCGTCTGAAGCTGGAAGCACTCGGTGTCAAGATCGATACCTTGACCAAAGAACAGGATCATTACCTCAATCAGTGGCAAGAAGGCACCTGATCCTAGGTCGTTAGGCCCGATCTATTGACCGGGATGGCAGGGCAAGCGCCTTGCCATCCCGGATCATGTTTTCAACAAGGAGAGTCAAACGATGAGCTTCATCAATCGACGAATTAGTTTTACCGTCGTCTTGATTGCAGCGGTGATGTTGGCGGCGTTCGGGCAGAATGCCCGTAATTCTGCACAGGCGGCACAAGCCGCAACCGGTGGGAGAGTACGGCTGGTTCATGCTGTACCCGATGCGCCTGCTGTCGATGTGACGATTGACGGAACCGTTGCCGCCCGTGCGCTCGATTACGCAGCAGCAACGCGCTATCTTGCAATTGCCGCCGGAGATCACACGGTTGCGGTTGCCGCGACGGGAACCACGACCAGTTTGTATCAGGGCAAAGTGACGATTACCGCTGGTCAGGCGCTCACGGTCGTGGTAGAGGGGACTGCCACTGCTGTGGAGACGGGCGTTTTCGAGGACGATCTCGGCCCGGTGGCTCCCGGCAATACCCGTGTAACGGCTATCGATGCCATCAAGGATGGGCCAGCCATCGATATTCTGCGCGGCGATGGCAGCCCGCTTATTCAAGGGCTTAAATACGGGACACCCTACGGAGCCTTCGATATTCCAGCGACGGCGGTCTCGGTTGCCGTTGTGCCTTCGGGCGGTGCGGTGAGCGCGGCGCTTATCAAAGCCGATAATGTTCCCCTGATCGCCGGAACGCATAATACGCTGGTGACGCTCGGCACGGCAGGGGGCGCAGTCAAACCGTCTACCTTGCTGCTGACTGCCCCAGTCGATGCCGATAAACCCGCCGACAGTGCTTTTGTCCGCTTTGCTCATGCAGCGGCAGGGATACCTGCCGTCGATCTTTATGTGGGCGGAAAGCTGTTTGTGCCAAACCTCGAATTTGGTGCGGCAACGCCCCATTTAGCGCTCGATCCCAAAGCGGGCGAAGTGACTGCCCGTGCCGCCGGATCTGCCGCCGACAGCGCAGCCCTGCTCAGTGTTCCCGATCTGGGGCTAGCAGGTGGCAGCGCCGGAACCGTAGCTATCAGCAGCAAAGATGGCAAATTGATTGCTGGGATTTTCCCCGACAACATCTCCGCGTTGGACGCAAAAACCGCCCGTCTAAAACTAATCAGTGCGTCAGGCGGCAACGCGACCCTCAAGGTGGGCGATAAATCGTTGACCAGCAGTGCCAAAGGGACTGCCGCTGAAATGCCAGCCGGGATTTACGACATCAGCGCCACAGTTGATTCGCCAGCCATCGCCCTAACAGGGAAACTGCCCTTGAGCGGCGGTGTGCTATACGATCTGATTGTGGCAGGCGACGGCACGAACAATAAATTTATCATCGCTGCGACCAGTCTGAACGAGCAAATTTCTAGCGCTCCGGCAGCGGTAGGGGCAGCCGTCGCTCAGGCCGATACCCCAGTTCCGGCTGCGGCGGCGACTCAACCCGCCGAAGCGCCGACTGACGTTCCACCGCCGCCAACTGTCGCTGCGCCGCCAGCGGCAACCGATGTTCCACAGCCCACCGAAACATTGGCGGCTCCGGCTGCCACCGATATTCCGCCGACTGCTGCGCCGCCACAGCCGACAGTTTTTGAAGGGGTGTTGGGGACGGTGTTCAACCTGAATGAGGGAGTCAACCTCAAGATCCGCGAATACCCGAACCTGACTTCGCGGGCGCTGGCATTGATCCAGAAGGATGCAGCGTTGGTAGTTATTGGGGTTCGCGGCAAGGCAGCACCGACTGGAGAGCCTACCTCTACACCGACCAAAGGCCCCACGCCAACGGTAGATACTAAAGATGTCACAGTAGACGCGATCTGGCTGTACGTAACATGGCAAGCCCCCGATGGTGGATCGGTGACGGGCTGGGTCAATAATCAATATGTCTCGCTGACCCGTAACGGCAAACCACTCAAGGATTTTGCCGATATTCTGACGCTCAAGCAGATCGCGGAAAACACACCGGGCGAAGTCAGCACCGGGGCGGTTACGCCTATCGCGTCGGTCATTCAGACGATTGGCACCGTCGTCGTAAACGACGGTACGAACTTGCAGATGCGTCGTACACCGGATATTGCCGCCGAATCGATTGCGCTCATTCCGGCGAATGCACAGGTCATCGTGCTAGAAAAAACCGAAGTCAAGTCAAAGGGTGGACTGGTCGGTGAACCAGATAGCACCATATGGCTGTGGGTTCGCTATCAGAGCGACAGTGGTTCGGTTGTCGGTTGGGTCAATCAGCAATATATCAAGATCACCCATGGTGGTCGCAAGGTTGAAATCGCTGATATACCCGTTGCCAAGACCATACAGCGCGGTTTCACTGAGGGCAGCGTTGCGCCAGTTCAGCCGCCACCTGCCGCCGGATTGATCGCAACAGTAGACAAGCTTAACGAAGGCGCGAACCTGCAACTGCGCCGCGATCCGAACACCACTGCCGAGTCGCTGGGGCTGATCCCGAATGGCTCTCAACTGGAAGTGTTGGGGCGCAACGGCGATGGCAACTGGCTCAAGGTGACTAGCGACGGCAAAGACGGTTGGATTAGCACGCAATATGTCGCTGTGACCAAGAACGGCAAAGTCGTCAAGATCGCGGACATCACCAATGTCACGACGGAAAAAGACCTCGCTGCTAGTATCACGCCGGGGCCATCCCCGACTGCCACCGCGTTAGGGTCAGCGACAGCAGCAGCACCCGTCGCTGTGACCCCCACCTTAACCGCGACGCAGTAGTTTCGACGGAATACCGGACACGACAATGCCCCGCTATAAATGGTGGGGATACCGCATAACCCCGTAGGGACACGGCAGTGCCGTGTCCGGTATTGGTCATGTCCGATATTGCGTCGAGGACAATGCGGGCGTTGTCCGGTATTTGCTTTACCCATCATGGACGGTATGGATATGCGGCGGACACGGCAGTGCGCGTTGTCCCTACGACCAATCGTGTCCTGTATAAAACGTATCGTCGTGCCAGCGGGCAGGATTGTTCGCCACATATTGCTGGATGCGGTGTAGATCGTCTTCATGGCGAATAATGTGGTCGTGAAAACGCCCCTGCCACACGATACCTTCCGACCCGGTTATCGCTCGACTGGTCCGCGTCACAATCGATTTATAGGACCGTATCACCGTTGAGAGGGATCGCAGCACTGGTGTCCCAAACGATTCTATGGGCTGTCCACGATGTTGTGGAGGCGCTGTTTCCCCTAACACGAGAATGCCGTGAATATGATTGGGCATGACCACAAAGCCATCCAGTTCAACCATCGGAAAATGATCGGGAATGGTGTGCCAGTAATCATGCGCCATCTGCCCTTCAACAGAACGGATCATTTCGTCTGCGTCCGTGACATACCCAAATAGCGGTTGGCGTTGATGGGCGCAAATCGTCACGAAGTAGGCCCCGGCTTGCGTATAGTCATAATTTTTTAGGCGTGGAGAACGCCTTTGTGGTGGTGTTGTCCCCATACGGTAATGATAATACGAGGCCGAAGGTACGCGCAAGTGCGCCAATTGCTCGCCGAATGAATGATGGGTTAAGGCCAATACCAATACTGGACACGGCAGTGCCGTGTCCCTACGAGGTATCCGTTGTCCCCATAATTCATCGCAGGCAAGGCAAATGTGCGAACAGCGTGGGCGGTGTCCCGACGAAATACCGTATTGGTGCAGGGACACGGCAGTGCCGTGTCCGCGCTGCCGCTTCTAAGGCGAATGCCCCTCGCTAGCGGCGCACCTTATGCAACAGTGACTTCAACATGCGCGTGACTGGATGCTCGGCTTGCTGCTTCTTGAGATCCTCAATGGTGTCGTCCAATGTCACCGTATCGCACCATTCTCTCAGCAGCGCGTGATGCCGCATAACCCACACGAAGAAATCGGCGGCGGTGCGATCCGGGAATAATTCCAACAAGCCGTCTTGCTCAATGATCTGGATCGACGTTTCGTAGATCATATCGTACCATGCGGTGACAGCCTCAGCGTAAGGAACCTCCACGCCATCGATTTGGCTGAGCACATCTTGATACGCTGCGATCCGGTACAGCAAGTCTGTGTAGCCGCCGGGGGTACTCAGCCGGATATTATGGTCGGGTCGCAAGGTATCCAGTGCCGTATGGTTCAGGAAGTCTAATCGTTCGGCTTCGATCAGGAAACGATCTATGTCAGTTTCTGGGGTTATATCGGGCAACGGTTCGGTGTACTCCCAAACATAGGCTTCAATATCGCGATAGTCCATCGTATGCGCCACCGATACCCGATGGTTGCCATCTTTGACAAAATACCAGTTGCCGACCTTGTAGACTTCAATTGGCGGTAGACCATTGTGGCTAGGGTCAAGTTGAATGCTCACGATGCGCTGCCAGCGGTCACGTATCGCCTCGTTAATCGGCAGGAAAGCCCGTGTGAAGTCCTGATAGCGCCCGACACTGCCCACGATCTGATCAAGCGGGATCACCTGTGCGCCACGAAAGATCGTGTTCTTCAGGCCGAGTCGATGGGCAACCGTGTTAAAGTCGATCAACTGATCGGTGCTGCCTTTAACATTATCCAGTAGCCGTGACCAGACCACTCGACGACGCACCTGAACCCATTGTTCTTCTGCAACGGCTTTGAATTGAGAGTACACCGTTCTCCCCTTTCCTGATCAGCAGTCTGCGCTATTGCTAGGACGCTGCGAGGGGCAATTTTACTACTGAATCCGCCATAAGAACAGACGTTTAAATTGCTGTACAAACACAATTGAGATAACCCTAAACTTGACTCGTAGCGCCAATTCCGCAACGATTGTGCGGATAACTGTGTCGTGGAGTATCCAATTAATGAAACGTGCGATTCGCCTCTTTTTGACTTTCGTGGTCGCGTTGGCGGCTTATGCGCTGGCGGAGTATCAAGCTGTCCACTGGGTGGTTGAACACCCCCTGCCCGAAATTACCGACATCCAGATCGCGTTTGGCGATGTGCCTTCGACTCCCTATCGCGACTCGGCTTACTGGTCGCCCGCATTTCTCGATGAAGTTAGAGTGAGCTTCCAAGATTGGATCTGGCATGGCAACGATAATTACATGACCCGCTCTGATATGGCAGGCAAATGGATCAACTTTCGCGATGGCATTCGTGTGACGCGAGGCCAATCGAAAGATGCAACGCGCACCATCTGGATGATCGGCAATAGTGCGCTGATCGGGCATGAACTCCCCGACCAGTACACCATTCCGAGCCAGCTACAAGCGCTCGTCGGCACACAAGCCAATGTCGTGAATCTGGGCATGGCAGGCGCTAATACTTCACAGGCATTGGCGCGGCTGCACAGCCTCGACTTGCACAAAGGCGATATAGTGCTGTTGATGAGTGGTGCGCCTGAATCAACGGATATTTTTTTTGAGGCGGATCGCCAGCGCGGAGCCAAGTTATCGGATGGCCTGTGCAATCTGATCTACTGGCGCACAAAATCGTTTGTGGTGCAGTGGGCTTGCCATGACACCATGTTGCAGACCCCGCCGGGTTTGCTGGATGAACGCTTGCAAGCCTACACCGCCGAGTCACTCGAATTTTATACGCGGACGGTGACACAGATCGCGGCCTATACACACGATAAAGACGTAACCTTCGTCAATATTTTGCAGCCACACCCTTATCGCGAGAGTCTTTCGCCAGATGATGTAATCAATATCGGGCATCGCGCTGGCGTGGAGATTGCCTTTCGCAGTTTTTACGCCAGTGTTCCCGCCAAACTGGTCACACTGAATCTGGCGGATGTCGTTCCCTCAACCTATTTTTTTAATTCTGCCCATGTCAATGAGCATGGCACGGCTTTGATAGCCAAAGCGATCTATGACATGGCAATCATGCCGCTTCAGCGGAGAGAGTTGGGGCAAAGTGAATTTTGATCCTTGAACAATAGAGCAATCTAGGGTAATCCTATCACCTCAAAAACAAGAACCATTCAGCGGACAGGGCAGGCGTTGTCCGTAGACCGATCTAAAAGGTGGGGGATGAAGTTTTGATACGATTGCCCTGTAGGGCAATCGTTATTATTTGGCGGTCGGCTAGCGGCTTGTTATAATGAATTTACAATTGATCGTACAGACCTTCAGGGCAGAGTGAAAGTCTCTACCGGCGGTAAGACGTGAGAGCGTCAAGCCCGCGACCCGTGCGCCTTATGGCAAGCGGTGGATTCGGTGCAAGGCCGAAGCCGACGGTGATAGTCCGGATGGAAGAGGGTTAACCACGACACCAGATGCAGCGCTCAATGGCTGCATTCGAAGTGTGTTGTGCTGTACGTAAAACATTTCGACCCCTGATCGTGCTATCTTGGTAGCCGCGATTCAGGTTGGTTTGTTTTACGTTCCCCTTGCCCCATTGTCTGTTTAACGTATGGGGCAATCTATGACACAGCATCTCCACCAACCAGCACGGGCGACGCAACAGATCGCGGCTTCGGTTTTAGAAGCACGGACAGCGAAGTTTCGGCGCGACACTCGCCTAAACTGGTTGCCTCCACTTATCGGTCTATTGGTGCTGGCACTGTGGTATCTGCTCACCCGCGACCAAGCGACGGCTTTTGGGATTGCCTCTCCGATTGGCGTAGCCCAACAATTCATCACGACGCTGATGAACGGTACACTGCTGCGGCATATCGGTGTCACGCTGCTAGAGATTTGTATCGGCTTGCTGGCGGGCGTGAGCAGTGCCTTTATTCTGGGTTATGGCATCGCCCGCAATCGATTCCTTGAACAAGCGATTGGCCCCTATGCGGTTGGCTTTCAGGCTGTCCCGATAATCGCTGTTGCGCCAGTGTTGATCCGCATTTTTGGCCCCGGCATTGTCAGCAATGGGATTGTGTGTGCGCTCATCGTCTTCTTCCCCATGTTGATCAATACGATGGTGGGTATCCGCAATGTCAGCCCCGATCTGCGCGACCTGATGCGTTCGCTGTCTGCGACTCGTTGGCAGATCTTTACTCGGCTGGAAGTGCCTGCCGCGCTGCCTGTCTTGCTGGGCGGCTTGAAGATCAGCGCCACATTAGCGGTGATCGGTGCTGTGGTGGGCGAAGCCGTCAGCGCTCAAGCGGGACTGGGCTATCTCATCTACTCCGCCCGCTATGTGTATGATACATCGCTGGTGCTGGTCGGTGTTTTCACGCTAACGGCCTTAGCCTTGACGCTGTATGAATTGGTATCGCGCCTTGAGAGTCGGCTGCTGCGTTGGCAGCGTGCCGGACATTAACCTACCTGCCTGCTCTACCCATACGAAAGGGTTTCCGAGATGAACCGTTTGCTAAAAGTTATCTTCGTCGTTGCGCTACTCGCTGGCGTGATCATCAATGCAGCACAGGGCAACGCTATTGTCGCTGCCAATGGAGCGCAGGCTTCCACGCCAGAGTCTACCGCGCCTGCCACACCATCTGGCCCTGCCATACCTATCACGTTGTTCGTTGGCTATATTCACAATATCCAGTTCGCGCCGCTGTATGTTGCTATCGAGCGCGGCTATTTCAAGGATGCCGGGATCGATGCGACTATCGAAACCAGCTTTGACGAAACCGATGGCTTGACCCGCATCGCGGCGGATCAGTTGCAGTTTGGCCTCATCAGCGGCGATCAAGTTCTGCTGGCACGCTCAAAGGGCGCACCAGTGGTCTATGTGTTCCGCTGGTATCAGCAGTTCCCCGTTGGAGTCGTCGTGCCTGCCGATTCTAGCATCGTTAAGCCCGAAGACCTCGCCGGAAAAGTGGTCGGCGTACCCGGCAAGTTCGGAGCCAGCTACGTTGGCTTACAAGCGCTCCTCAATTCAGCCAAGCTAAAGGAAAGCGATCTCAAGGACGTGAAGGCCATCGGCTTTGATACCGCACCGATCATGTGCGGCAAACAGGTCGATGCCGCCGTGATCTATGTTGCCAACGAACCCGCCCAGATCGAAAGTAAGTGCTTCAAAGTGCGCGTGATCAAGATCGCGGACTACGCCAATCTCATGTCTAACGGGCTAGTCACGAACGAGAAAACGCTCAAGGATAAGCCCGATCTGGTTCGCAAGATGAACGCGGCGCTGGCACACGGCCTCACCGACACGATTGCCGATCCGAAGGCCGCCTACGATCTCAGCCGCAAATACGTTGAGACTCTCGCCGCTGACGATCCCGTGCAGATGGCGGTGTTGACGGCTTCTATCGACCTGTGGAAAACTGATAAGTATGGCTACAGCGATCCGGCGGCGTGGAAACTTACCCAAGATACGCTTGTGGCAATGGGCTTGATCACCGATCCGGTGGATCTCACGAAGGTGTTCAGTAACGACTATCTACCGGAACCCTAAGCGCTATGTTGAATGTTGAGGGCGTTACCCATCGCTATCAGGGGCCAGCCGGAATTATTGAGGCGCTGGCCTCAACCACCTTTCAAGTTGCCGATGGTGAGTTTATCTGCATCGTTGGGCCAAGTGGCTGCGGCAAAAGTACACTGCTGCGGATTATCGCCGGACTGCTGCTTCCGTCATCGGGTGCGGTAATGCTAGATGGGGCGACAGTAGTTGCCCCCCAGCGGCGGATCGGGTTAGTTTTCCAGCAAACCAACCTGATGCCATGGCGTTCTGTGCTGGATAACATCGCCTTACCGCTGGAACTTGCCGGGGCGACTCGCGAAGCCCGTGACGAACAGGCCACCAGCGTGATCAAGCATGTGGGGTTAGATGGGTTTGAGAAAGCGTACCCCGCCGAACTGTCCGGCGGGATGGCGCAGCGGGTGGCGTTGGGGCGGGCATTAGTGCAAAACCCCGATATTCTGCTGCTCGATGAGCCATTCGCAGCATTGGACGCATTGACTCGTGAACAGATGTTGATCGAACTGTTGGCGTTATGGTCAGGCGACCACAAGACCGCTATCATGGTCACGCACGACATTACCGAAGCCGTCTTTCTGGCGGATCGGGTGCTAGTCATGAGCCAGCGTCCGGGACATATCCGCGCCATCGTGAACGTCGATCTGCCCCGCCCGCGCCGCTTGGAGATGATCCATGAGCCGGGGTTTGGCGAACTGGTGCAGCAGATCCGCCAGAATATCGGAGCGCTGACCGTTTAAACGGACGCTCAAGATCCGCGTCACGCGCTCAGGATTGCGGAACTCGTCGAACCGCATATTCGGCATTAATTTGCTGATGGTGCTGACCTAAGTTTTAACCAGCCAGCGGCAATGTCACGCGGAAACAAGTCCCCTTGCCAAGCATTGTATCTACGCTGATAGTGCCGTGACACTGATCGACGATCTGTTTGCAGATGTAAAGTCCTAGCCCTGTGCCTTCGCCAGAAGGTTTTGTCGTGAAGAACGGATCAAAAATCTGTGCCTGAAATTCCGGCGCAATACCGGGGCCATTGTCACAGATCGAGACGACCAATGAGTCCGGTAACAAATGGGAACGGATACTGATTGTCGCGTTCGGAATATTCGCTAGAGCATCCCGCGCATTGAGCAACAGGTTAAGCCATATATCTTCTAAATGGCTCGGAGCCGCACGGACAAAAGCCTGCGTTGTCTTGTCCAGTGCTACATCCAGCTGAACCTGTCCGCGCTCAATATGGGTTGTGACCAGTTCCAACGTGTTATAGATCGTCTCGTGAATATTGATGCGCTGCCGGGGTTCGCTCGGTTCGCCGCGCCGCGCAGTACTCAACAGACGCTTGACTACGGCGTGAGCGCGTTTTCCCGCCCGATTGATGGCGGTCAGCCCGTCATGCAGTGGATCGCGGGCATCCATATCTTCCAGAATAAGTTCCGAGTCTGCCATGATGGTCGCCAGCGGATTGTTGATCTGGTGCGCCACCACAGCCGCGAGTTCGCCCATTGTGGAAAGGCGCGTCGCCTGAACCAAAGTCGCCTGAGCCTGTCGTAAGTCGGCAAGGCTCTGTTCTAGCACATGGTACAGCCGCGCATTTTCGATAGCGATGGCGGCATGTGCCGCGAGATCGAGCAACAACTCCTGATCATGGAGAGTAAAGACACGTTCCGATACCCGATTATTTACCCCCAACACGCCAATCGTTTGCCCTTTGAAGGTCATCGGCACATACAGCAGAGACTTGGCAAAATAGGCGGTTTTGACGCGCTGCTGCCCTTTATCGCTGACCAGCATAGGCCGACCCGATGTATAGACGCTCCCGACCAGCGGATCTTCGGTCTTGATGCGAAAGTTACGAGCGCTCATATCGTCAACGCCTTTCATCGCCCGCAGATACAGCGCCTTGCCTTCGTCGTCGGGCAGCAGCAGCAGCCCTTCTTCGGCATGGGTGAGCGTGGTCACGGCTTCGACGATCTGGTTCAGGACTTCGCTCAATTCCAGCACAGAGGAGATCGAACGGGCCAGCGTAGACAGCGACTTGAGTTCGCCAAGCTGCTGTTGCAAATGGGCATCAAACTGCATTCGCGAGGGCAAAGTCAGAGTCTCATCGCTGTTGGTGTCAGCGCTTTCTGGCTCCTCACTGCTGTTGACCATGCTGCTCAGCAACTGCGCGATTCGAATGAGCAATTCGTGATCTTCGTAGGGGCGACGCAGTACCCATTTGCCTTCGGGCAGGCTGTTGTCATCGCATAAGATGAGCAGCGGCAGCAATGAAAAGGTCGCGTGACCCTGAATAAGATCGAGTAGGGAAGTCCCCTGTCGATCTTTCATAGCGTAATTGACCAGCGCCAGATTAAACCGACTGTGATCAGCGGCAAACGCATCGCCAGTATTGTAGGCATTTTGCACATCATAGCCCGCCCCGCGTAGCAGTTGTACGATATGCCCCGCCGCCTGTAGATTGCTTTCGACCAGTAGGATTCTGGCTCGGTTGAGGTTGAATAAAGTGCTCATCGTGTCGCGGACTCCCTGAAGGCGGTGGTTCTAGTTAGCCCTCACCCTAAATCTCTCTCCCGCAGGAGAGGGACTTTCCAGACCGATATTTGACACCCCTCTCCCAAAGAGTGAGGGGCCGGGGTGAGGGCTGGTTAATATAACTGGGCGAAATAATACATCACAGTGCCGACTGGGACGTTGAGACGGCAGTGCGTTGGGCGATCTCTTTGCGTACCACTGGCGCGACCTTCGTGCCAAGCAGTTCAATCGCGTGCATTAGCTTGTCATGTGGCATGGTTCCTACACTCAATTGTAAGAGCAATCGCTGATGGTTGAAGATCGAATGCTGGAACAGGATTTTCTCGATGATGTCATCGGGGCTGCCGACAAAGTTTGCGCCGCGTCGTTCAGCCGCCGCGTCGTACTGCCCGCGTTGCATCGGTGACCAGCCACGCTCCCGACCAATCCTGTTCATGGCAGTCTGCGCCGCCGGGAACGACTCATCCAGCGCTTGCTGGCGGGTGTCGGCAATGAAGCCGTGCGAATTGATGCTGATCGGAAGGGTCTTCGGGTCAAAGTTGGAGTCGACTGCCGTCTGCCGATAGAGGTTGACAAAGGCTGCGAAGCGTTCTGGCATTCCGCCGATAATCGCTAGCGCCATTGGCAACCCCCGGCTGGCTGCCCGAACTACCGATTCCGGCGTGCCACCGACTCCCACCCAAATGGGCAGTGGGTTTTGGATCGGCCTTGGATAGACAGCGAGATGATCGAGTGGTGAGCGGAATTGACCCTGCCAAGTTACCCGTTCTTGCTTACGCAGCTCAATCAGTAGATCGAGTTTCTCCGAGAACAACTCATCATAGTCGTTCAGGTCATACCCAAACAAAGGGAACGACTCGATAAACGAACCGCGTCCCGCGATGATTTCAGCGCGTCCGCCTGAGACAAGATCGAGGCTGGCGAACCGCTGGAAAACCCGCACCGGATCGTCGGAACTTAGCACGGTAACAGCACTGGTCAGGCGGATGTTCTTGGTAAGACTTGCCGCCGCACCCAGAATGACTTCTGGCGCGGACGACACAAAATCGGGGCGATGATGTTCGCCCAACCCGAATACGTCCAACCCAACCTGATCGGCTAAGGCAATTTCTTCCAGCAGGTCGCGGATACGGTTAGCCGGGCTAATGATATTGCCCGTGCGTGGATCGGGCGTTAACTCGGCAAATGAGTATAGACCGATTTCAAAGGGTTGCAGTGTAGGCGCGGAACTTTCATTAGTCATCGGTTCGGAATCCCCCTCGTAATCGCTACCAATAGATGAGTAGCGACAAGTATAGATTGTCGATTTCGCACGCTACGTATATATCAACTTGACACGAGTAGCGATGCTCATCTTACGACGTGGCCTAGTTTCTCGTGTGGTTCTATGCAGTCCTTAGAAACCTCTTGAAAAGGTCGTTGGCCTACTCGCAAAGTGACTAGGGCAGATTTTCGTAAAAGGTGATGCACACCCCCGCGAGGTCACGTACAGCGAATTCCCGTGTCCTCCAAGGGGTCATCTTGAGTGTGCCAAGCCCGGCACCTTCGCCTTCGTTAAATGGCCGGATCGCTTGAGCTTGATACTCGCCGTAAAGTGCATCGATACCCGATAGCTGAATCCGTAAACTCGTTTGTGACGCGGTATGTGGATCATCAATATTTTGTAGAAAGATTTCGGCCCCACCACGTCGGAGGATAGCCAAGCTCAAATCATCAGCTTTGAAGGTTATCGCGAATCCCAACTTCTGCTCATAAAAAGTGACTGCCGCTTCCATATCTTTTCCTGCTGGAATCATCGGTGTTATATGATCAAAAATAGGGGTAGCACTGACCATTAGTTTCACTTCTCCTAGTCTTAGCTAGAGCGTATGTTCTAATTGTATCCGTCCTTTGCCTCAATACAACTACTTTCCGACAAAGCAATTAGAAGAAAGCGTCAACGCAAAAGTGTAATACTGCCGCGCTTTTGCCTTTTTATCCCTTCATTTTGACTTTTCAAGCAGCCGTTAGTCGGGTTTGCTCAAGCGTGTTCGGCGCTTCGTCAGATCTTCGTCTACTTTGGCTTCATCAACCTTAATGGTATTGTCAGGTTTTGGCGGAATAGAGTCGGCTTCGGTCTGGATCTTGATGTGAACGGCTTGCGCTTGCGGCTGGGACGTTTCTGCTGGTGGAATAACGGCATTCACGGTGTCCTCGACCTGTTGGCGAGCATCGCGCAGCAGCGATGAAAGTGCCGTTTCGGGTGACTGGTCGGACTCAACTGGCGACTCCAATGTTTCGGCAGACGACGATTCTTGCGCGTGGTGGGCATCGGCAACCATTGAGTCGAGCATGTTCACATGCTCGATAAGATCCGAAGTGGAGCGGCGATGTTGTTCCAGTTCAGACTGTGCCATCGTGGTCTGCTGCTGTAGATGCTGCATTTGCTGGGCAAGCAAGCGAGCGTTGGCATCGTCGTTAACTTGCAACGCTGCGTCGATTTGGCGATCATGCAGATCGATCTGCTGCTGCATCTCGGTGAGCCGCTGCTGCATTGCGTCTTCGGCGGAAAGCGCCGAGTCGATCTGCTGGCGTAAGGCGGCGATCTCCTTGTCGACGTCCTTACCGAGTCGGTTGGCAGGTACACGCGGCACAGGGAGTTTGTTGCCGGCCTCATCCAGAAAATTATTCAGGCTGGACTTGACCAGCACGTTAAGTTTATCCAGTAGCGATGGCATGTAAACCTACCCCTCAGCAATTCTGCACCAGCTAGCGTTTACTATTTT
>JBDTVG010000133.1:0-7655 GCA_040007395.1 Chloroflexota bacterium
CGCATGGCAAATGGCCTTGTCGCTCTTGCGGTTGTAGCAGACTGGGCATTTCTTGATTGTGTAGGTATAGTGGTCGTCCTGTTCTTGGACTTCGCTAACCTGATCGCTGAAGTTGGTGAAAATCGTCGCCATGGCGGGTAAGCCCATCTTGAGCTTGGCCCCTAATGGCAAGACCTTGAAAGCGAGGTCGCCCACGCCTGCCAACGCACCGAAGTTCTTGAGACCCTGCGAAAAGCAAGCCCGTCCGGCACGCAGTGCCAAACCACGCCCGCCACGCGGCCCATACATATCTTCGAGCGCCGCATTCAAAGCGGTAAAGTCGGCAAAATCGAATTGGCGCTCTAGGTTATCCGGGGGGTAATTATCGATGTAGTTTTGCAACCCGGCGAGATTCAAAATGGCGTTCAAGCCATTCTTCCCCATCACGTCTTCCATCGCAGCGATATAGATGCGGGCGATCTTGTTGGGGTAAAACAGATTACTTTTTTCTGGCGGCACGCAAGCCTCCCTAGCTGTGTGACTGTGTAAGCAGATGTGAAACCAAGCGTGGCAAATTAGACAAGCTTTGCCAATTCTTTGACAGCGCGGCCCATGTCTAGGAAGATCAGACCAAGTTTTGCCTGTTCGCGCGCCAGGACCGTCAGGACCGCTTCACTTCCGACAGACATCAGGATAACATATCCATGTTCACCTTTAACATACACTTGATCGAGGTTGCCACGACCCAGTTCTCCGGCAATACGTTCACCGAGTGAAAGCATTGCGGCGGACATGGCGGAGACGCGGTCTTCCTCGATGTTGGCCGGCATTGACGAAGCCATACTCAGGCCGTCAACACTGACGATTGCAGCGGCCTCTACGTCCGCCGAGCTTGCTTGTAAGTTCCGCAAGCTTTCCACCAATTGTTCGGTTCGTGATTTAGCCAACGCTAATCTCCTCGGTTATGCACTCGGATTCGCGCCCATACCGGTTATGCGTCTGTCCGAAGTCGGACTGTTTGGTTAAGACTCCGTCGGGGGGAGTGATACTGTCCGCCTAGCGTGGTACTCTATCACAGCGGTATAGCATTGTCAAGCAAACGATGCTCCCCCTCGACACGGCGTTAAACCCGTGTTCAGTCTACGCCCAATCGATGATGATCGCAAACCGCATACACACTATTATAAAGCCGATTCAAGTCTGGCGAAATAGTATTAGACGAAATTAGCATACAATTGTGAGACGATCCGCGAAAGAAACCTGACACAAACCCGTCATAGTGCGGCTTGGTCTTGACGGGATTAACGGTCAATCACAGTTTACCCACTCAATTGTATTGAATTTAACGCGACCCAAAGACGAATGCGATGGGGTACTACCATTGCCTCCATCCAAATAAGTGCCCGTTTCCGTCAATATAGCGACAGACTGGTTGTCTGGCGAGCTTCGTATGGCAATGTCCTGCTTGGTTGTCAGTAAAAGCTGCTCCTTGCGTGTAGCGACGTTATATCGCACAACATCGTAAGTACCCTGTGGGTTGCTGCGAACATAAACAATAGCTTTTTCATCGCGAGTCCATACATGCCCTGCCCCGCGAATAAATTCAGGTGCTACAATAACTGATATCACGACTTCGCCAAGCGATAGATGAGTAGTCCCATCTACGCTAAAAATGTCGAGGAGTGCCCTATCAGCTTGCTGTAGTCTGCTAACAATGGCAATATAGTTGCCGTCGGGAGACCAGTAAGGGAATTGATTAACGTAGAGATTCGTTGGCGACAGATCGAAACGCCGGAACACGGCTTCATCCAGTGAAAGAATCACCAATTGCCGCTTCGCTGTACCTCCGCCAGTGAAGTAAGCGAGTTTATGCCCTTGTTTTGACCAAACCACGTCGGATGGGTAAGGCGAATCCGCACCTTGAAATGGGACATAATTAGGGGTAGCGATAGGTGCCGGTACCCCTAAATTGATGGGCTGTAGGTCGGGCACAGTCCACACACTGAGGTTGATCAACGACTGCTGACCCAATTCGAGGGCAAGGTATTTGTTATCAGTTGACCAGCCACCAAAACTCATTCCCCAAATATCTGTCGGCAGTTCTCCCTGCTGTTTTTGGATACCATTCAAGCCAGCAAAGGCAATATACTTCAGAGTCGGTGATCCTCCCCAATAATAGGCGATCCAATGGCTATCTGGCGACCAGCTTATCTCGACTGCATTCCTGTAAGGCGCATAAGTGATATGCCCAAATGAATTATCAGTTTCGGCTGGCTCAACATGCAGCTTAGACATTTTAGTAGGGTCAACCCCTACAATTAATTCGAGGGATGCTATATATCTCCCGTCTGGCGATATCTTACCATCTTTGGAAAATATTGCAGACATAGTTTGGGGCAGTGGCTCTGGCTTCTTAACCCTAAAGGTCCTTCCGAAATCAACATCGAGGAAACTCAATTGACCCTCATCAAGCTGCAAACAACTATGGGCAGACGCTCCCCCACCTCTTACGGCAATCACAACTCCGATGGTTAGCGCCAACACAACCACTGAGCCAAAAGTAAATCGATATATCAGCGGTATAGGAGGCATTTTCCTATGTTTTGTCATGAGTTACCCCATACCTACCCAATGGCTGCCCGCAGAATCTAATAACCCCGTGTGCGATCTACGCGGTTGAGCAGTTCCCGTTTGCTCAGGTAACGTTCCAGATTCTCGATAAAAACTTCGGCGGCTGACTCGTGATAGTGGTTCGTATTCCCCCCCAGATGCGGGCTGATGATGACATTTTCCAGCTTCCACAATGGGCTTGAGGAAGGCAGCGGTTCCTGCACGAACACATCCAAGGCTGCCCCGGCGATCTGCTCCGCTTGCAGTGCTTTGATCAGCGCATCCTCATCGACGACACCGCCGCGTGCCATGTTGATCAGAAAGGCAGTTTTCTTCATTGCCGCCAGCACATTTTGATTGATCAAGCCTTTGGTGGCTTCTGTCAACGGGACAATGACCACTACAAAATCGCACAGTGCCACCATCGATTGAGTCGCTTCCGGCGGATAGAGCCGTTCAACCAATGCTATATCAGGATCGCCAATACCGGGTTCTGTATAGCTGTTGTTTGGCGCGGGATTCATCACGGTGCGCCGTGTGGCAAGGATCGTCATGCCGAAGGTGTGCGCCACCCGTGCAATCTCTCGCCCGATGTTGCCATAACCTAGAATACCCAGTGTTGACCCACGAAGTTCAACAGGCACTAAAAGATTATTGCGATCCGCAGGCCACTCGCTTTTCTGTTGCAGTCGTTGCAGGGTCGGCAGCTTACGGGCTAACGCCAGCATCATCGTGAAGGTGAATTCTGCCATCGTCGTGGCATGGATACCACTGGTCGTTGTCAGGATAATATCTTCGTCGGCAAACAGTGGTTGCGCCAATAGCCCTTCGACCCCTGCCGAATGACTCTGTACCCAGAACAAACGCGGCACGCTTTCCGGCTCCGGGAGAATGTGACCAGTATACAGAATATCCACGTTTGCCCAGACTTCCGCCGGGATCTCGCTAGTAGATTTAACTACCTTGCGCGTAAACTTCAGGCGGGGCGAAATTGCTTTTAGCCGATCCATAATGGCATCGCTGAAATCCATCAGAATTAGGACGTTGAGTGTATCTTCCATCATTGTTCACGCACACCGCTGCTACGCTCACACAATCAACCTCACAAAACAATCGGGATATTTCGCGGGTCAGACGCAATATCCCGACAGAAGGTTTGTAGCAGAGGAGTGCGCGTTGGCTCCTTCCAGTTGCCGCAGAAATGCTGTTAGCGAAATGTAGGTGTCAAAAGCAATGTAAAACGACTCTATTTGGCTTTGACGGCGGGTTGTTCGGCAACCACGTTATTTTGCGTGCGGATCGCCATTTCGATCTCCTGAGCCACCGCCGGATTCGCTTTCAGGAATTCCTTCGAGGCTTCGCGACCTTGCCCCAGCAACCCACCATTGTAACGGTAGAATGCGCCCCTCTTCTCGATAATCTCCATTGCCGCGCCGATGTCCAGAATATCGCCTACTTTGCTAATGCCCTCAGCAAACATAATGTCGAATTCGGCCTCGCGGAAGGGTGGCGCAACCTTATTCTTGGTTACACGAATGCGCGTGCGATTGCCTGTTTCGTCTGTCCCCGCCTTGATGCCCTGAATGCGCCGGATGTCGAGGCGCATCGTGGCGTAGAACTTGAGCGCCCGTCCACCAGTGGTCGTTTCTGGGTTGCCGTACATCACTCCGATCTTCTCGCGCAACTGGTTTGTAAAGATCATCACGCAGTTCGAGTGTTTGATCGCGCCCGCCAGTTTACGCAGTGCTTGACTCATCAGGCGGGCTTGCAGCCCCATGTGGCTGTCACCCATCTCACCTTCGATCTCGGCTCTGGGGACGAGGGCTGCCACACTATCCAGCACAATCACATCGAACACACCGGAACGTACCAGCGCCTCGCAGATTTCGAGCGCTTGTTCAGCGGTATCGGGCTGCGAAACGTACAAGTTATTCACATCAACCCCGATCTTCGCCGCATAGATCGGATCGAGCGCGTGTTCCAGATCGAGAATAGCGGCAAGTCCCCCTAGCTTTTGCGCCTCCGCGATCACGTGCAAGCAGACTGTGGTCTTGCCCGAACTTTCTGGTCCGTAAATTTCTGTGATCCGACCACGCGCAATGCCGCCTACCCCTGTTGCAATGTCCAACGCAAGCGATCCCGATGGGATCACCTGTACTTGTAAATGTTGTGCATCCCCCAAACGGAGTACCGTACCGTCGCCAAACCGTTTGGTTAATTCTTGTAAAGCTGCGTCTAGCGCTTTGTGCCGTCCATCATCGGGCATACTACACGTTCCTCGTCAAACTGATGTCTGCTTATTTCTACTGACTCCATCTGGCGAGTCTACTGCGAATTGAGCGCTAAGGCAATTAGACAATTTCTAGCCAATTCACAGTCAGTTTGTGTAGTTGTGCGCTGATGAGCGTTAATGAGCCTTCTCACGGGATGCGATGCGTAACATGGCCTCAAGGCTTTGCTCGACATCGGCTTCGGTGGTTGCCCACGACGACACGCTGATCCGCATGGCGGTGTGGCCTTGCCAGACTGTGCCGCCGCACCAACACGTACCATCCTTCTGGATTTCTGAGATAACATGCAAGGTTGTTTCCGCATCACCAAAGGAAACCAACACCTGATTAAGCTCGACATCGTTGAGAATTTGATAGCCTGCTGCGCTCAATCCCTCAGCAAAGCGAGTCGCATAACGGCAGTTGCGCTCGATCAGATCAGCGAGGCCGCTGCGTCCTAGCGATTTCAAGGCTGCCCAAATCTCGATACCGCGTGCTTTGCGGGATAGCTCCGGCGTAAACTGGGACGGTTCACGCTGATCGCTTTGTGGCAAATAGGCGGCAGTTACGGTCATCGCATCATGCAACACTTTGGGATCGCGCACGAAAGCGAGGCCGCTGTCATAAGGGACATTCAACCACTTATGCCCGTCCGTTGCCCATGAATCAGCTTGATCGATCCCGGCGGTGAGATGTGCCCGCTGCGGAGCCGCTGCTGCCCACAGGCCAAACGCCCCGTCAACGTGAACCCATGCCTCGGCTGGATGAGCCACTTCGCATATCTGCTGGATCGGGTCAAATGCGCCCGTATTCACGTTACCCGCTTGTGTGCAAATAATCGTCGGGCCAGAGATTTTCGGCAGCGCGTCAACCCGCATTCGTCCTTGATCGTCCACAGGAACCGAGATCACACGCTTACGCCCAAACCCAATCAACCCCAACGCTTTAAACAGTGTCGAATGTCCTTCACCGCCCACAATCACGGTAATAGGTGGCGCTCCGAACAGACCATCACTTTCGACATCCCAGCCAACATTAGCCAGAACGCTGTGGCGTGCTGCCGCCAGTGATGTAAAGTTTGCCATCGTTGCGCCCGTAACAAAGCCTGCACCTGTCCCCGGTGGCAGTCCCAACGCCTCGACCATCCAGCGCAGCGCGATCTGTTCCAACGCGGCGGCAATGGGGCTGATTGCCAACAACCCCCCATTCTGATCCCATGTATCGGCTAACCAACTCGCCGCCAATGCCGCAGGCAGTGACCCACCGATTACAAAGCCGAAGAAACGCCGACCTGTCGAAGCAAGTGTCGCTGGCGATCCGATTTCATCGAGCAGCGCGATAACCTTTTCGGGGTCAGCGGGATCATTGGGCAGAGGCAAATCGAGTTCCGCTAGTCGAGCAAGCGCGGCGGGTGTGGGCGCAACAGAACGATTTTCCAGCCCTTCGAGATAGTGAATGGCGCGTTCTGCGGTTGCCTGTAAAAGAGTACTCATATTTTCTTCCTATCATATTCAGGATCAATACAACCTGTTTTAAACAGGTTGTAGGATTTTACCAAACAATGGTATAGAACTTCCTGCTACTCTGTTAAAAACCCGTTGCGGATGAGGAAGGCTCGCAAGGTTCCTTCTTCTGGCTCATGCAGCATCGATCCACGATCCGCGTTGCGTAGATCCGCCAGATTTGCGTCGGCGGGGTCGGCAATTGGATCGGTGGCGTTGCGCTCTGCCACAATCAAAGTCGGGATGGTGCGCGTGCCAAGCCAGCGATCCAAGCGGGACGCAGCCTGTTCATCGGTATCCACGCTCAACTGGCGATACGGCACATTCCACGCATCGAGCCACTTTTTCGTCTTGATAAGATCGGAACAGAACGTAGTGCGCCCGTAGACAACCAGATCGTAGCGCGTGCGGGGCGCAATAGCAGGGCGAGTTCCGCACGCCGCCAGCCGTACTCCAGTACTGATGTCGCCGTAGGTAGGCGGATATAGGTAGCGCGTCGTGACACGGTTGGCATATTTACCATCGCTCCAATTGCCACCGCGCAATACACGATATTCCGGTGTATACAGGTCTTCGCGCCCATCATGGGCATTATACGGATAGGGACGCAAGATACTGCTTGTCCATTCCCAGACTTGCCCTAGCAGATCAGCGTGCCCGAAGGGGCCATCACCCGCCGGACTGAACATACCCACTGCGGTTGTCATGCCGCGAGTCGGATGTTCAGCATCTGACTCGCCGCTGTTAAGTTTAGTAATATCCCACGCGCCACCCCAAGGATACAGCGAATGGCTGCCAGTGCCACGCGCCGCCCATTCCCATTCGGCTTCGGTGGGCAGCCGGATGCTCATGGCAGTGGCGATAGAAGCCCAGCGCGCTAACGCCGTTGCCTCGAACCAGCTTACGCCCACTACCGGGCGATCATCACCTGCGAAGCGCGGGATGTCCCAGAAATTAGGCTGCAACCGCCCGGTTTTTTGCCGCCACGACCAGCCGTCAGGTGTCCAGTAATCCGAGTTATGATAGCCCTGTGCGGCGATAAACTGGGCGTAGATCCCATTGGTGACTGGATAACGGGCTAGGTCGAAGCTGTCGAGATTAACGGGATGCTGTGGCATTTCGCGCCCGAAAAATTCACGCCATACGTCGCCATAGGAGTTTATGAACCGTGCAGCGATCTTCTCGTCCAGCCCCAGATTGACCGTCCCGGCAGGCACAGGTAAAAAGGCTAATTGTTCAATGAGGGCTGTATTGACCGGAATGCTCGACTCTAGATTTGACACGACAAAACCTC
>JBDTVG010000134.1:0-25754 GCA_040007395.1 Chloroflexota bacterium
ACGCTACACGAACGGACATTTTCCGCGGGCAACGGAGTTATTTCGCCAACTTGCGACCAGTCCAGATTTTGTAGAATTCCTGACCTTGCCAGCTTATCAATATTTGTTGTAAAGTTAGAACTCTAGATATTGCCGTCAGGTCGTTGTTTGCGTTCGTGATTGTGGAACTTAGCCCTGTAGCAGTGAAAACAATAACCGGGGATAGAGCAGCAATGGCAAAGTTCCAATTTAATCCTGACCGTGTGGCGCACTTTGAGGCTGTTGGCTGGCGTGCCTATTATGATCGCAATTGGCTCAAGCTGTTGGGGTTGGTGATCTCGCTGTGTCAGGAACAGTTTCGTATTCCGTTTCCGGTATCGCTGCTAGCAGCGTACTATGTTACACAGGCATCGGTGGCGTGGGTTCCGCTGGATCATGATGCTCAAAAGGTCTGCCAATACTACGAGAAGTTTTATCGACTCGCGCTACGTTATTCAGGCTTGAAATTCGATCCCGTGCAGGTGGGCACGCTGGAACTGAAATACAACGATGATCACCGTCGGTTGTCCGGCAAACCAGACAAAACCGAATTTATTCAGACGATGGTGGAACTCCACAGCGCAATCTTTGGCCTGCCACCCGATAAAGTACGTGAATCTGCCGAACTGCGGGTACTTGCCAATAACACCGTCGATCTGATCACCAGCAAAACTTCCACCGATCCTGAAGCGGATTGGGCGAAACTAGAAGACTACCTACGGCAGTGCTATCGCTCGATTGAACGTGAAAGCAATGCGGCAAAGTCACAATAGAGATTAATTAATACGCAGGCAAAAACCGCTGCGATGATTTATGATCCTCCTGTGATCAAATAAAAGAATGGCGCACTTTGATGAAGATTTATACTCGTACCGGCGATTCCGGCGAGACTAGCCTGTTTGCAGGTGGACGCACCAGCAAAGATGCTACCCGGTTACATGCTTACGGCACGATTGACGAACTGAATTCGGTGCTTGGGTTGGCGCTGGCACAACATTTATCGGAGCAGGTCAGTCTATGGTTGGCGGTGATTCAAAATGAGCTATTTGTCGTGGGGTCGGATCTGGCAACACCCCTTGAGGCAGATGTGGCGTGGGTAACGCGCATCACCGACAGTGCGGTTAATCGTCTCGAACATGAGATTGATGTCATGGACGGACAGTTACCGCCGCTCAAGAATTTTATTCTGCCCGGTGGGACAGCGGGCACGGCTTCGCTGCATCTGGCACGCACGGTCTGCCGACGTGCCGAGCGCTGGATCGTGACTCTGAGCCAGCAGGAAGGGTTAAATCCCTTGCTGCTGCCATATGTCAACCGTCTCTCCGATTGGTTGTTTACCGCCGCCCGTTATGAAAACTTGCAGGCAGGCCGCGAAGAAACTGTCTGGACAAAACCGTAAACCGCCAATCGCTTTACTGACTTGCTGCTGCCAAAAATCCTAAATCGCGCTGGTTGATCAAGTCGATCCAAGCAACATCGGTTTGAGCGGGCAGTTGCATTGTCGCGATGACAACTTGCGCCGCGCCATCGCCCTTGACATTCACGGCAATAGGCCAGCCTTGAAACAGAGGTCGCCCCGACTGCCGGAAACTGGCATAACGCGGCAGCCGATCCGCCAGAATAGCTGCCGCTGCGTTGGCAGTGTTGCCGTCAGCATAGGTCAAGGCGATCACCCAGAAGCGGCTTTGAGCGTTGCGTCGATAGCCGATAGCAGCAGTGGTGTAACGCGGTAGCGGCTTCTCGTTCGCCAAGCCTAATTGTTTACTCAGTGCCCCTAATTGATCGGCAGAGAGAAGCTGTTTCATCGAAGAGGCCAGAGGATCGGCGGTAATAAGCGTGTCGCTTAAAAACGGACCATTGAACAATGCAGCGCTGATTAACTGTGTGCCGGGAATGGTAGCCTGACCCTCAAGGGCATGAACCAACGCCGCGTAAGCTGGATCAGCTACAAGGGGTTGACCAGTGTTGGGGATAGCGATCTTGATCAAGGCATCCGACGGTGCGGCAATCACCACCGTATCGGAAACTATCATGCGGTTGTAGCGTGTCTGGGAGATATTAGTCTTGCTTGCCGCGTAAACCGTTGCCCCACTTACCGCGGCTGGCTTATAACCGATCGCTTGCAATGCCGCGATGATCGTCGCTGAGGAAAAATTCCCTTGCAAAACGCCATACCAATTCGGGGATACCCCGACGGTGATCTCGCGCTCAATGCTAAAGCTATCAATGCCGAAGGTTTGCTTCCACTGGGCAGACTGATCAAGGCCGCTAAACTGCGAGTAGTAGACTTGCTTACCGCTTACGTCAAGCAGATAGGCGGCTTGCTGGTTGCGATCTAGGTTCTTGAAGTCATCGGCACTCTTGATCTGAAGACCAAGCATTTGTTCCAGATCGCCCATTGCACCGTACCAAATCACGCGGCGGCTGATCTGATTATCGCTGACTTGAGCTAGCATTTTTTCTAGTGGGCCGGGGCTATTTTGTAAAGCTAACGCTGGAACCCCTACGCCAATAATCATGATGAGCAAGGTGATACTCAATAAAAGCCGAGGCATTGATTTCAGCAATCTCATAGTTCCTTCTTTTGGCAATGATCCCTTGCCTATTGACTCATTTTGGCTCATTTTGACTCATTGACTAGTCGTGGGAGTTGGCACGCCGCCCGTTGGTTGATTGGATGCCTGCTGCGTACCCGCGCTTGTCGAGTTGGCTGTACCACCCGGCGAGCTTCCCGAAATGTTATAGGTTGCCTGAACTTCGCCTTTCGAGTCGCTGATCGTTATTGATTGGTTCGGCGCGGTCCATAGCGCTTGCGATTGACCCCAGTACAATACTACGGGCGTATTTGTCCCAGACTTTGTATAGATTGTGACTTGCCCACCCGGGAACATCCGATAGTCGGGGAAGGTAAACTTTAAGCCATTAGCATCGGTCAGAGTCCAATCTTTCATCTGGATCAACGCCCCGCTGGTATTATGAATCTCAACACCTTCTGACGTAATATCACCAGCGCTAATCACTTTGGCAATCTCGATCTGTGTGGCAGCGGCTGTCGGTGCAATCGTCGAGGTGGGTGGGAGAGTCGGCAAGATCAGCTTGGTTGGTGTAATGGTCGGTGTTGGTTCCTCAGTTGCCAGACCGCAGCCGTTCAGTGGGATCGTTAGGACTTGACCAATCTGCAAACGAGTCAGGTCTGAATCTTTGAGCTTGTTCGCCCGCATAATATCCGGCACAGGCACGCCGAAAACGGTGGCGATACTACCAACAGTATCACCCTTTTTGAGTGCGTAGGTTTGGCAGCCATTGGCGTTGGTCGCGACCCCCGGCACAGTACTATTGCCGCTGGCATCCGCAGTTCCTAAACCAGATGGTAGCAGTTGTGGATCGAGTGTCGGGATGTCTCCTAAAGCGGTTGAATCGTTTGTGGCTTCCACTGTACCTGCGTCCGTGGTTGAATCGGGCGACGCACCCGATGGCACAGCCCCAGCTTGTAGGGTTGCCGTGATAATCTTATAAGTAACCTCTGTGCCTCTGGGATCTAGCGTTGCCGTGACGACAACGATCAGCGGCGGCGACAGAGGCCGTTGAGTCGGCTGTGGCGCAACCCGATTCCAGATGCTGATAATCGCGATCACTGTCGCAAAAGTGACGACGATATTCAGTGCGACAAACCCCAACAGAGCGCTTCTTTTCATATCCCAACCTACTTGAGAGGACTGATCGAGGCGCACTATAGCACAGGAGCTAATATTGCGCCATATCGCGACGACCTTGCGTAGGGTTATTGCATCAAATTGTGAATAGGCACAATTCACCTCACCCTCTCCCTCTTTTAGGGGTAGGTAGTTGATTATAGCAACGGGTCGGGCAGCCCGACCCCTACCTCCAAACGGTATTAGGTAGGGGCCGTCGCCTGCACGGCCCTGTATTTTTGGAAATACCTTCCCTTGAAAGACTCTCTCTATGAAGTGGACAGGGATTTAGGATGGGAAAATCGCTCACCATGACGGCACAAATCCCTCACGGCCTTCGCGCAACCCCGGCAAATAGCTGTGCAACACAGACACCACTTCCCGATAGCGGGCGGGAGTCCACGCTAGCTGTGCCGAAAGCGCCCACGCGTTATCGCCTGTACTGGCAGCAAACCGCTGCTTCCCTGTGTGAAATTCCTGCACAACAAAATGCTGAACACCTGTCTCGCGCAAACGCTCACCGAATGCTTGTGGATCGCGCACCGGGAGCAGCGGCGTTAGCGTGATACACGTCTCGATCCCGGCAGCGGCGACTTCCGCAATCGCGTTAAGGCGCTGCGTGACAGAGGGACAAGTTGGCTCAAATGCACGGCGGATTGCTTCATCATCAGTCGTAATGGTCATATTGACACGCACGCGCTTAAAGCGCTTCAAGAGATCAAGATCGCGTGTTACCAATGGACTGCGCGTCTGAACGACGAGTTTTACATCGTGATATTCAGCCAGTTCCGCGACCAATGAGCGCGTTAGCTCCAATTCTCTCTCGACAGGCTGGTAAGGATCGGTGACGCTGCTCATATAGATCGTTTTATCGATCAGCGGCTTGCGGCGATAGTTGATGAGCAATTGCAATGCGTTATCTTTGATGTGAACCCAGTGTCCCCACTGCGCTTTGAGTTCGTCTGTGCTAGCAAACGATGCCGCATAACAGTAGGTGCAGGCGAACGTGCAGCCCGAATAGGGATTAAGCGTGAAATCAAACTGATCGATAAAGCCAGAAGCACGCGACAGGATCGACTTGGCTTGCCGATGCTCAATCCGATTTTTCGAGCGAACACGCGGAATTTGATCGGTTTGCAATTCGGACATGGTTCTACCTCACATCGCCCAAATGGGATGAAAATGATAGAACAAATGTTTCAGAAACGCAAGCTCAAATCACGCTATTCTGGCAATTTTCGAGTTGGGCAAACTATCTATACAGCCGTCATCCCCAGATAGGCTGAGGATGACGGCGTAAATTACTTCACCGCATCCAGCGCCAGATTGAGTTCCAACACATTCACGCGAGGTTCGCCAAGAATACCCAGTGTCCGCCCTTTTGTGTATGTGTCCACAAGTTGCTGAACGGCTGCTGCATCCATGTTACGTGCCGCCGCGACGCGGTTCACCTGATACTTCGCCGCCGCCGGACTGATGTCCGGGTCAAGGCCGCTGGCTGACGCAGTGACTAGATCCACCGGGATTGCGGCAGCGTTCTGTGGATCGGCGGCTTTCAGTGCCTCGATACGTGCTTTAGCCGCATCGACGATTGCTGGGTTGAGCGGGCCATAATTCGAGCCGGAAGAACCTGTTAGTTTGTCAGCATTAAACGCCGTATAGGGAACTGGCCCAGTGGCAGACAGACGGCCCCAGAAATACTTAGGAGCATCAAAGTTTTGACCGATGAGCGCAGATCCGACAACCTTGCCATCGCGGGTAATCAGGCTGCCGTTGGCCTGATACGGAAAGATCGCCTGCGCGAGTACTGTCATGACAAACGGGTACAGTAATCCTGTCAGTAGGGTTAGTAGAACGAACGCGACGAGCGCCGCTCTGAGTTGTTTAGCCATTTTGCGGTTCCTTTTTCTTGTTTGTGATGGGGCTTCTAAACTAGATGCAGCGCAGCAAGAATGATGTCTATGAGCTTGATGCCCACAAACGGAATAATCAGTCCGCCGACCCCATAGATGAGCAGGTTATCGCGCAGCAGTGTCGAAGCGCCCACAGGCCGATAGCGCACGCCACGCAACGCCAACGGGATTAGCACGATAATGATTAGCGCATTGAAGATAACCGCCGATAGAATCGCGCTCTGCGGTGTGGTCAAGCCCATAATGTTGAGCTTTTGCAGCACGGGATAGGTTGAGGCAAACGCCGCCGGAATGATCGCGAAGTACTTGGATACGTCGTTGGCAATACTGAACGTTGTCAGTGCGCCGCGTGTCATCAGCAATTGCTTACCGATCTCCACGATCTCAATCAGCTTGGTCGGGTTAGAGTCGAGATCGACCATGTTACCCGCTTCTTTGGCGGCCTGAGTACCTGTATTCATGGCAACGGCGACATCGGCTTGTGCTAAGGCGGGCGCGTCGTTGGTGCCATCACCTGTCATGGCAACCAAGCGTCCGCCCGTTTGAGTTTCACGAATTAGCTTGAGCTTGGTTTCGGGCGTAGCCTGTGCCAAAAAGTCATCGACTCCAGCTTCGGCGGCAATGGCAGCAGCCGTCAACGGGTTATCGCCCGTGATCATGACCGTCTTGATGCCCATGCGACGCAGTTCAGCAAAGCGTTCCTTGATGCCGCCTTTCACAATGTCCTTCAATTGGATTACGCCGAGGACATTTTTGTTGTCAGCGACCACCAACGGCGTTGCGCCCTGCTTGGCAACATCATCAACGATTGACCGAACTTTAGGTGGAAACGTCCCGCCCAATTGATCAACATAACTGGCGATGGCATCCGATGCACCCTTGCGGATCTGTCGCCCATTCATATCGACACCACTCATCCGGGTTTGGGCTGTGAATGGCACAAAGGTGGCACCTAGCGCGGCAATATCCCGTTCACGAATACCATATTTCTCTTTGGCAAGGATAACGATGCTGCGTCCTTCAGGCGTTTCATCGGCTAGCGATGAAATTTGCGCTGCATCTGCCAGTTGCTCCTCGGTGATCCCCTCAGCGGGGAAGAAAGCGGTTGCCTGTCGATTGCCTAGCGTAATCGTGCCTGTTTTGTCTAGCAGCAAGACATCCACGTCGCCAGCCGCTTCAACCGCACGACCCGATACCGCAATCACATTCGCCTGAATCATGCGATCCATACCCGCGATCCCGATAGCGGATAACAACCCGCCGATGGTCGTTGGGATCAGGCAGACCAGCAGCGCGACCAACACTGTCACCGTAATCGGGATACCCTGTCCGGCGGACTGGACACTGAACAGTGAGAAGGGTAGCAAGGTCGAAACTGCCAGCAGAAAAATGATCGTCAGTGCTGCCAACAAAATCGTGAGTGCAATCTCGTTGGGGGTTTTCTGGCGTTTTGCCCCTTCAACCATGGCGATCATGCGATCCAGAAAGGTTTCGCCGGGATTCGAGTTAATCTCAATGATTAACCAGTCTGACAGCACTCTTGTACCGCCAGTCACCGAACTACGATCCCCGCCACTTTCACGGATCACGGGCGCACTTTCGCCAGTAATCGCGCTTTCATCAACCGAGGCAATCCCTTCAACAATCGTGCCGTCGCTAGGGATAGGGTCGCCAGCCTCAACCAGCACCACATCCCCTTTACGGAGTTCGGCGGCGCTCACGGTTGTAATTGCCGCATCACGCTTCGGTTTTGCCAATTTTTTGGCGTTCACATCGCGCCGCGATTTACGCAAGGCATCGGCCTGAGCTTTGCCACGACCTTCAGCCATTGCTTCGGCAAAGTTAGCGAACACTACAGTAAACCACAACCAAAGTGAAATCGCCAGCACAAAGCCAGCATTTTCTTCGCCTTTACCCGTGAAAACCCATTGCAGCCACAGTAAGGTTGTCAATAGTGCGCCGACTTCGACCACAAACATCACTGGGTTTTTGATCTGGTGGCGCGGATCTAGCTTGGTGAACGAGTCAACGACAGCTCTCCGCACGATTGGCGGGTCAAATAAGGGCCGAGCTTTGGCCCTGGGTTGCATCGTCATGGATATATCCTCTATAGCGTCATCAGTAGACGTTCAATGATTGGGCCAAGTGCCAACGCCGGAATAAACGTCAGTACTCCAACGATAATCACTACACCTATCAACAGTGCGATGAACAGCGGTGTATGAGTTGGCAGTGTGCCAGACCCCGGCGGGACCAGCTTTTTACGGGCCAACGATCCGGCAATTGCTAAGGTCGGGACGGCTAACCAATAGCGGGCAAAGAACATGGCAATGCCCAGCGCGGTATTGTAGAACAGCGTATTTGCGCCCAATCCGGCAAAAGCGCTACCATTGTTATTACCCGCCGAAGAGAACGCATACAGCACTTCGCTGAAGCCGTGCGGTCCGGGATTAAAAATAGTGGCTTTGCCGCCGGGGCTTACGACTGCTACCGCGGTACCGATCAGTACTACCACAGGGGGGATGAGGATGATGATCGAGGCCATTTTCATCTCGAAAGATTCGATCTTCTTGCCAATATATTCCGGGGTGCGCCCGACCATTAGCCCAGCGACAAAGACGGCGATAATGGCGAAGATCAGCATTCCATACAGGCCAGAGCCGACTCCTCCATAGATTACCTCCCCAAACTGAATGAGCAGCATCGGCACCATTCCGCCGATAGGCGTAAACGAATCGTGCATTGAGTTGACCGATCCGTTTGAGGCGGCGGTTGTTGTGGCGGCCCACAGCACCGAATTCGCGATACCGAAGCGTGTTTCTTTACCTTCCATGTTGCCGCCCGCTTGTAAGTCGCTGGCGGTCTGGTCGACACCGAATTTGGCGAAAGCAGGGTTACCGTTCTGTTCAGCGACGACTGCTACACCGAGCAAGACCACCAAAATGATCGTCATGGCAGCTAGCACAGCCCAGCCTTGCCGCGTGTCGCCCACCATCACGCCGAAGGTGTAGCACAGTGCACCAGGAATCAGTAGGATAGCTAGGTCTTCCAAGAAATTACTCGCTGGCGTAGAATTCTCGAAGGGGTGTGCCGAATTTACATTGAAGAACCCACCGCCGTTTGTCCCCAACTGCTTGATTGCAACCTGCGATGCAGCCGGACCCACTGCCAATGTCTGCTCCGTGACTTGCACTTTCTGCGTGGTTGCATTGCCGTTGGCATCGTTTACAGGGTTGCCATTGGCATCTAGGACGGGATTGTCATAGCTCTGCGGCTGCGTGAGCGTGACCGTTTTATAGCTATCGAAGGTCTGTACCACGCCCTGTGAGATCAAGGCTAGCGCCAAAATCAGCGAAAGTGGCAGCAGAATGTACAGCGTGCTGCGTATCATATCGACCCAGAAGTTACCAATGTTCTGAGTGGTGCGGCGTGAAATGCCGCGTATTAGCGCGACCAGCACCGCCATACCGGAGGCTGCTGAGACAAAGTTCTGAACAGTCAAACCAACCATCTGGGTTAAATAGCTCATCGTAGTTTCGCCGCCATAACCCTGCCAATTGGTGTTGGTCGCAAAGCTAACCGCCGTATTAAACGATGAATCGGGGCTTACTGCGCCTAGCCCTTGCGGGTTGAGTGGCAGTGAAGCTTGCAAGCGCTGTAATGCATAGACGACTAGCAATCCCAATGCATTAAACAGCAAAAAGGCGACAGCATAAGTTTTCCAGTTCATCTCCTCATCTTCACGTGTACCGCAGAGTGTATAGATTACACGCTCGACAGGATGCAGTATACGATTGATGATAACCGACTTACCCTCGTACACACGGGCCATATATAGCCCTAGCGGTTTTGCCAGCGCGATCAGCACGACAAAATACAGGACCAATTGCAGAATGCCATTGAGAGTCATTTAGAACGCCTCCGGCTTCAGCAGCGCGAACACAAGATAGGCCAGAAGGGCAAGCGCTATCAACCCACCGACGATATACAACACATTCATCTTGATTATTCCTCTTTATACGCGATCACAGAGTTCCACGAACCCCCACGTCAACGCGAACAAAACGATCACTAACCCCACAAAAACAATGTCCATTAGGTTAAACTCCTCGATTCCGATTACTGAACGATGCAGTTGTACCACTGCTGGGGGTCAAAATGGGATCAAAATGGAGGAGGAAGGGGTCAAAAAAGCGTAAAAATGGCAGCGCAGGATCGGATCACTCTATGCTTTTCAATGAACGACACGGTTGGTTATGGGGTTGTCCTCACCCCCTAGCCCCCTCTCCACTTCGTAGCGAGGGGGAACCAAACGGGTTTTGAAGTCCCTCTCTACGCTAGTGAAGAGGGATTTAGGGTGAGGAAAATTGAGCATTCCTTAAAACTGTCGGTACGTGAAGTGTCTCCTTTCAAAGGTAACTGTTTGAACATGCCAGTCGGTCGGGCCTGCCCACCCTACACCAATCTGCGTTGAGGTAGGGTCCGTCGCCTGCGCGACCCTGCATTTTTGGACTGCCTACATGGTCACGCCAAAAGGAGCGTGAGCCTTCAAAGTAGTGAAGTTATCGTGTTCAATACTTACAAGGATCATATTTTTTGGTTACGAGTTGTGACACCCCTGTGATTGCCACTGGACCACTAGACCATTAGAATCAAAGGAGTGACTTTTCAAAAGCTATTCGGGGACCAACCCTATGACCTCTCTTTTCACTCACGTTGTTTGTCTTGCTTGCGGACATGAAATGGCTCCTCTGCCCATGCTGGCAAGCTGTGAAGTGTGCGGCGGAAGTTGGCTGGATGCACGATACGACTATTCGGCAGTGAGTTGGCCTGAGGCGCTTGCCAAACGGCCTTCGTCGTTGTGGCGCTATGAAGAACTGCTGCCACTGACCGATAACTCCTTTCGCGTTTCGATGGGTGAAGGCTGGACTCCGATTGTGCGCGCTAGTGGGTTAGGCGAAGCACTAGGTCACGACAGATTGTTTATCAAAGATGAGCGTCAGTCACCTACCGGGTCGTTCAAGGATCGGCAGGGCGCACTTTCGGTCTCTATTCTGCGGCAGGCGGGAATCAAAGAGTGTGTGCTGGCTTCGACAGGCAATGCAGCGGCAGCTTATGCAGCATATTGCGCTCGTGCCGGGATTAAGCTATGGGTCTTTCTGACCAGCATGGTTCCTGCCGAAAAGATGCGGGAATTGGGGTTATATGGTGCAGAGGTTGTCAAAGTAACCAGCACTTACGATCAGGCCAAGAAAGTGGCTCAGGATTTCGCGGCAAGACGCGGCCTATACTTTGATCGGGGTGCAAAAGGTGTCCCCGGCAAAGAGAGCATGAAGACGATGGCCTACGAGATCGCCGAACAGCTTGGGCTGGAATTTGGCGATGGCGAACGATGGATCGCACCGGATTGGTATTTGCAGGCCGTTAGCGGTGGCATTGGGCCATTGGGCGTGCAGAAGGGCTTTGAGGAGCTGTATAACCTCGGTCTGATTGATAAGATTCCGAAGTTGGCGATTGTGCAGGCCGATGGCTGCGCCCCAATGGTGCGTTCCTTTGAGAAAGGGTTGACAATCGCCGAACCCGTTACGCCCGCGACTCGCATTACCGTATTGGCAACGGGCGACCCCGGTCTGAGCTATACCATGCTGCGCGAGTCGATTCTGCGTTATGGCGGTGCAATGACCAGCGTGGATGACGTTCAAACCTTCCGCGCCATGCGGCGTGTGGCGCGTACCGAAGGCTATAGCGTTGAACCTGCAACGGCGGTAGCGTTCGCCGGACTGGAAAAACTGATCGCACTAGGTGAGATTGGTTTGGATGAAAGCGTGTTGATTAATTGTTCAGGGCATACCTTCCCCGCCGAGAAGCACATCCTCGAAGACCAGTATGTACTGGAACTGGAACTGGGTGAAAACACATCCTCACAGCAGGTAGAAGGTCTCGGTGCGGCGCTGGAACGGCTAGATGAACAGATTACTACCGTCGTTGTCATCGACGACAATGAGCAGGATAGTCGGCTGATCCGCCACTTGTTGCAGTCCAACAAGAACTATCGCGTTTTTGAGGCCAATGATTCGCGGGATGGCTTAGATCTTGTCCGACAGCGCCAACCAGATCTCGTCATTAGCGATTTGATGATGCCGGATATGGATGGCTTTTTGCTACTCGAACAGCTTAAGGCTGATCCCGAAACAGCACATATCCCCGTTATTGTACTGTCAGGCATGACGCTTACACTAGACGATAAGGCACGCCTCGAAGGGCAGATCGACTCGGTGTGGACAAAAGGGAACTTTCACACTCGCGATCTAATCGAGCATGTGGTGACAACGCTTAAAGATCAACCGTCGACGCGGATGCTGGAATCAAAAAATTCCGACCACTTGACCAAAGTTCTGGTTGTGGACGATAACCCCTACGACTCTCGGTTGGTTAAACGTATCCTCGAAGCTGGCAAAAAGATCAAGGTGAGCGAGGTTCGCAGTGGTGAGGGGGCGATTTTGGCTATCCACGAACTGCATCCAGATCTAGTAATTCTAGACATTATGCTGCCGGATATGGGCGGTTTGGACGTGTTGGAGCGCATCCGTGCCTCAGCCGAGATCCGCGATACGAAAGTTGCGGTCCTAAGCGCCAAAGCGCTAGACGAGATCGAACACAGCCGACTCAACAATGCAGTGTTCTGGCAAAAGGGGACGCTTGACCGCCGTCGCCTATTAGAAGCTGTCGAGGAACAGCTTACCCAACCACGAACTACACAACCCTAAGCGCTCCTGTCGCTGTTTCGGTCACCTCTTAATCGAGCGTTGTTCTCTTACTACTGCATTGCCAGAACGAAGCAATGTTCTGGCAATGCGGTGAACCGGATTCAATAATTGGCGGATCTTTGCCCTCATCAGGGTTATCCTTCCCAATAAAACCAATCTAGCCAAAATCCTGTGAATTCGCGGAATCGCTTTTACGATTATCCACTTTTCTACGAAATGCTATATAATGCCTTCAATATTATCCTTAGTGTTCACATTAATTGTCAGAGTATAACTAATTAATTAAGCGAGTTAAGAATATTATGGCAATTGTCATTGGCATTGCGAATAAATCCCTTCCACCGGATGCTGTTTTGGAGGGCCGCTATAAAATTACTGGCATTTCATCGATTCGGAATGAGGTGGTGTATCAGGCTCGCGACATGCATTTCCACCACATTGCCCGTTATGTTGCGATCAAAGAAGTCCGCAAGATAACCTTCAATCCCGACAATGATTCGTGGATGTTTTATAACTTTGGGTATGTCAGCGATCTTTTTGCGTCATTAAGTCATCCAGCGATCCCTAAAATTTTTGGACACTTTTCGACTATCGATGGTCGATATGTGGTGATGGACTGCATCAATGGACGCGATCTCGGTACACTTATCCAGTCAACGTCGAGTTTTCTGCCAACGGCCTTACTCATGAAATGGGCAGTTCAACTATGTGATGTGTTGCATTATCTCCATACTCACCTGCCAGAACCGATAATCTTTCGCAATGCGAAGCCATCGACGATTATGATCAATCAGTATGGTGATGTACGCTTAATCGATCTGGTCAATGTCAGGGTATTCTGGGGTCAACTGTATTGGATAATGAGCAACGCGGGAGCCTACTCGCCGCCAGAGCCTGACAATATGAGGCCTTGCCCCGCTAGCGATCTGTATTCACTTGGCGCGACTCTTCACTACGCCTTAACGCGACAAGACCCGAATGACGAGCTTCCACTCAGTTTTGACAAACGGCCTATCCGAGCGATCAATCCCAGTGTTTCGCCTGCCTTAGAAGCAATCATATTGCGTGCTGTCGCGGTTGAACCCAAGGATCGCTACTCCAGTGCGTTTCAGATGAAGCAGGCGTTGGAAGTGCTGCTCGTCGCGAAAAGCAAGTCAGCCTAAAACGTCTCCCATTGATCATGACAGGCTCAAAGGCGTGCTATACTGATTTTGGAGACACTGAAGGCAAACCTTTCAGCGAGGTTTACGTGCGATGTATAAAAATAGTGATGCGATCTATGCGTTTGTGTGGGGAGTAGTTGGGGTTGTGCTGGTAGCGGTTGTTATGAGTATAAGTCCGCTGATCCTACGAGCCGATGACTCGACCCCCACGCCAACGCCGGGTTCTGGGCAAGGCGTACAAAGAACCACGGATGAGATTATGAAAGCGCAGAAAGAAAAAGATCAGCAAAATCAAGAGCAGGGGACGTTTACGCCGCGTGAAGCCATCAAGCCGGGCCGTCGATCCAATGGTACTCCCTTGCCGCAGAATCCCGATTCTCCGCAGACCAGCAGTAGTGGTAGCGAAGCTCCCAATGCTGGACTTTTGCAACAGTTTGTAGTGGTGCTGGTGATTGCTGTTATTACGATGGCGAGCCTCATTTTTCAGCACCGTTAGCGGTACGTTATACTATTCCTGATATTACCCTTAAACGAAAGGGTGATTAGCGGCTATGAATATCATAAAGGAGGTTGTATAGAGGTTTGATTGGTTAAACCTGTAGAGTGCTCTACCGTTGTTGTTTTTTGAGCCATTATAGCGGCTTGTCAACTTATAAAAGCTAAAAGGAACCTAGTAATGATCACTCGTTTTCGCGCTCCTGTTCGACTGCTATTCTTATTTATCGTGGTGTTTATCCTTCTGTTTGTCTCTGTGCGAAATACGCTGCTTACTTCGGCGGTGCCTGCTGCTGCCGAAGGGGCGGGTGCGATGGGTATCCGACGCACTACCGCCGACATTATGGCAGAACAACAGCGTCGTGCTGCTGAACTTGCCAACCGACCCGTGCATGTAAAGAATATTCACCGCATAGACCGTAAGAATTTGTCCAACGATCCGGCCTCACCCGCCGTTGCAACGTATGGTAACGCTGCCTTTGCGCCTGCGGTAGCTGTGCCCGAACCGGCGGCAAGCAGCAGCCCGCGTTTGCCGCAGACTGTGGGCACGGAGTTTACACCCGCGACCTATGGCGCATCCGCACCATATATCCCCCCAGATACGATGGGTACGGTTGGCCCCACCCAGTTTATGTTGACCATCAATGGTCGGTTCCGGGTATTTGATAAAGTGACGACCACTTTAGGTGCTCTGGACGTTGACCCAGACATATTTTTTAGCTCGGTGATCACACCGATTGGCGGGGGCGTTACCGGTTCCTTTACCAGCGACCCGCATGTGCGTTATGACCGACTGACCAATCGTTGGTTCATCGTCATGATCGATGTACCTGAACCTGCCGAGGCTAATAACCGCGTCCTAATCGCGGTGAGCGATAATGGTACCATCACCGGAGCCACTGTCTGGACGTTCTTCCAGTTCCAGCAAAACCTCGTCTCTCCGGCGGGCGACAATGGCTGCCTTTCGGACTACCCAACGCCGGGTATAGATGTGAACGCATTGTATATCGGCGCAAACCAGTTTTGCCCACTCAACTTTGCCGGTTCAGTCGGTTTCGTGGTACAGAAAAGCTCTATTCTCGGTGCTGGTCCAATTGTCGTCCATGCCTTCCGCAGTCTGAATAATGGCAGCGGCGCGGGGCCATACACCCCGCAAGGTGTCGATAATCCTGACCCGGCAGCCACCGAAGGCTATTTCATTGGGGTCGATAACGCGACGTTCGGCAAGTTGGATATCCGCCGTGTGTCTAACCCCGGTAGTACATCACCAAGCATTTCTGCCGACATTAACGTGACTGTGCCGGCAACCGCCTTTCCAATCGATGTCCCCAACTCTGGCGGTGCCGGGCTGGATGCCATCGAGGATCGACTATATGCCGCGACGATGCGAAATGGTAGGCTATGGACCGCACATAATATTGGAGTCAGTAGCACTGGTGTTGCTAGTGGTAGCCCAACACGTGATGCCGTGCGCTGGTATGAGCTAACCAACCTGACAACAACGCCCACACTCGTTCAGTCGGGAACTATCTTTGATAGTGCTGCTAGTAATCCGCTGTTCTACTGGTTTGGTACGGTCATGGTATCTGGGCAAGGCCACGCCGCTTTTGGCTTTAGCGCATCTAGTGCCACTACTTTTGCCAGCGCCGCTACAACGGGCCGATTGGTAACGGATACTTTAGGCACGACTGAGGGCACCCCCGTCATCTATGAAGCGGGTACTGGCTCCTATAGCTTAGGTTCGGGTACACCTAAGCGTTGGGGCGATTTTTCCTATACCAGCCTCGATCCGTGCGACGATATGACGATGTGGACGATTCAGGAATATGCCAGTTCTACTAATGTATGGGGTGTGCGGGCAGCACAATTAAAGGCTCCACCACCGCCAACAACTGCCGTTGCAGACATCACTAGTGTCTCGAAGGGTCTGAAGGGTGTGAATATCACTCTCACGGGGACATCAGTATCTGGTTCGGGCTACTACGATCCCGGCGCAGGCTATGCTTGCCGTCTAGCTGGTTCCTCGACGGGCGGTGTCATCGTTAACAGTGTAACCTATACCAATCCTACCCATATCACCGTCAATATCTCGACAGTTGGTGCCTCGGTTGGTGCCAAGAACATCACCATCACTAATCCTGATGGGCAGGCAAAAACCTACACGTCGGCTTTCACTGTGACCGCAGGGCGCGTCGAAACCGTCGGTGTGTTCCGTTCGTCGTCATCTGCCTTCCTACTGCGTAATTCCAACACTACAGGCCCAGCGGATATATCTACAGCAGTCGGTGCGTCTACCGATCTCCCCATTGTCGGCGACTGGAATGGCGATGGTTTGGATACGGTCGGTGTGTACCGTCCCAGTACTGGGCAGTTCTTCCTCACCAATTCAAACTCACCGGGTGCGCCGATTGTCTATAGCTTAGTGCTTGGTGTTCCCGGCGACCAGCCTATCGCGGGCGACTGGGATGGCAACGGTGCTGACGGTGTTGGCGTGTTCCGTCCAAGCAATGGCTTGATCTACCTTAAGAACGGCCTGACAACCGGTTTTGCTGACTTCCAGATGGTGCTAGGCATACCGGGTGATATACCTGTCTATGGCGACTGGAACGGCAATGGAGTTGATAGCCCCGGTGTATTCCGCCCATCCAGCACGACATTCTTCCTGACAGATCAAGTGTGCAATTGCGCGGTCACGGCTGACTATACAGCGACGCTAGGTGTCTCTGGCGACAGCCCATTTGCAGGCGACTGGAACGGCAATGGTTCAACGGGCATTGGCGTGTTCCGACCCAGCAATGGCTTGATCTATCTCAAGAATACGCCGACAACTGGCTTTGCCGATATTAGTTTGGTGTATGGCATCCCCAATGACAAACCCCTCGCTGGACGATGGGCTGCTACTGGCGGAGCCTTGATCAAGAGTACACCCCAGCTTGCGCCAACCTTCGTACCGTAGGCTAGAGCCTATGGTTAGCTGCATGTTCAATGTTCTGGAACATGAGGCAACCATAGGCGGCTGAAAACGGAACGCAAATCATACAGTGGAGCCAAGAAGTTGTCTTGACTCCACTTATATCGCTTATGCTTTTGCTTTATCCTTTAACGTAAAGCCCCCTAAGTACACTACGTATCGAGAAGAAACGCAGAACTTAGGGGGCTTTGCCTGTCATCCCTTCAAATTTCGGGATGATTCCACCTTTGCGATGCCTATTCCTTCTTGGGTGGCGGGTTGTTCCGACGACGTACCACAGGCGGCGGGCTGTTAGGATCTACAACACGCTTGGGCACACTCTTGGGTTCGGCGGCAGTAGCATCACCAGCGGGAGCGGATTCGCTTTTGGCGGGCGGGGCGGCAACTACTGGAGTCGCGGCGGGCGCACCGGGTACAGCGGCTCTGGGCGCTCTAGGCGTGGCAGGGGCAGCAGGCGCGGCACCTTCGCCCTCGTTCTTGGCAACGCCAGCCCCGCGACGACGCACAATCACCTTACCGTCGGCGGTAGTAGCAGCACCAGCAGCGGGAGCCGCTGCACTGGGTTGACCCTGTACTTCGGCAGCAGGGGCAACAGCGACCTCAGCGACGGGCGCAGTTGCCAGCTTGTCGGAGACCGGGCCGGGACGCGAAAGTTCCAGACCCGCCTTCTTACGAGCTTTCTGAACGTCGCTGTGGTCGTAGCCTTTGCGGGCGACTAGCTCTTCGGCGGCAGTGGTTGGCGCAATCGTTTCCCAGTAGCGAATCTCTTTTGACAGCTTGGGCTTATCGAAGATGTGGTTCGAGGTACGGTCATACGAAGCTAATTCGTAATCATGATCCATCTTGATCGCGTCGAAGGGACAGTATTCCGCACAGTAACCACAGTTCATGCAGATGTCAATGTCGATATAGAACTGTTCTGGCTCTGGCTTGGGTCGGCCTGTGTTCGGATCGGTACCGCGCACAATCCAGATACACTGCGGCGGGCAAACCTTCGCGCAAATCCCACACGAAGTACACCAATCGCGGCTGGGATATTCCGGGTCATCATGGTTATAGGTGACGAGGAATGGCACAAAGCGAAAGCGCTCTGGTACTGCCAATTTTTCGTCGGGGTATTCAACTGTGAACAGACCCTTATTGCTCAACCCTTGCTTTTGCTGGAAGGTGGCAAGCGTGTTCTTCGTCCCTAGAAATTGTATATCGTCCACAAAGGTTGCTACGAAGTGCTTCAAGGTCACTCCGAGTCCCCTTAGAATTCCTATTCCGTACATAAACACTCCTCAAATTTCAGGCCGTGTAGAAAGTTCATCTCTGTGTTTACCTCACCCCCCACCCCCTCTCCGCGAACAGAGAGGGGAGTCCAAGCGTTTCGTTGGGGAGTATGTCCGTAATCAATCAAATCGTTAGTTAGCGATCTGTCTCACCAAGCACAATGTCGATGCTGCCCAGAATTGCCACAACATCGGCAACTTTGTAGCCTTTGCACATCTCACCGAGTGCAGTCAGGTTGATGAAGCTTGGGGCACGGACATGGTAGCGGAATGGATTACCACCGCCAGTCGAGACAGTATAGAAGCCAAGCTCACCTTTAGGATTCTCGACGTGACCATAGCTCTCACCCGCCGGAACCTTGATCGAGTAGCTAGTCTTGCCACCGAAGATCGACTCGCCTTTGGTCTTTTCCAGCAGCGGCAATAGCTGCTTCAAGATTTTTAGACTCTGACGCATTTCGTCCATGCGGATCAGGTAGCGATCATAGATGTCTGCGTTATAGCGTACCGAGACATCAAAGTCCAATTCGGGATAGATGCTGTACGGCTGTGCCCGACGAATATCATAGGGAACCCCACTCGCCCGCAGCAGCGGCCCAGCCGCACTGTAAGCAATCGCCATTTCGGGCGGCAGAATACCCACGCCCTGCGTCCGGTTGATGATAATTTCGCTGGTCGTGAGGAACCGATCCAGTTCATCTACCGCATTAGGTAAGCGTTCGGTGATCAACTGCTTGAGGTAGTCCATCGTGTTCATGTCGCGGAACTTATCGTTGAGCAAGTTCTCGACACCAACGATACGTTCCGGCAGATCCTTGAATGTGCCGCCGAAGCGCATGAAATTACACATCATACGGCTGCCCGCTGTTGCCTCGAAGAAGTCAAGGATGTATTCGCGGGTTTCGATGGCATACAACGCCGGGGTAAAGAATGCGCCCAAGTCGTTGAGTAGGAAGCCAATCGCCCACAGGTGGTTGACAATCCGGGTCAATTCCATCATCAGCACGCGGATCACTTCGGCGCGGTACGGAACCTTAATCTGTGAACCAAGCAACTGCTCTACCGCCAGCGCATAACCGACGTTGTTGCTCATGCTCGAAATGTAATCCAGCCGATCCGTGAAGGGCATATTGCCAAACCACGTATTGCGTTCACCGATCTGCTCATGGTTACGATGCAGATAGCCCATCACCGGTTCGAGGTCTTCAATCGTTTCGCCGTTCAGCGCGACGATCATGCGGAACACACCATGTGTACTCGGATGGTGCGGGCCAAGATTGATCGTCAAACGCTCTGTCGCAAAATTGGGATCGCCTTCGATGGACACACCCAGATTCACGCTGGCAAGCGTATCGCGGTCAGCGATGGACTGGAAGTTGTCCAGCGTAAAACCTGCTGGATACTTAACGTTATGCCCAAATGGGTTGAATTCCTCGGTACGGAAGACATGACCTCCGGGCCAGCGAGTATCGTAGGGCTTGGTTTCCTGCTCGTAGTAGGCTTCTTTCCAGTCCTTACGCATCGGGTATCCGTCGAAGCCATCCCATAAGAGGATACGCTTGAGGTTCGGATGACCGGGGAAGCGAATGCCATACAGGTCATAGGCTTCGCGCTCCTGAAAGTCTGCGCCGGGCCACACCGAAATGAGGCTTGGAATAACTGCATTCTCGCGGCTGGTCTGTGCCTTGAAGACCAATCCCGGCCCACCCGCCGGAACGCTAAAGGCATGATAGACCATTTCCATATGGTCGCCCTGTCCCAGATAGTCCACAGCGGTAGCACTGGACAGATAGTTGTAGCCATAGTCGTCGCGCAGTGCCGTCGCTACTTCGACCAGCTTATCGTTACTCACAACGATTCCGCTGTAGCCTTTGCGATCATCGACCTTGACCGCATCAGGGAAACGCGCCTGAAGTGCGGCGATAGCGGCTGCGGTGAGAGAAGTCGCGGGTGCTTCAGTATTATCTTGCTTTACTTGGTCTGCCATTAAAAGCTCCTTAGGCCTCGGCTGCTGCTGCTTCCGGCGCGGGTTGTTCGGGGGCGAGTGCATCGGCAACTACAGGCGTAGCGCGATTCTTGAGCGCTTCACGCCGGAACACTTCGGCCTGACGCAAGTCGATAATATCCGGGCCAAGCACTGGCACCGGGATGGGTTCGTTGGGGCCGCTGCCATACCACGGTGTGCTGGTTGCCACACTCAGCGATTGACTCTCGATCTTCTTTTGCAATGTGACCAAGCCGTGCAGCAGCGCTTGCGGCGTTGGCGGGCAACCCGGCACATAAATATCGACGGGCAAAAACTTATCGATGCCGCTGACGACGTTATAACCTTCCTTGAAAGGCCCGCCGCCCGATGCACAAGCACCCATTGCCAGCACATACTTCGGTTCTGGCATCTGGTTGTAGAGCCGCACAATCGGCACGACCATTTTCTTGGTCACTGTGCCAGAGACAATCATCAAGTCCGATTGGCGTGGGCTAGCCCGCATGACCTCCATGCCGAAGCGGGAGAGGTCGTAACGGCTGGCTGCCGTCGCAATCATCTCGATGGCGCAGCAGGCCAGCCCGAACAGCATAGGCCAGATCGAACGGCTGCGGCTCCAATTGTAAATCTCGCTTAGGCGAGTGATCGCTACGTTGTTCTGCATTTCCTCCGGCACTGGAATGTCGGGGTTATGCAGTTCGCTAAGGTTGAGTTCGTCGCTCATCATGTATTAGCCTCCTCATACCATTCCCGCAAAATGTCTGAGAGCAGTTGGTCTGTCGCCATGGCGGGTTCATCGGCGAAATCGGGGAGCGTTACAATCATACGCATCAATTGTTGTAACCCTATGTCTTCGATCTCAATATCTGGGTACGTCTCCATGAGTTGTAGCACAATCTCATAGGTGGGTTCCCAGTAAAGTGGCTGTTGATCATCATCCATACTCATTATCGCTATCCTGTGCCAGATTCGCTATGACCAAAGTTCCAAGACCTTACAAATACTCTACGTTATTTTCCATATCCTCAGCAGTATAAACTGCATGAATTAGCTCAAGACCTGTTACCCAATCGCCGATTCGATGCTTCTCTTGTTGCCCGAAAACTATACCTGCATGGTTTATACCCGTAGATATTAAATCCAAAAAATCAGCATCGTGTGTGCAGAGTACATATTTCATCTCAGTTGCACGAGCCAAATGATTAATATCGGTATCCCCAAGTAACCCTAAGCTATGTACTGTTACCACCTCAACACCCCGTTGTTGTAACTGTGTGGCAACAGCCACAGGCATATTCTCATCCAGATAAAAGCGAACCACGACTGCCAATGCGTTTTTCCTTAAAGTCTCTGGCAGTGGCGATCTGCTGCCGAATGTCCTCGTCTATTTCGGCTTTATGCTCATAGTAAAAGGCCAACGCTGCATGAACCTGTGCCATCGATAGGCCAAACCATTCGGCGATCTCGGAGGGAGTCTGATGGTGAAAGAGCATGATTATGGCTATATCACTAACACGCACGCCTGTTCCCACGACGCACGGGCGGCCCCCTCTAACGGCAGGATTGGTCGTGATCAAGTTGATGCTCAGCACCGTTTCCATCAGTTCATTATCCTAGTTATCGGTATCAATCTGGGCACGCTGCAATTTGCCGCTGTAGTCCACATATACAGACTTCCACTCAGTGAAAGTATCGAGCGCCGTCTGTCCGGCTTCGCGCATCCCATTCCCTGTGCCGCGTGTCCCGCCAAAAGGGAACTGGATCTCTGCGCCCGTTGTGCCATGATTGACGTACACAATTCCGGTAATCAGGTCGCGGATAGCGCGAAAAGCTTCATTGACATTCTCGGTAAAAATGCTGCTGGACAGACCATACTTGACATTATTGTTGACCTGTACGGCTTCGTCAAGTGACTCGACTTCGAGGATCGACAGCACTGGGCCAAAGATTTCTTCCTGTGCGATCCGCATATCGGGGCGAACTTGATCGAACAGTGTGGGTTGGTAGAAATACCCCTTGCCGCCGTTTTGCCCATGTCCAGCGATCTCGCCACCGCACAACATCCGTGCGCCTTCGTGCTTGCCGATCTCGACATACTCATGAACGGTTTGCCGCGCCCGTTCATTGATCAACGGCCCAACTTGTACTGCCGGATCGATGCCATTGCCAAGCTTGAGCGTTTTGGTGCGCTCCACGAGTGCCTCGACCAAACGCGGCTTGATGCCTTTCTGGACAATCAAACGGCTCGTGGCGGTACACCGTTGGCCTGTTGTGCCAAAAGCGCTCCACAAGACCGCCTCAATCGCCAGATCGAGGTTTGCATCGTCCAGCACAATAATCGCGTTCTTGCCGCCCAATTCGAGGCTAACCTTTTTGCCCTGTCGCGCCGCCCGTGCATACAGTTCGTAGCCGACTTCGGTGCTGCCCGTAAATGAGATCACGCGAATATCGGGATGATCCGCGATGGCATTGCCCGCCACACTCCCCGGCCCCAAGATAATATTAAGTACGCCGTCTGGCAAGCCCGAATCGGCAAAGACGCGCACGAATTCCGCGCCAAGTTTAGGCGTATCGCTGGCGGGTTTGAACACAACAGTATTCCCCGCAATCAGCGCCGGGAGCGACTTCCAACTTGGAATGGCAATCGGGAAATTCCAAGGTGTGATCAAGGCCACCACGCCTACCGAGTCACGGAGCGCCATCCCGAACTTGTTGGGCATCTCGACGGGAGCCGTGTAGCCGAGCAAACGCCGCCCCTCGCCGCCCATATAGAAAGCCATATCGATGGCTTCCTGAACGTCGCCGCGTGCCTCGGCAATAACCTTACCCATTTCCTGAGTCATCAGTTGCGCCAATGCTTCTTTGCGCTCGATGAGCAATTGACCTACCCGAAACAGGATCTCGCCCCGACGCGGTGCAGGCAGCAGTCGCCAGCCTTCGTAGGCACGCTTCGCGGCATCGACAGCCGCCGCTACATCGACAGCGCCACTCTTGGCAACAGGCGCGATCAATTCTTCTGTCGCCGGGTTGATACTCTCAAAGGTTTCGCCAGAATGGGCTTCAACCCACTTGCCGCCGATATAGTTACGAACCAGTTCAGCCACGCTTGGCTCCTGATGTGTGAGGATCTGTTGAGGTGCCGGATAGTGTACCTCACCCAAGTTCGGATTGGCTAGTTTAAGGGACACCGAATAAGGTTTTGCTCACCGTCATCAGAAAAATTATGTGCCGTTCAAGATGGATTGTCAAGTTTATCACAATCAAAAAATCCTGATCGAAAGATCAGGATTTTTGTTTAAAGCTGATTGTCTACGCCGAAAGCGTATAAAACCTGCTGTTTAGCGCTTGAGTTGGGCCATATAGTGCTGGCGGAACTTGGCTACCTTTGGCGCGACCACAGCGCGACAGTAGGGTTGATTCCCGTTCTGCGCGAAGTACTCCTGATGATAGTCTTCCGCCACATAGAATTTATCCAGCGGCTCAACTTCGGTCACAATCGGCGCTTTCCACAGATGTGAGGTATTGAGTTCAGCAATAACCTGTTCGGCAGTCGCCTTCTGTTCGGGGCTGTGGTAGTAGATACCCGAACGATACTGCGAGCCGACATCGGCTCCTTGCCGATTCAACGTGGTAGGATCGTGGATGGTGAAGAACACATTGAGAATATCGCGGAAGCTGACTACAGCCGGATCAAAGGTTACTTGCACGACTTCGGCATAGCCTGTGGTTCCGGTGCAGACCATCTTGTAGGATGGGTTCGGCACACGCCCGTTGGAATAACCCGACTCGACATGTTCGACACCCTTCAATTGATCGTAGACCGCTTCTAGACACCAGAAACAACCACCAGCGAGAGTAGCAACTTCGGTAGTTGCCTGTGCAGTTTTAATGGGTTCAGCCTGTTGATTCATTTTTCCCAGCTTTCATTCACTTCGTATAGTACAGACGATTTGTGATAGGCGAATATTACGGCTTCGACACCTTAATTTTCACTTCGCCATAGATATATCCCACAAGATATAGTCCGGTTCGTCTATCATCCGTTACAAATATTACGAAATTCAAAAAGCAGTCTATCAACTTACTAATTGATAGTTTTCCATGCACGAGTAGAACCATCAGCTGTAACGGCGGCTAAGATTGTTCCGTCAAAATTCCAATCAAGAGACGCAGCTCGGTTTTCAAGCGTATCTATGGTTGACAATAATGTTCCGCTGTTAGCATCCCATATGTTGATCACGCTTTCTCCGCTATTGGTTGCAACAATGCTACTGTTAGGTTGCCAAGCAAATTCGCCAATGCCCAATGTGGTTGATGAACTGTCCGATCCCAGAATATGCTTTGAATCAGTTATATCTTGAAACCAAACAATACAGTCTGCTGAAGTCGCATTGCAATCAACGACTATCAACCGCTGGCTATCTGGACTCCAAGATGCGGCAATCTGGTTCAAGACAAAACCATCTTTTATACTTGGCGACAAGGTGAGAATTGTGTTCCTAGTGGAGTAATCAATCAGTTCACCTGCCAGACCCCATTTTAGGACAGCTATCCACTTTCCATTGGGGCTCCACTGTATTTGGCGTATCTCTTTGGGAAAACTCTCCGTAACATTTTTACTCGTTAAATCCCAAACTGATATAATGGTTTCCGCATTAGTGTAGGCAAAAGCCAGTTGGTTGCTATCTGGTGACCAGCTAATATTGAATACAGTTGCTGGCTGATCGATAGTCAAAACTACGCGTGGTGCTGTTATCACGCTTACATCCCATACTAAGGAGGTATTATCCTGATAACTGACTGCAAATAACTTTCCGTTGGGACTCCATGATAGATAGTTCACACCCCGACTGATACGTGCTTGTTTAGGCTTAATCAACTTGGCTTGAAGTTGCCCAGTTATTACATCAAATATGTCTACGTTCGCATTTTCTTGGTAGGCTACAGCGATTTGCTCAGACTTAGGGCTGAATTTTAGCCAAGATTTTGGCGCGTTTAATGCAAAAGGTAGCTTGAATTCTTCAAAACGCAGTTTACTTATAGGTGTATAACTTGGAGTAGCATTGGCTTGCGAGTTCACGGGCCTGCTGCTCGACAAGGATAATAAGATTACTGAGCATATAATGGTCGCTGCCAAAGGTGTCTTCGCCACTCCCATCGTTCTCTGCATCTTCTACCATTCCTTTCTTGCTCTTTCAAATTATAGCAGTTTAATAACCAATGGTACGGGTTATTTTCGGCTTAACGGTGCCATTTGCACCTAAAAAATTCGCATTTTTGTTATTTTATCTCTTTTAATGCGCTTTTTAGGGTTTAATCGGCCTGCCCAACTAGCTCTGCTGCCGTTTTTCAGGCCCGCACCATTGGTTACTAAGTCTTGAATTCTAACGAAAGAATCTGGACGACAAGCGCGTTCAAAAAGGATATGATACCCTGATTGCTAGTTAAGATTAAGACAAGCCAGCGCCAACAGTGAG
>JBDTVG010000135.1:0-32906 GCA_040007395.1 Chloroflexota bacterium
CCTTCGGTGAGGTATACGGGACGACGGGAACCAGCCAGACCACCTTCGGCTTCACCGGCGAACCCACCGATGCCAATGGCTTGGTCAACCTCAGGGCGCGGTACTACAACCCAACACTGGGAGTATTTCCAAGTCGTGATCCTCTCGAAGGGGCAGTTGAACGGCCAATGTCCCTCAATGAATATAGTTGGGTTGAAGGACGCGTAATCAATTGGTCAGACCCTCTCGGTTTAGATGGGGGTGCCAGTGTCGGCATTCTTGGTGTATGTGTAGCTGCACCAGAAGTTTGCGCACTTGCCGCCGTGGGTCTTGGTGTTATCGGGATAGCGCTCTACGCAACCAATCCAACCTTCAGAAAATCAACTAATGAATTGCTGAACAGGTTGGGACAGGGAGCAGCAAGCATAGGTACAACCGTAGAGCAATTGCGTCTAATCGAGTACTACTATGAAAGTCAAGCCTATGCTTCTGTCCTAGCCGAACAAACTAAAGCCTATGATCCTTGTACCTATAACGCACCGCCATCACGACCTGCATACTGTGGCAAACAACCAGGGGATTACGGACAAATTGTCAAATTCGTTGAAAATCTTTTGCCGTGGGACACGTTTGCAAAAGATGTTATAAATGGAGATCTAAGAGATCTTGCAAAACACTTGGAAAACACTTGTGGAGCGGGGCTTGAACATATATTAAGACAACTTACCGAAGCAACATTTAAGCCTTTTATTACAGCTGCACCAACTCCATTGCCTAGTATAAACGAAGCAACTCAAGAAGCTCCAAATATTCTCCAATTCCCAGCAAGAGGCAATCAGAAAAATGAGTATAATACTTGGGCTGCGGATGAAGCAAAACGCCTAAGAATAGACCCTTGTGATGTTCTTAGAGATTGGTATAAAGCAGCAAGAAAATCTGGAGATACGGATGCCGCAAAAAAAATCAAGATAGCCCAGAAAGCAATCGACTGCCGCGAACATCGTGGTGATTGATAGAGAGGATATATAAATGTCGTGGTATGCCGCCCATCTAATTGAATACTTTAAACTGCGGGAAGGGGTTCAGGATTCATACCCAGTGTGGGAAAATGTAGTTCTCATACAGGCCGACAACGTTCATGAAGCGTTTAAGTTGGCACGGCAAATAGGGGAAGAACAATACAATAGTCCTGATGATAGTCTGCGCCTAGATGATAAACCAGCACTTAAGGTTTTCTCGGGTGTGCGTAAAATTGTAGAGTGCGAGATAGACGATCCAGAAGATCTGCAAAGTCCGCCCATTTCTGGAACAGAGATTACTTATACAAAAATGGAAGTGGCGACTGAGGAGGATATACAAAAATTGATGCAAGGATATGCTGTTACGGTCACGCTTGAGGAAGTTGGTCGAAATACCAACACAGATTTTTCCGGTTAAGCTAAAAGAACTGTTTTCACAAATGGTGTTGGAAGCTTGTAAACCTTCCAGCGCCATTTGTAATACAAAGTCCTTGAATAGACTTTCTATTTCGATTCGAACATACCCAATACAATACCTTGAAATGATAAGTGACCAAAAGGATTTCATATGATTTTCTTACATTTTCCGAATGGATGATTTGTTCATTAGATCCGTCAAGATCGCCTAATGAATCCTCAATGGTTGGACAGTCAAGCAGGTGATGTTTCGCGGATCGAGGTGCCCTGCCGACACCCGCCGATGCACCACCAGTGCGCGGCGGAGTGCTGCGCGTGAGCGCGGCACATCAGCCCCCACCGGCACTTGAGGTGGCGAGTTTTTAACTCGCGACCCATCCACGCCGCCCACTACATTCGCACCAGTGGAAAACGCCACCAGTGGAAAATAGGTTTCGGCGGCGTGGGTCGGGTGTGTGGCGCTACCGATAAGCCTGCCCGTTCCCAATCATTTTCGGCCATCTGGAGCGAAGGTAGGACACTTGTACGACAAGGTGTCCGACAAATGTCCTCCAACGCGCTTTCCTCCAGAAATCATCACTCAAAATCATCTGTAAAAAACACACTGAAAATCATCTCGCCTTCACCGATCAGGCTTGCCATCATTACTTGACAGTCACATCGGAGAAGGAGTAGAGAGGGTGTCGTGTGATAGCCTGGTAAGGCGGCAACAGGGCAGAGCAAGGGGAAACTGGTCGCCGTTCGGCCAAGTTCTGGCACACGGCCAGGTGTGCTGTGGTGGCCTGGGGAGGCCACCACAGCGCAGAGCGAGGTGCAACCGAGGCTCTGCACGGTGCGCGGTGGCGCGCACCGTATCCCCTGGTGCGACAGCGCCAGGGGCCAGCTTTAGCTGGCTACGTTGGGGCGGTGGCAAACTCAGCCACTTGCCAGCCACTGCCCGCCCCAACGTATGCGACGGCGCAGCCGTCGTTTGGTCGCCTGCCAGGGCGACCAAGCAAAGCGGTTACATCTGCCGAGTCATTGAGGAAACAAGTGCTTATCCCACTGCGGGTATATTCCACCCCGTTGGGGCTTATGAAGAACGGTAGGTATTTGCTGCTACCCTTTGGCAAGCGTGCATGATCGTGTCTCTATTCAAAAGGTAGAAACAGCCATCAATTCAGGTTACAATTACGCCAAACAGGGCAAGAGCAATTGCGAATTTTCCGAGTACCCTACGCGCCCACGCCCGTAAGTTACAGCCCTCTAACAATCGCCAGATTGCCCCGGAAGATGGTAGACCGCCCTACCTTTTCGTGCTAAAATTGGTACTAATTAATTAACATAATCGGAACCAATGAGATAACACGATGAGCAACCTACCCGCCCTCAGCAACCAAAACAGTCTTGAGATTGCCGGACAGCAAGCCAACCAATACGCCGCTTTTGATGTCTTTGAAGGCTACCGGGATCGTCGCGCTGTCAATACCTTACGCCGTCAAGACGGTGATCTTAAATTGTTCGAGGCATATCTGAACGCGGCCCTTGCCCCGTCCGGCGGTGTCGTTTGCAATCTGAACAGTGATCCTCAGTGTTGGCGTGGCATTACACACGGTCTGATGCAAGGTTTTATTAATTGGCAGCTTGCCCAGAGCTATGCCATTGGCAGCGTCAACGTGCGACTGGCAACGGTCAAGGTCTATGCCGAACTTGCGTTCAAGGCCGGGGTGATCGCGGCAGACGAGCATAGCCTGATTAAGACGGTACGCGGCTATGGCTTCAAAGAACATCAGAACATTAATGAGAAGCGCACGGCATCGCGCAGGGGATACAAGAAAGCCCGTGCGACTGAGATCCAAAAGCCCGCCCGTGTTGCGCTCAAGACGCACCCAGAGACCCCGCAAGGCCGTCGTGATCGTGTGATCATGTGCTTACTGGTTGATCATGGGCTGCGGTGTAGTGAAGTAGCTGGACTGAAGGTGAGCGACATTAACCTTGAGACAGGGGTTATGCGTGTGTACCGCAAGAAAACCAAAAGCACCGACTTTCTTAAAATGTCAGCCGATACGCTGCGGGCCATGACTGCCTATATCAATCAGGATGTACCCGCCCTAGCTGATCATCTGCTACAAGGCAGCGTTAAAGGCGGCACGCTGGCCGGGCGCATGACCGAACGGGCCATTAACAAGCGCGTTGGCACGCTGGGCCGGGCCGCTGGCATTAACTTGCTATCGCCCCATGATCTCAGACACGACGCGGCCACTCGTGCCGGAAAGCTGAGCGATGTGCGAACACTTATGGATAGCTTCGGTTGGAATAGTTCGGCAATGGCAGCGCGGTATATGAACTCGACCAAGATCGCCAACGAACGACTGGTCATCAGTGACGAGGATTAGTTAAGAACAGTGTAAAGGCACCTAGAACTATGTGGAATGAAGCAAAAGTACCTATCGCCCGGGTATTTCTGAGAGAAACAGTGACAAAAGGAGAACTCATTCGTCTTGGCGAAATACTGGCTATCCTCCTTGCCAAAGAGGCGTGGATAACGGGCGTGCGTGGTCTGGATGAGCTGCTTCATGGCGAATGGCCTAGTGGGGAAGGTAAACATGTTTTACAGCTCGCACCAGTTCAGGGTAGAGCAATTGACTTTAACAAACGGAACGCCGTCGGTGGTTTCAGCTTGGCTCTTGATGCACAGGGGCGTGAGACTTTCCAGAACAAGCTGGTTGATGCGATTGAGGCGGGCTACCTATCAAGAATTACTAATGAACAAGGGCGACAATTCGACGTTCACGGTCAAGTAGACCTTGATGAGTATCGACGGTTCGCCATAATAACTGATTGTTCCGGCCCCGCGGTGATTTTGGGAAATCCGAAACTGGTTGTTTTCCAACAGGCACTCAACATCTTGAGAGATGCTATTCCTCCCGATTTGGGCGAAGTATCAGGAAACCAAGCCTTAGCTACTTAATCCGATGTCGCCAATTCGGAATTCGAAGCTAGTTATCTTGAAGCGAATTTCTGAATTTATGAAGGTCGGATCGGCGGTTTTGTTCGGTGTTATGCGTTCAGTTAATCCAGTATCCCCTCTGGGCCGGACTACTCAAAATCGCCCCGTATGCCCCTTAAACGGGCAATCTCGCAAACATGCCCCCCCGTTGTACCCTTTGCAACACCACATGGCTTACAGCCCGTCGCGCAAGCGTGACACGGGGCATTGTGGCGGCGATGGGAAGCATTTTTCCCATTGCCGACTTTAGTCAGTGAGACCCAATGGGTCTCATTCTGGCAAGCCACGTCAAAGCGGCGGTGTCCATTGATGATCCGGTTGTCATAGGTGATCAGCAGCGCTCTGATCGAGCGTGATATAGCTCCATGTGGCTCCGGCTAACCCTATTCTCCCCAGCTTCTTACCCAACTCGCACGCACGCCGAACGATTGTGCATAGCAATCGCTTGACATGGCGTGGAACGGGTGTATGCTATTATACAAGTGTATATACACTCGAAGATAGGACAATCTATGCTGATGACAAGATCACGCACTACCATTGCGCAGCGGGCAAATGAGATTTACGCGATCATCGCCAACTTGGGGCAAGGTTGGCATACACGCAGCGATATAGCCCGACTTATGGGCAAGCCTCACCTCACTCCCTTCGATGTTGCCGCGCTGGAGGCACTTGCTGAAAACGGGCGCGTGATCGCTGAGCAGCACGAGATAGACAGTCCGATCCCAGTACGCTGGGAATACAAGATCAAGGAAAACTAGCATGGGTAGAGGGTTATCCGAACTACGAAAGGGCATTCTCATATTTGTTTATGAGTATAGGCTAACCCTTGCCGCCCCTATCGAGGTAACACACCTAGTCCTTTTTGCTGCAATAGTCTCCGCGCTCTCCGCCGCCTGTGGCGCACTCGTGTACCGTGAGCGCATGGCTATCGGGCTGCTGGCGTGGGCGGCTTTCGGCATGTTGACGGTGCTAAGTGTCGCGGCGTGCGAAGTGTGGGGAATTAGGCCGTGAGTAACCAGTTAGGGGTGATGCAAGCTGATCAATAAGACGGACTGGTCACGCCAGCGAATCAAAAAGGGTAGCGCTCCGAGAAAGAATTGCTACCCTCCACTCCACACCATTTGCATAGTATAGAAGTGAGATCAATTGTACCATGACTGAACAATCAGACAACAAAGCGACTGACAAACCGTACAATCGTCTTGACGATCCTGAGTACGTCGCCCGTGTCAATAAAACGATAGAGGCACTTGAGTCCGTCTCTAAGGAATTCGAGACCCCCACGACCATGCAGGCCGAACATGACGCACGCCTTGAAGCGGAGTGGATAGAAACCGAAGAGAAAGAACGCGCCCAGATTGCCGCCGAAAAGCGCCGCTGTGCGTGGGGCATTATGGGCAGCTTAATTTTTTGCGGCGTTATTGAAGCACCCGACGTTGACATCACGGCGCGTACACTGGACGACCTACACGCCCAGCAAAAGATACTCGCCGATATTCAGTTCATTATCGGACACATTGAACTAGCGCTCGATCAGGTGTTACTATGAGCGCCCTACCGCAAGTCACGTACACCGCGCCCCTGCCGCCTATCGACTTTCTTATGGTGAGTTTGGGCAAGTGGCTTGCCGCGCACGACTGGCAGCACCTTGAGGACTTCGAGGCCGACTGGATCGCCGCCGAAACGGACGAAAAGCGGTCAGTAGCGCAGCGTTGGTACACCCGCCTAATTCAACAGCACTAAGCACACATCGCCGCCCCGACAATCCCGCCGGGGCGTTTCGCTATCTATGCGAGATCACAAGAGCAATGATTAGAGTAAGCGCCACAATCCGCAACCCCGAAAAATGGCCTAGCAGGCGTACCCCTCGCGGCTGGAACGATGACAACATGCGTAGACAGTACTGCACGTGCGACCACTGCAACCGCTGGTACAAGTTTGACGACCTTCACAACCCGATTTACCCAGTCACAGATTACGACTGCTGGTTGCAAAAGCAACTGCATATCGAAAAGGCTGAGGGTTATTGCGCGGACTGCTTCAATAACATTGAACGTCAAGCAGACGCAATCGACCCTGATTGGAACAATCGCCGTTGGTCAAAATTCGACAAATGGCTAGATCTCTGTACACCAAACTGGGAGCGTTACGAAATTCACCAATAAATGAAGCGACCTCTATCACAGCGCGCCCACTCTGATAGAGGTCTACCACAGACTATGCGAGTCTTAAAAGGTAGTATAGCACATGAATCAAGTAAGCCGGGACTATTTACCCCGTCGATTGCCTTGCTTTAGCAGCGAGGTCAACTCTCTATTCAAATCGAGCAATTGCTCAGTAATTGCTATTAGTTTCTGTTCGAGTTGGGCATTTTTAGTTTCGGCCTTGCCCAACCTATCTTGCAGATCATCGCGCTCCCGCTTCAACGTCTCGGCCTGTTGTTCGTATCTCTCTTGTAACCCGCGTACACGTTCTTCAACAGCCTCACGCGGTACTAAGGAAACCTCATCCTCTATGGCAGGCGGTATCTCTGGTAAGCCTACCCAGCCCTTTGCTTGGGCAGATCGCAGCGTGAATACAATATCCCCTATAGCTATGTTCTGTTCGCGCATCTGTGCTACCCAAAAGAGAATTCTGGCATCGCGATCATTGAAAGATCGCCGCGAACCATTTTGCCCTTGTGCGGACGGACTGAGAAACTCAGTAACATCCTTTGCGGCCCAATTGCGAAGGGTTGCAGAAGTTACGTTCAGACGTTTGGCAAGTTGCTCAGGTTTCATAGTTGCCAATTATGGTGAGCATTTCGACTTTGCGCAAAGCTAGTTTTGGGAGCATCTACCCAATCCAAAAACTAGCGCAAGTTTGCGCACATATTCGCTATTTTGCGCAAAAGTGGCAAACAAGTCACAATCAAATGGTATACAAGTGGTAAGCCGTACCACTACAGGAGAATCAAACCGTGGCCAAAAAAGAAAAAGCGCCTATCGGGGTGTACCCCAAAGCATCGTTCGATCTGGGGAATGCCATCGCAGATATAAAGACTGCTGATCTAGCTACCGATTTTCGCAGCATTGCCGGACGGCTCTCCAAAAGCAAAACGTTCGGTGAGGTTAAATCCCTACTGGCCTTTCAGTTCGAAGGTGAGTCACTGGTGTTCGGCGATGACACTCGTGATCTGATCGACGGCCTGCCGATTGCCTACACCGACCTGACCCGCTATACCGATGGCTTCTATCGCAAGCTGTTCGCAGCGGCCTTGTGGCGTTCGTTCAGCCATCTGGCAACCGAAGGGGTTGTCTATCCAACTATCGTCTGCTCGATCCCTGTATCCGAGTATGCCGACGGCAAAGCCTACGATGTTAAAAAGAATGTTGAAGGCTTGTATGTGATGGATAACTTGGCTGGCGATAAGACACTGCACGTCAAAGTAGAGGCCGAAAACCTACTTATCATCCCAGAGGGGGCGGGCGCATACTTTCAAGCGCTGTATGCCCCTGATTCAGGGCTGGCCAGCCGTGAGGTCGCTATCCTTGACGTGGGCTTCTACACAACCGATCTGGTTATCTTCAACAAGGGCAACTATGTCACTGGCAGCGCGAAAAGCGTGCGACATGGGGTTCAGCAAGTCGCCAATGACGTGTACCGCTATCTGCGTACCAAGTATAAGTATGAGGGCGATCTGTGGGCCGTCGATAGCGCCCTTGAGGCGGGCTGTATTGAGATCGGTACGCAGTGCCGAGGTTTTGCCGAACAGCGCGATAGTGCCTATGCCGACTTGCTCGACGACCTGCTAGCGTTCTATCGCTCCAACAAGGGCGCACGTACACCCGGCGCGATTGTCATCAGCGGCGGCGGCGCGACGGGCGCATATAAGTTCCTACCGGATGCACTCAAAGATGAGGGCTGGCGTGTATCCAGCAATCCACGCCGCGCTAATGCCGATGGTGCTTTCGAGTTCCTGCAAAAACGTGAGTTGGCTAAAGCCAAAGCGGGTAAATGAGATGGCAAATACCCGGCGGATTCCCTTCGTTTTGAACATTGACGATCCGATAGACGCGGCGATCTGGCAGGCGCTTGAGCCGCTGTTAACCCGACACCGCGCCAGTGCATTCATACGGGGCGCGGTAGCCCATGCGCTAGGCGTTGGCGGGCTTTTGCCGCCTGTTGCACCACTCATGTTGCCAGCGGGCGAAATACGGGCCAAACGCCCGACTCCACTGGCGACGGTTGAGCAGGATATGCCCGAAACCGAAAGTAGCAGCGACGATCTCGAAGCGGCGGCGGGCAACTTTATGAGCATGTTCGGATGACAGTCAAGATCATGCTGACACACCGCCACTACTCGGAACTGATACGGGCCGCGATGAATGATTGGCCCGGCTGGGTGCCGCTCGGCCCAATGGAGGGCGTGCCACGGCGCAAATTAACCGAGCCATATAGCCGTCCTAATATCTTGGCAGATCTGGAAAAGGCGGGGCTGGTGTCGCTTACGCTGGGCAAAAACAATCGCACGGCGACGATCCGGCTCACCACAGCGGGTATAGAGGCAATCTGCACAATGCCTGACAAGCTGCCCGGCGATCACTTTTTCCCTTTGCCTCAAGACATCACAGCGGCAAAGGATCGTCTAGGTTGTGCTGATTAGATTACTACTAATCATCCTTAGTCATAATTAGACGGGCAAAATCCTGACAATTAACCACAAAAAATGAAAAAAATAAACGTGAGGGAATTGACCAATGGCAGTACAAGATCGACTGTATACAGCGCAAGATCTACTGGATTTGCCCCATGACCATAACCGCTACGAGTTATTCAAAGGAACATTGATCGAGATGTCACCCACAGGCGCAGCGCATGGGCGTATCACCGCTGAACTCACAATCCTGATCGGCATATTCGTGCGCCAGCACAATCTGGGCGGTATTTACGGTGCAGAAACAGGGTTTATCCTGTCCCAGAATCCAGACACGGTATTCGCGCCTGATATAGCCTTTACGGCAAAGGAACGGCTAGCCAAAGCGCCAGAGGGGTACGCAACGGTTGCCCCAGATCTGGCGGTTGAAGTCGCTTCCCCTAGCAACACTAGAATCGAGATGCAAGAAAAGGTCGCGGCCTACTTTCAGGCCGGAGTCCGGCTGCTGTGGATCGTCTATCCGAAGTCACGCACGATCTATGTCTATCAGGGGGCGCTTGAGGTAACAATCTTGGGTAGTCAAGAGGCTATCTTGACGGGTGGCCATGTGCTGCCGGGATTCTCGGTCAAGCTGGGCGAAATATTCACGGTACTAGATTAATAGGATAAAAAGGAACAGGATGCGAACCACAGACGAGATTCAGGCACAGATTGCGCCTCTAAAAAACCTCTCTTTTGATGAGCATAATATGGATGACCAAAACCGAGCAGGGAGGCGAGCCGGGTTCAAAACAGCGCTAAAGCTCACCAATGACGGCAAGACATCTATCGAAATACTTGAGTACACGCGCCAAGATGAAAAAACGCACAACGCTTACGGCAATAGCTATGCTAGCACTTGGCAATCAGGCTATATATGCGCCTTATATTGGGCTGCCGAGCAGTACGATTTGGATCAGGACGGCAAACTGATCCGTCGAGGGGGAAACGTTTCCGAGGAATGAACCGGTAACATTTGGGAGGGAATGAGTGCGTAAGGGCAGTCTGGCGGTCATGGTGCCTAACCGCAATCCGATCAAGCCTGGTACGCTGCGTAGCATCATCCGACAGGCCGGGTTAACTGTCGAGCAGTTTATAGAGCTGCTGTGACCAATCAACACTCACACAAGCCCGAATGACACCGCGCTAATTCTCAGCAAGCTGAGAGAACATAGGAGTTATGGGGGATATGAAAGCACAAGGTAAACGACAATTTGAACAAAATGCGCCGTCAAAAGTGGATAGATTGCAGACAGAAGTAAACCAACTACGAGAGCGGGATGCTTTCAGGCAGCAGGAGTATAACCAACTAAAAGCAGATTATGACATGTTAATAGCGGGAGTTATGGAAGTTTCACGGATGCAAGAGGAAACCTTAGATGATCATCTTAATATAATGGGTGATCTGTCTGGTTGTGAGGCAAACCTATTATATCTGATGAATCGAATTGACATGCTGGCAACTCTTGGTGAAGACGAAGCTCTTATCGAGGGATTGGGCGTTTACGGGCCGAATCTGCTTAATGCCTATAACCACTACATAGAAGTAATAGACGGGCATGGTTTAAACCGTATAGAGATTCTAGGCACACGAAAGGATATGATCGAAGAACGCACAGGGGTAATCCTTAAAATCCTTGACATTGATACCGATACGAGCTTTGACGGCATAGCTGCCCTACGTGAGATTGCTCACAGGTCAGATCCACACTTGGCTAATATCTATGATGTCGTGCAGCGCCAGCGGCAAGAGGCTATAGAACAGGCCGCAGAGCGTACACGGCAAGAGATCAACCAGAACCGTGTAACAGATCGAAATCGGGATATTCGCAAGATCAAGGGTTGGGCAAAATGGGCTATTCAACAGGCCATGAGCCGACCTGTTTACAAGAACAATAAGACGGGTGCGGCTAATTCTGTATGGGACGAGCTATACCGTGTCGGCCTTAATTCGCTAAACAGTGAGCGTCTCGCCGTTTTTAAGTATCTCAGCAACGACGAAACTTGCCGCGAACCTTATGCCTATATGAAGCAGCGCGCTGGGGAAATCATGAAAGAAGATATAGAGCCAGTGGAGTGGACAACCATTGAAGAACAAGGCCAAATTTGAGGTATGCGTACCAAACTGAATGTAATGGTAACGCCACATGTGAGATTACCAATGGTAATCTCACATAAGCCGAGTTGGGTAAGAACACATGTGCAAGCGATCTGTTTTCAAAATTCGCTGTTACACTGCTTTAAGGTGACTTCCCCAGGTCACTTGCTCCTATGTAAACGCGAAACCGCCCGACGGCTTGACAATCACCGGGCGGCTTCATGGGGGAATTTACCAACCGAACATCACACCTTGATAATCTGTCCATAAACGAAAGCACCAGTGTCATTACCACTGGAGCGATCTGAGGATAGATTTTTGGGGCGCATCGCTCACACGGGTTATCGAGACCCGGCGAACTATTCCGATCAGATGAAAGAAGGCTCATCCAATGGCATATTCCAAGTATAACGACAATTCAAAAAATTGTCACGTCCCCAATTCTAAACACAATCGTATAACCCGCGCATTGGCCCTTGCTGGCTACGTAGTCCAGCGTGGCAACGTCGCGGCTCGCAGTGTCCAGCGGGCGCTCCGCAGATCGGGGCGTGGCTAATGGCTCTACCTCATGTGGATACCGCCGATCTTAAAAGTCGCGTGGATTGTCGGGCGATTGCCCGTGCCTATCTAGGTGAGCCAAAGCACAGCGCGGGCAAGTATGATACCTATCTCGCCCCACGCGGTGAGAAAACAGCCAGCTTCCAAGTCTATGCCGACGGCTTTAAGGACTTTGGAGACGGTGAGCAGCACGGCGATCATATCGAGTTAATCAAGCTGCTCGACAGTGGGGCACACGACTTCAAAAGCGCCCTGTCGATCCTAGCCAGTTTTGCAGGCGGCAGCGCACACCCAACGCCCCGGATTGTCCAGCGCCCAGCGCCAGCGGTCAACGAGCCGCCCAGCGCTGCATGGCAAACGTGTGCCCGTACCCTCATCGCCAGCGGGGTTAAGCTACTATGGTCGCCGTCCGGATCGGCGGCGCTCGCATGGCTTCGAGGCCGTGGGCTATCTGATGACACAATCCGGGCCGCCCAGCTTGGCTATGACGGCAAGCTAAACCGAATCGTGATTCCCTGTATCATCGACGGCGAGGTCTGGTATGTGAAATATCGTAACCTTAATCAGGCAGCCATTGACCAATATAGCAAATACACCTATCAAACGGGTAGCCGCGCTGCTGCACTGTACAATGCCGAGGCAATCCGCCCCGGTCTACCTATCGTCAAGGTTGAAGGGGAATTTGACGCACTGATCGGGCAGCAAACGGCAGGCGATCTGTTTACCTTCGTTACCGTTGGCAGCGCCAGCGCCAGCACAGGAGCGACGTTTCTACCACTGTTTACCAGTCAGCAGGTGATCAGCGTCCCTGATAATGACGAGAAAAAGTACCCTGCCGACATCCCCAAAAGGCATATAGGAACACCAGCGCCGGGTATGGGCCACGTGATTAGTACAGATAAGACGCTACGTGGGGTTGCCAGCACTCACAAGGTAGTTCTACTGCCTACCGGGGTTAAGGACATGACCGACTATCTGATAGGTGGCGCAACGGCTGGCGATCTGGCAATGCTGATCGCCAACGCTATGCCCTTTGAGTGCTTCTATCAGCCAATTGCCGCACAACCTGTATTACCATTAAGAGCCATTAGTAGCAATCAAAAATCGACCCTGCCCGATGATACACGCGCAGCCCTGATCGCTCATACCAACATTGGCCCGGTGATCGAAGTAATGTATGAGGCTATCGCCGCAGGGTTGCTCGATCCGTTGGCAGGCATTACCCGGCGCGACGTGTCGGCGCTGTCTGACAAGCTAGGCCGGGGCATAAATGCCAGCATGATAGATCGGGCTTTCAATGCCAAGATTCCGCACGGTGCTGACTTCGCTTCAAAACGTCCGCTATATTCTATACAAAGAGAAGCATCAAGCTATAGCGGACAAAATGAAGCGAAGTCTATATCATGCGGAAAACCGACCCATAGACCATCGGAAATTTATAAGATACCGACACTTGCTGAACTTCACGATTTTATCAAAATGTCGGCATGGCTTGCCCTCATTACAAAGTACATCCCTCACCTTGAAGACGACGCGACCATTGCCCCGATCCGGTACATCCTACCCGACGATCCGGCGCTCTCTACTGAACTCGACTCGCGCTATGGCAAACTGATCGACGAACAGCCCGAACTGAAAGCCAAGATGGATCGGGCGTTACTCGACTACAAGCGCCTTGAGCGCAGCCTTGCCAACACTCACAGCACGCCGCTCCCTGTCGGCTGGACTTACGGCAATACGAGCGATTACCGGGCTTGCCTAGCCCACGCCTTGATTAGTTCGGCAGGCGGTGAGACACAGATCGAAAGTCGTGTCTTGTCTCAGAAAATCGGCGTTTCACCGCGCCGGGTTAAGTCAGTGTTAGCACGGGCCGGAATTGAAAGTGTCAAGCAATATGAGGAAAAGGTTATCCGGAGCGCTGCTGACTTGCCGCGTAACCTGACTCATTGGCACAAGGTCTACCTTGAAAACCATAGCAAGGTTAACACCGAAGATCGGACGGGGATTGAACGACTGATCGCGCAAGGTCGCCAGATCACGCTGCAAACTCAGATCGCCAGTAAACAGATTGTTAGGGCAACCGAACAACCCCGCCCAGCGCCGCGCCTGACTATTGCCAAACAGCCCGTTAAGCCGCCTGTCCAGATGAAACAGGCAGCACCCGTCGTCGCACCCAGCATGGCCCGCTTTGACGGTCTGGCATGGCATGAGCGCGGCCTTGTGCTGCTGTTAGAAAAGGTCACAGCATGGCACTGGAAAGACGATCAACTGATTGATGATAGCACGGGCGAAATTATCCCATACAGCGCCGCTATTGTCCTGGCGTTATTACGCGGGCAATCGCCAGAAGTGGAAACGGACTCTGATCCGCTGATCATCGGACTGATTGATCTGGGCGGGCGGGTAACAGGAATCGAGGCATCCCATGAATAAACCTATCTTGACGGCTACAACAGTAGCAACCGGGCTGAATCTGGCGATCTACACACCTAAGACAGTCACAGCGGCGTATACCTTCGAGGGAACCGGTTACACCAGCAAGCTGAAGCTCACCCGCAATGAGGACGGCTTATTTATCGCTTGCCCGACGTGCGGTTGCCCCGTTCGGCAACTGCACAAGAATGAGACGCGGCCCGGTCTGTGCTGTGTCGATTGTCTGAGTCGGGCCGAACAGAAGGCGGCCGCCGCCGATGATCGTAAGGCTAATGTTCGCCGTAGAAAAAAGGTAGCCTAAATGTCAAAGACACTCAGTAATCAGCAGTATGCAGAAAACAGCGTGATCGCATGGCGCAAGCGCTCCCTTGAGGCGACAGTCCAGCGGTTGATCGCGGCGGGGATCGTCGGCAACAAAATGCGCTAACTATCGAACGCCATAGACCCGAACAGTAAGGCGGCAGCATGACCGCACAGACACGACTAACCCAAGTTGAGAAAGGGATCGAGGATATGGCGCTAGCCCTAGTAGAGCGCAAATACGGCTTGACTGCCGATGATCTAGCGGCAATGGCTGATCTTTGTAAGGCGATCAAGGATTACCCCTATAAACACAATAATATGACTGTCAGAGGGATTACAGACAGTCTGATCGCGGTATTGAGTGAACACGATCAGCAGCAAGCCAGACTGCTAGACCTTTGGGCAGCGGCAGGGCTGGATTATGACAGACAAGCGACGGCATGGCATGAAGTATTTGACGACTATCAGATCCCGCCGATTGTCACGATTGAGACATGCTTAGACCTTGATCGGCAAGTCTATGAGCGCTGCCGGATTGACGTGATAGCAGGAAAAGATCACGATGGTAGCTAGAGACGGCAAAGGGCGGTTTGTCAAAGGGGTATCGGGCAATCCGGCGGGCCGCCCTACCTTATCCGCTGAAACGCCCCGGATCGAGGGCATAGCAGCGGCCTGTACTGCTGAGGATGTGGCAAAGGTGCTAGAGAAAATGAGGGCGCTGGCGCTGGCTGGCAATGTCAAGGCGGCAACGATCTATCTGGCTTATGCCGTTGGTAAGCCCGTACAGATTGACCTTGAGGATCGGTTAAGTGCCATTGAGGTAGCGCTTGGTATCCAGCGCGCTCTAACCAGTAAAGCGATTACAAGTAAGGGCGGTTAGGTGTACTTCCAACACAATAATAGGCGATTGGCAAGCATTCGACAGGCCATGGGCTGAGCAGTATTTACCTTCCAAAGTGTTTTTGAAAATGGACCCTGTCTTGAACTTGGCCGCCTAGCTACTAACCTGAGTAAGTTTGAATTTAGTTTCTAATAAGCTCGTAGCATAAGAATTTTCTAATGCTGTCGGGGTTTTCTCTTGACAGAATAGAACATTGGTTCTAGGATGTACCTTCAACGATGCGTTCAGCACGCTTCTCGTGAAGTAGTGCGCGCTGTCTCTCAGAGCGAAGCCGCTCTCAGCGCCAGTCAGTGCCGCAGGCTAGTCCTACCGGCGCTGCACGCCTTTCACCATTTTATCCCTTGTAAGACAGTAGGCTGAGGGTAGATAGCGCAGCCTGACTGTTAAAGCGACCACCGGTAGGCCAAATCATAGCGATCTGGCCCACCGGCTGGCTTGACTCTCTCATTAGGAGGTAGCGGTGAGCTTGACGGTGCATGAACAATATTACTTGGTCTGGTATCGGTCACTGACGAATGTCCAGCGGCTAGCGGTCCGGTGTTATATGAACACCGGAGACATCCGACTGTTGTTGTTCGTCTGGGACAGTCTCATCGATCAGGCGCAGCAGGGTACGTACTTTCCCCTGGCGTAGGGCTTCGAGGAACTGCCGTTCTTGCTTGGTCAGGGTGGACTCTTGCAGATGTTCATCGGTGGCATCGACCAAACCTAGCAGATAGTCGGAAGTGACCTGCAATTCTTTGGCGATGCGTTTGAGTTGGAACGCCGAGGGGTCGGCCGTCCCGTTTTCATAGCGATGAATCTGATTGATATTCATGAGCAGCCGCTCCGCCAACTGCTGTTGGGTCAGGCCATGACTTTCACGCAGTTGACGCAGCCGCTCCCCCTGTAAGGCGCGAGTACGCATAAAGCCGATCCTTTCCACGTTTAAAAATTCTAACCAAAAAGCCCTTGACACGATACACCAAGTGGGTGTATTATATCAACACGTTACACCTCAACAGGTGAGCGTTTTATTTTAGCCGATTATACACCCACTTGGGCAAATATCCATAAAACCGGATCACCTACTTCATGGTAGGTTCCCACGCTGGCGGCCACTGGCCCAGCGAAGATCACGAGCATCGTAAAGTGCCTAACTGGGTGGTATCGGTTCCCGGTAATCCTTGCTGAAAGGAGTTTTTTATCGGCAAAAATAGAACAAAAGTTCGAGTAAATTAGCGCGGGTCCCCCTTAAATACTTAGTTTTACGGTTGGTTGGCTGGGTTCCCGCCCAGTCCAGCCAACCCTCAATAAGGTGGTCGAGCCAAGAAGGAGGGCTTATCAGTAGTCAGGGTTGAGAGAGGAGGGAGAAACGATGGATCAGGACACACGCGTCACCCTGAATACGGTGTTGGTGCTGCTGATGGGCATCGTACAGTTCTTCTTACGGCGTGGCCCACACCAAGCCCGTGTTGAGGACTTGGAACGGCGCGTTGAGGCGCTTGAGCAGCAGGTGCGGGAGCTGCAGCCCCCGTTAAGTCGCTAGGGTTAACCCCTGTGGCTTAGCACGCTGCGTCTCAATTTTCGATGAGGCTGCCTTAAGGGTGGCTTCTGTATCATGGACCGCTGCTCATTCAAGCAGTGGCCAACTTACTAGCAGCCCCGTGGGGCGACATGCAATTTACTAAAAGGAAATAACGAACATGGCAGATTTGACAATTAGTACGCCTGGGGCGGTGGTCCCAGCCAATGCGAACACCACTATTGTACGGGGGACAGCCGGAGCCACCATCACGGCGGGTCAGACCCTGTATGCCGATTCAACCAGTAACTATAGCCTCAAACCGGCGGCGAATACGAATGCTTCCACAGCCGCCGTCGTAGGCGTGGCGCTGAATGCAGCGTCCACAGGGCAGCCAGTCGATTATGCGGCGGCCGGGGATGTGACTTTTGAGGCGAGCCTCTTTACAACCGGCACGGTCTATATCCTAGGATTAGCGGCCGGAAAAATTTCCATGGCAGCTGACATCGATATCACCTCCAATACCCGCTATGCCACGATCCTAGGGGTCTCGACGAGTGCGACGAACCTACGACTGGGCATTGTCGCAAGTGGTGTCCTCAATCCTTAAGCGGCGCACCGCTGAGGGATCTGAAGGCAAATAGGAGTAAAGCAATGGACCCCAATGTCATCCAAATCGGTACGGTGGTAGTCATCCTAGTGGCCTCAGCGGTCAGTGCGATAGCGGCTTCAGGGTTGACCGTGGTCGCGCTGCTGATGTTCTTCAAGAGTTTGCTGAACAGCCCAGCGGCCTTGAGCCTCATTGAAGGCTTGGTGAACAGTTTTCCACCACAAACGCGGGAACTGATCCATGTGATGGCCCAGTTCTTTGAGGTGGTCACGGATGCACCGCCATTGACGGCTCCACCGACCACCGACCCTCAACCCTAACCGCAGTGTCTCAAAACTTTTTTAGCAAAGAGAGGAGGGCTGACCAGCCCTCCGGGAGAAATAATGACCCAAACAGTGTATACCGATAGTGTATCTATTCAAGGCAGTCAAGATACCCCCCAGTTACAAGTCAAGGGGTTTTCCACGCAGACCCAGCCCTTACAGAATTGGCTGGACAATGGTAATGCCGTGCAGGCTCAAATCACCGGCGATGGCCGCTTGCAAGTGGGCAATAACCTAGGCGGAACGGCGCCAGCTGATGCCCTAATCCAAGTCAATGAGAATATTACGCTGCCGGCCTCAACGCCCACTAGTGCTTGGCATAGCTTAGGCCAGATCACCAGCAGCGTAAGCGCCCTCGCCACACCGCTAACCTGGGTGCTGCACGAGCTAAAGCTATTAGGCACCGCCGGGGTCAGCACCTTGCAGGTCGCGATGCGATCTGTCCTGACCCATAGCAACAGCGGCACCTCAACGAGTGCTGAACTGCGGGCAGCGGATGTCCAGACCATCAATCAGGGCGGCGATGCCACCCACTATGTGGGCCAAGCTACGGGGCTGCGAGGCACCGCTAGTAATGCTACCAGCGCGTATCTGGCGAAAGCGGTGGGGGTCGAAGCAGCCATCACCAACGCTGTCAGCGGGAATTTGACACAAGCCAGTGCCTTCGAAGTGGTCGCGCCAGTCAATGCAGGCACCATTGGCAGTCTATATGGGCTGCGTATTCCTGACTTGACACAGGCGACCGCCAATTATGCGGTCTACACCGGGCAAGGGGTGGTGCATATCGGTGACAATATGGAGCTGCCAGTGGTCGCCAGTACCCCGACCGCTAATCCAGCCGCTAACTTCATCAAGTTGTATACCAAGCTCAACGCAGGGCTGCCCCAACTATATGCCAAAGATGCCAGCGGTAGTGAGTTTGCGCTGGACAGTGGGCCAGTCGATCCGGGTATTGTAGGCGGACGTTGTAGTCTAACCTCAGCAACTCCAGTAACCACCAGTGATGTCACGAATGCCACAGCCATTAAGTATTGCCAATATCTGTCCCGCTATATCGCGCTGTACGATGGCACCAACTGGCAAAAGTGGACTATTCCGACGGGTGGCTCAGAACTGTCCATAGCCGTCCCCAGTTTTCCGTATCGTCTCTATAACGTGTATATCTATGGAACGGTGGGAACGGGCCTCGCCCTTGAACTGGATGCTTGGGATAGCGGTGGCCAAGTCAGTGGGACCATTACGGCGGCGACCAATCCGGCTTTTCCGGGAGCCATCCAAATCACCTCGACCGCGCATGGGCTTAATACGGGCGATATGGTGGGTATCAATGGGTTAGTCGGTCAGACTGCCCCCAATGGTATTGTGTGGGTCATCACCAAAGTGGACGCGAACAACTTTACCCTGAATGGGTCGACGGGTACGGGTACTTATACCAGTGGTGGTACTTGGTACAAGGTACCGACCACGCCCACCACCGGCCAAACCCTGCAAGATGGAGTACTGTGCAAAACGGGCACCCTTACCCGGCGCTTTCTAGCGACCTTTATGACTGGGGCAACGGCTGGTCAAGTCAGTGATGCCTTGGGCGCTCGGATGTTAAGCAACTACTATAACGCAGTGCCGCGCAAGGTCTATCTCAACGATGGTACCAGCACTTGGACGACGGCTGTGAATAACCCCGTGCAAATCCGCCCCTTACGCGATAAAGCAGCTAACCGCCTTCAATTTGTGCAGGCACGGGCTGAAAAGCCAGTCAAGGCCGCTTTGTCCATGCGCGGCTCAACGAGTGTCAGTAGTTCTGGGGCAATCCTTGGGTTGGTGCTGGATAGTCTCTCAGCGATAACCCAAGCTAATGTCGGGAATACAGGCATTATCTACATGCCAGGTACCTCAAACATCGACCAGACCACGCTGACTCAGTACGAGCATATGCCGGCGGCCGGCTATCACTTTTTGCAAGCCATGGAGCAATCCATCAGCACGACGGCGAGTTGCACCTTATATGGCGGTCAATTCATGGTAGCAGTCGGGGAAATCTACGGCTAAGTCTAGCGACTGATGCTACAGCGTTGGCGAGAAGCTACGCCATAAGTGATGAAACACCGAGCGGCTGATGAGGCAGCGGACCAGATGCACCCCCCATCTCTTGATTGAAAGTAGCCAGGTAGCTTGAGCACTGCCTGGCTGGCTAGCAGCGAGTAGGCAGGATAACACAGTATTTAACCAACAGCACAAATACCCACGGTCAGGTAGCTACCCTTGGCTACCTGAACCGCAAGCGAAAATAGAGGAAAGTCATGACGAGTCTTACGGCACCGAGTGCCTTGTTTATCGCGACGGCGGATGGGCATGTGGCCCGCGCCTCAGGCGTATCACCGAGCACCGCCACTTATCAGGATATTTCACCGACCAGCCTCCAGCGCACGGGACTTGGTACTACGCTTAAGCTAGTCGCTGATCCGCATCTGTACAAGCGGCTCATCCTGTTCGGAGCGCAGGGTGGCTTGATGACCAACGATGCCACAGCCGCGAGTGTTGTATGGCAGTCGATATATTTAACGGGGCCGAGACTCCGCGACCAGTTTGCTATCGATTTAACAATTGCTACATTAACCTGTGGAACATATCATACCGATCCTACGAAATCTTATACGTTTCAAATCAGTGGGACTGTTGCCTACGGAAATGGGGTTTGTGGGGATGCTATGTATCAAACGCCCGATTGCACTTGGTCAACTCATACTCCGGTCACTACCTGTCCGATTGATGATGGCACGCACTGCTCAAGTACTGACATGAATAACAGTGGGCCTTTTTTTAGCGCAGATGACCCAAGTTACAATGCCGCCCATGTGTATAAAATGACACGAATGGGTACAGGTTTTGCGTTTGGAGCAAAGGTCCTAGATAGCGGTAATTCAGATAATACAGGGAGTTGGGTTGCTGCTGTGTATGAGCAGATTCCTGTGAACGAGACGGCTGTGTTTCCGGTTGCCGATATTCAGGGTAGCGCTAATCGCAAGGGCTATTTCGGATGGCTCTCCAAAGTAACCATTAGCGGTACCGATTACATTCATTACAACTATACCCCTGACTTGTTTAACACGGTCAACAGCACGCAGATTGCCAAATATAGCACTAGCATGACCTACGCCATTGTCATGTCACCTTTCACGCTCAACGGTGGTGCAGCGGGCAAGGTGTGGGTCACGGCTGGTGATCCCGCGAGTGGTGATGCAGCGATCTATGAGAGTAGCGATTGGGGTGCTCACTTTGTAGCGCTAGGTACACCGGCCCTCAATGCTGGCGGTGGAGCAATAGATCTACCATTCAGTCTACCCAGTGGTGTATTCGGCGCGACAGCCCAGAACCTCGTTACCTTACAGAAAGTTACTTAATGAGGCACCGCTCTGCGTAGCGTTGCTAGGGTTTGCTTTGCTGCTGCCAGCGAATGATGGAAATAGCAGTACTGCGGCTAAACAGAATGGATGCAAACTTAAATATGAAGATTGATGAGGAGAAGCAATATGACCACTATGAATGCACCGAGTGCCTTATTTATTGCGACGGCAGATGGGCATGTGGCCCGCGCCTCAGGAGTATCACCGAGCACCGCCACTTATCAGGATATTTCACCGACTGCTAGCCAGCGAACAGGACTTGGTACCACGCTTAAGCTAGTCGCTGATCCGCATCTGTATAAGCGATTTATCTTGTTGGGGTCGCAAGGCGGCTTGATGACTTCCGATGCAACGGCAGCCACGATTGCTTGGAATCCAATTAACCTTGCCAGCGTTAGCGGTACTGGTTGGGTACAGGATATTGCCACTGTAGCTACTGATGGTGGTTTAACGAATGAAAGCTATGCTATTCATGGTACAAGCACCAACCCTGATCAATCAGGCGCATTTACAACCAATGTCGGCTGGCAACAAACATTGATCCGTGACACGAGCGGCGGCGGCGATAGCAACCTTCAATCAATCCTTGTCGGTAAAACGTTTTCATCGTCAAGCACACTCACTAAAGCGGTTGCAACTTTTGATCGCTCGACAGGGACGGATATTGGTAGCGGAGTTATCTTTGTTGAGCTTATCGGTTATCTAAGTGGCGTACAGGTTTTCAGACAAACCAGTAGTCAGCCTGGCCCTACCGGGACCAACCTTACTCATACTTGGACGGGGAGCCAAATGGTTGATAGGGTCCTCTTTAATTCGAACATGGGATCGGCCCATTACCCTAGCGATCCGGGCGGAACTTGCACTCTAAAAAATATCCACTTAGAGGGGCTGGGAGCTAACCCATTTGATGCATTCATCAGCGACATAGCAGCCTCACCTAATCGCCAAAACTATTTTGGGTGGCTATCGAAACAAACTATTTTCAGTATAGATTACATTTTCTACAACTACACGCCTGACCTATTTACCACCATCCACAGTACGCCAGTCGCCAAATACAGCGCGAGCATGATCTATAGCATTGTCGCCGCGCCTTTCACGCTGAATGCAGGCGCGGCAGGTAAGGTGTGGGTCACGGCGGGCGATCCGGCCAGCGGTGATGCAGCGATCTATGAAAGTGCTGACTGGGGTGCTCATTTCACTGCACTCGGTACACCATCCCTCAATGCTGGCGGCGGAGCGATAGATCTGCCGTTTAGTCTGCCGGGGGGTGTACTCGGCGCGACCGCCCAGAATCTCGTCACCTTGCAGAAGGTGACCTAGCAGTATCGAGCCGTACTTCCGACGCATCGGTGGTCGTTCAGGGTAATCAGGGTCCAAGCCGCCTAGATAGGCGAAGGAGTTAGGGATGGATACTTCGTAATAAAGGGCGCGATGGAGCGGATAACTACCGCCAGCGCCCTCCGTTGAGCCTCACTAGCCAATTGTAGACCACGCTAGGCGTGGATAAAAAGACCTGTTCATCATGGGATGCGCAAGGCCAGCTTTAACGTTGCCCGTGACCAGACCAGCTAGTAACACAGGCAGACACTTTACCGATACCGACCCGAAAATTACTAACGTTTATGTGGAGAGAAACCCAATGACGAATGATTTATATACCTCAGGCTTGGCTAATGTCCAAGCCACCGTCACCGGTGTGGGCGGGCCGCTAACCCGACAAGCCCTCAACAGCTACCTGTTCGATGGACAAGTCCTCAATGCGACCGTCCATGTGGGCGCCGCGTGGAAGCTGCTTACCTCAGACAACGGCGGGCAGAGTTGGAATACCCCCATTGCGCTAGCCGCAGGTTGGGAAGCCCGCTGTTTGACGGGCTGGCCGTCTAGCCAGCAGTATCTGCTGGTGAGTGGTACCAACACGCTGGCCTACACGACCGACCGTGGGACGAGCTGGACTAACCTGTGGTCAGGTTTTGCCAGTTTTGCCAGTGGCTGGAGCACCACCATTGTCACGGCCTTGGTTGGGCTGCCGCCGGCACCGACCCACGAGGGTCCCAGCCTGTTCCCTATCTGCATTCCCTGTTTATTGAACGCCATCTTCAGCGATAACCCGATTAAATTACAAGATGGCGATAAGTTCGAGGAAGCGACCGACCTGACGCTCAACTCACCGGCTGGCCCGCTGACCTTTGCCCGCACCTACCGGCAGAGCAAACTCTCCAATACCAACTATCAAGTCATGGGACTAGGCTGGACGCATAGCCACAACTTCAATTTGACCAAAGTCATCGGCACACCGAACACCGTTATCGTGCGGATGCCCAATGGCGGTGAAGCGCACTTTACCGAGACGACCACCAACCATTTCGAGGGCGATCCCGGCTCGGCTTCTTTCATCGACTTCAACACCGGCACCAGCCAGTACACCCTGACCGCCATGGATACCTCCACGTATGTCTTTAACACCAGTGGACAGCTCGTGTCACGGGCATGGCCCAGCCATGAAACATGGACGTACACCTACACCAGCAGCAAGTTGAGCCAAGTCGCGGATGGCTATGGCCGACAACTCAATTTCACCTATGTCAGCAATCCCGGCCAGTATAACGATGGGCAATTGTGGCGGGTCGGTGACCAGACTGCCAGCGGCCTGAGCGGTGGATCGCCGACAGGTACTTATGTTGAGTTGACCTATACCCCTGAGAAAAACAATGGGACGACGGTCAGTAGCCCGAAAGCGCTCTTGGCGAGTGTGCGGGATGTGTTGGGCCATGTATGGACCTATGACTACTATGGGCAGCACAGCGGCGAGAGCAGCACTAACCAGCTTAACTTTATTACCCAGCGTCGCTCACCTTCGGTCGATACGACAGGCGACGGTACCCCAGATGGGGCCCTGACGCTAGAAAGCTTGGTATACACCCTCTCGGGCGCAACCATTACCAATATCACGCAGCAGAATGGTATTCAAGGCGCAGCGCCGGCCTTGCGGCAGACAGACTTTGCCTTCCAACCGGGTGGTCAGAGTATCACCACCGAGACAGTCGCCAACAAGACCACGACCCATCAGTTCGCCAACAGCCTGTATCTGGGCAGCCAAGATGCAGCGGGCAATGGTGGCTCGCAAACGCCGAATTTCCAGTACCGACCGGAGCTTCAGAAAGATGCCAACGGCAATACCACCCTGCTCCAGTGGAGTGCCGACGGCAAACAGGTCACTAAGGTCAACGATGCGCTAGGCAATCAGACCAACTTCCACTACAACAGTGGCGGGGCAGCCGATGCTACCCTGGACTACAGTCTGGATGCCCAGGGGCGCAAGACCCAGTACAGCTACACCGATACCACCAACAATCCACGCTTGCCGACCGAGGTCAAGGTCTTTGACACGAATGGCACGACGGTCTTGCAGTGGCAGAAATTTACCTACGATACCAAAGGCCGCACCCTGACGGAGAAGACGCTGGACCCGGCCGATGCGACGGGCAACACGGTCAAACAGCAGATCACCCGCGTGTACTACAGTGCTGGCAATGGCAATGGTCTGCTCAATACCGTCACTCAGAAAGATGTTGGCGGCAGTAACGATGTCACGACCACCTACAGCTATGACAGTGCGGGCCGCACGGTCAAGACCCAACAGAGCCAGACCTTCGGCGGTTGCACCATCGCCTACACCGTGTATGATGCGGCCGGCAATGTGGTGGCCAGCATCTGCAACTATGACCCAGGCGTGGGCGCTGACCCGACCACGGCGGCTCAGGCAGCGGCCCTGTACAGCACGGCGGCCCCTGAGAAGAACCATGTCACCACCTATGCCTATGACACCCTCAACCGCCGAGTCGCCACGACGACCGATGCCGGGGCGCCCCATGCCAAAACGACGTTGAGTGTCTATGACGCCCTGAACCGCGTCATTCGCACCATTAGCAACTATGTGGTCGATGCGGGTATTCCTAACCCCTACACTGCCGTCCGCACGGCGTTTCAGCATGGCGCGGATAACACCCAGAACCTCATCAGCGAGACAACCTACAATGAGCGGGGGCTGGTCAGCAGCAGCACCGATGTGGTGGGCAATGTGACGCTGTATGGCTACGACGATGCCGACCGGCTCATCAAGACGGTCCAGAATGCCAGCCAGCCCAGCTACAACAACAGCTATGCGGGCGACCCCAGCCTGAGCAGCTATGTACCAGGCAGCGCGGTTGACCAGGATCTCATCAGCACTAGCACCTACGATGCGGCGGGCAACCTAGTCAAACAGGTTGATGTCCTAGGCCACACCAGCTTCATGGTCTATGACCCGCTCAACCGCCCCGTCAAAACCGTCCGTAGCGCTCAGGATGGCGCCCGGGTCGATCTCAATCCGGGCGATGCGGGGTACACCGCCGCTAGTGACCCGCGCTCGGAGGGTTATGCTATCAGTTCGGCGCCCGATAGGGATCTGATTGACCTGACCGAGTACGACAGCTTAGGTCGGGTCATCCGCAGCCGCGATACGCTGGGCACTGTCACCCTATACGGCTACGACGCGCTGGGACGGCAAGGACTGGTCATCCGCTCAGCCAGCCAGCCGACCTATAACCTGTTGGCTGATCCCAGCTTGAGCGGCTACATCCTGAGTAGTACCGCTGACTTGGACATCGTCAGCAATAACCAGTACGATGCGGCCGGGCGCACCATTAAGACCGTCGATGCACTAGGTACTTGGACGTTGTATGGCTACGATGGCTTGGGTCGCCAAGTCAAGGTCGTCCGTTCGGCCAGTCTGCCGACTTACAACCTGACCGCCGACCCTAGCCTAAGTAACTATGTGCCCAGCACCAACCCTGACCAAGACCTCGTGACCAGCAGCACCTACGACCTATCGGGCCAGTTGATGTTTACGACCGATGTACTGGGCCGTAAGACCTGGTATGCCTACGACAGCCTGAGCCGCGCCACGCGCACGGTCGTCAATGCTGTCGGGACGGCGACCGATGGCGGCGTACAAGACCCCCGCAGCGCGAACTACAATCCCGTAGTCAACCAGTCCGACCGCGACCGGATCAGTCTGACCACTTACGATGTGCCGGGGCATGTGCTGTACATCACCGATGCCTGGGGCCGTAAGAATTGGTCAGGCTACGACGTGCTGGATCGGCCGATCCGCAGCGTCAGCAACGCACTCGGCACGGCGACTGATGGCGGCACCACCGACCCGCGCAGTCCAGCGTATGTCGTCAACAGTGCGGCCGACGTTGATCTGGTCAACCAGACGGCCTACGACTTGCGCGGGCTGGTCACCTCGACCACTGATACGCAAGGCCGCGTCACTCGCTACGTCTACGACCAGTTGGGTCGTCGCATTCAGACAATCTTCAACTACATGACGGGTACCTACAACCCGGTCTACCCCGATAGGGATTTGACCAGCACCACCGTCTACAATCGCGGCGGCCAGGTGCTGTCCACCACCGATGCCCGCGGCACCCAGACCGCCTTTACCTATGACCGGGCCGGGCGACGGCTGACCACGACCCGTGCCGCCAACACCCAACTGGCTACGACCAGCTATGTCTGCTACGACAAGGGGGGGCGTGTCCTACGGGTTATCGACAACTACCACAGCACACCGACTACCGCCGCACCGGATGCCCGCGATGCTCAAGGCAACTGGCGGTTCAATCTACCGGGCAATCCCTATAACCTGATCACAGTCTATACCTATGACCAGCTGGGACGGCCGATCGCCGTGACCGACCCGCAAGGCAATACGAGCAGCACCACTTACTACAAGGATGGCCAGCCGGAAAGCCGCACCGACGCGGCAGGCTCCATCAGTAAGTATCGTTATGACCGTGCCCGCCGTCGCCAGAAGGTTGTGCAAGCCTATAATGCCAGCACCTTTAGCGACCCTGCTAACTGGTCATGGACTGGCGCAGCGTGGAGCGACGGGGTTGCCGCTATCACCTTTGGTGGGGACTTTGACCGCAATAGCATCGTCCAGATGGACTATGACAAAGCCGGACGCACGCTAGCCATCCGTGATCCACGCGGCAATCGCACCACGTACACCTATGACCGGCTCGACCGCCGCACCAGCCTGACCGACCCACTGACCCACACCTGGGCCACCGCCTACACCGACCTAAACGGCGGCGCGACCCGCACCGAATTGACCGATCCCCTGACCTTCGTCACTCGCCGTGATACCGACCGGGTCGGGCGGTTAGCCAGTGTGGCCTACCTGAACGAGAGTACCAAGCTCACGCCCGATGTGACCTTTAGCTACAACAAACTGGGCAACCGCCTCGGCATGAGCGAAAGCAATGGAACCAGCACGGTGCGGAACACGACCTACGGCTACGACAATGCCCAACGCCTGACCAGCGTCGGTTTTGACACTGACGGCAATGGCACCATTGACCAGACGGTCAGCTACCAGTACGACGCGGGTGGCTTGCGGACACAGTTGACTCTGCCCGATGGCAAAACCGTGACCTACCAGTACAACGCCAAAGGCCAGCTCATCGGGTTGACCGACTGGGCTAGCCAGCAAACCACCTACAGCTATGACAGTGCGGACCGCTTGGCAGGGGCGCTGCACGCCAACGGCCTGCAAAGCAACTACGACTACGATGCCACCGGACGGCTGCGCCGCCTGCGCCATACTTCCGGCGGCCAGACGCTGGGCCACTTTGCCTACACGCTCGATGCACGGGGCAATCGCACTCAGGCGTTTGAGGCCGTCGCCCAGAATGGGTCGAGTCTGATGAGCACCATCGCTTACAATGACCCGGCGGTCAACCTATACAGCGGTACGTGGAGTCCGGTCAACTCCTATCAGGAAACCAACGACGTGAGCGCTCGGGTGCAGATAGCCTGCTTTGGTCGGCAGGCCACGCTAACGATGGGGCAAGGCAATAACCACAGCATCTACGATGTCTACGTCGATGGCGACCTGTGGCAGACCTTCGATGGCTATGCCGCCAGCGCTGGGCCAGCGCCCGCCGTGACCATTCCGTTCAGTGCCGATGGCCCACATGTCATCGACATCCGCAACCGCGCTGAGAAGAACTTGTTGTCAAGCGCCTTCAAGCTGCGCTTCAAGACCCTCTCAGTGACCGGGCAGCCCGCCGACGTGCAGACCATCCGCTACACCTACGATGCACTCTCCCGGCTGCAAGAGGCCAAATACTACCCCGGAGTCAACACGTTGCTGGCCGATGCAAACCTACCGCGCCGTTACCAGTACGACTACGACGTGGCAGGTAATCGCACTCAACAAGTCGTCACCCTCGCGGGCACACCGACCACCACCAGCTATACCTACGACAACGCCAATCGCCTCGTCAGCGACGGGACACACACCTTCGCCTACGATGTCGCCGGCCGCATGACCAGCGATGGCGTGAATACTTATACATGGGATAGGGCTAATCGGCTGCTGAGCATGGGTGGGTCGGCCTACCTGTACAACGGGCTGGGCCAGCGTGTCCAGCAGACGGTCAGCGCTCAGGTGACCCAATATCTGCTCGATGTGCAACCGGGACTAGAACGGGTACTGACCGCCACGCAAAGCACCAACGTCACCCGCTATGTGCATGGGCCGCTGGGCTTGCAACAACAGCTTCAGCCGGATGGCACGACGTGGCGCTGGTCGATCCTAGACGGCTTGGGCAGCGTGCGGGGCGTGGTCGATAACACCGCCGTCCAGCAGGAAAGCCGTCTCTATTCACCCTTCGGTGAGGTCTATGCGACGACGGGGAGCAGTCAGACTGTTTTTGGGTTTACCGGCGAGCCAACAGACGGGAATGGGTTGGTGCAGCTAAGGGCTAGGTACTACAATCCGGCGTTGGGTGTATTCCCCAGCCTCGACCCGCTCGAAGGTACAATGCAACAGCCGATGACACTCAATCGCTACGGTTATGTCAATGGCAATCCTGTCAACCTCGTCGATCCGTCGGGGATGGTTGCGGAGGCAGATTTGGAGCTTTTGAGGCAGTTGGCTAGCTGCTCTGCCCAGCAGCAACAAAACTGTTCACAGACTACGTTTACCTATTCCCGTGATGAAGCGGCTCAATATGCAGTGGATAACAGCCGAGCTATGCTGAATTTGTTTGAGAACGATCTTAAGAATTTCAGTATTAGCCATGTCACAGACAGAGGTGTTTCATACAACTTTATAAAGGGGACTCCAGGTTCTACGGCATCTGCGCTTTTCGTTTCCGAAAGTATGCACTTTGGAGGCAAGCTACCGTTAACTAAAACGTGGAATTATGACCTCAAGGGTAATGCTTCCCGTGCTTGGAGAACCCACCTTGATCTAATCCAATACATCGTCAGCCTAGGTGCCACGACCGTTGGAAATATTGATATTAACCCCAAATATCAATACTCTAGCGCAAACAGAAGCCCTTATTTTGTGGATGCGAATGGTGTGGTAGACACAAAAAATATCGGCCTTCTGTACGGGTATCTCTTATCAATCCAGAGTGTGAGAAAGGGTGACTATTTCTTTGATGAGGATCTTCTCAATCCTGTCAACGATCATGGAACTGTAGTGGTTGGTTGGGGACCCTTAGCGAACTGTGGAGATGTTTCGGCTAGAGAGAACCAGAAGCAGCCTTATGCCTTAGCAGATCGGACAGATTTAGATTATCATGATCTGCTTGAGCCGTCTCAAATGATGGTTCCCTATGTCGCTGACAACAATTATGGGGTCACTAGGGCAGGCGGACCTATCGGTCATCTCCAAGACACCAGACCTCGACCATTCTATTGCCTAAAGGCTAAATACGCAGATTTCTTTGGAGGAACAAAATGGCGATTCTATCGAATGCCTGACTCAATAACTGTACCGTGCAATCAGCAATATCAGTTACCCAACAATTAGTAATTTCGGGTTCCTGATGTAGCGCAGCTAAAAATCTATAGCTTCTGGCCGGACGAAAAGCTTGCCAGAAGCTATAGTTAGTAGTCCGCAATCTGAACGGGCATTTCTCTCGAAGCCCTGTACGCATTGCAGTCTACTGACAGTCATTCAAGAGGGGATTTAAGGTTGCCAAGCAGGACTGTAACTATTAGAATTTGTCACACTTTTTGTTAGGAAATGCAAATTAGAACCATCACGCTTCATTGCATATATCTCCGTATTACTTTCTTCTTTCGAAACAAAGGCAAGGTAATTTCCGTCTGATGACCAAGTAGGATTGCCGCTTTTTCCATTCTTAGTGAGACGTGTTTGATGAGTAAGGTCAGCGTCGACACTATAAATGTCATAATTATTATTGTCGAAAATGCTAAATGCGATATTTTTTCCGTCTGGGGACCATGCTAGAGAACTTGCGCCTGTAGCGGTGTTCAGGCAATGCTTATTTGTACCCTCAATATCTACAATACACAGTCTACTTTTGTCATCGTAATCAGAAATGAAAGCAATGCGTGTCCCGTCAGGTGACCATTTTGGGCTTTCAAGAGCAGTAGTCGTGACCAAAAATTTGGCATTTGAACCATCCATATTCACGATGAATATTTTCGCATTCCCACTATTGCCACGCACAAACATGACGTATTTTCCATCTGGTGACCACGTGGGATTATAGTCATCAGCGGTGTTATCAGTTAGCCGATATTGCCCTGAACCGTCAGTATTCATGACATAAATTTGCCAAGTTCCATTTTCGCTTGCCTGATTAGAAATATACGCAATATGCTTCTCATCCGGCGACCATCTGGGGCTTGCGGGAAGTGTACTATCCTTAATTGTACTATCCTGTTTTGGTGAACCGTTAGGATCGACCATATCAATTTCAGTATTTCGGTTATCGTCATAGTGTACAGAAAAGACAATGTATTTCCCTGAAGATGACCAAGTTGGTTCTGAAGCATAAGCGCGATTTTCACTCTTTTTTAGCAGCTTCTGCTCGGAACCATCAGCGTTCATAATAAAAACTGTGGGATAGCCCTCTCTCTCTGATATAAAGGCAATCCTTGAGGTTGTTTTGGAAGGTGTCGCAGGAGTTCCAATTAACGAAGTGGATGTAGCTCTTAGAGTAGTGTCTGAAAGTAATCCTAAAGCTGATACTACAGCTAAAACAAACACAAAACGCTTAGAATGTACCATTATGTTAACCCCCTCCATCAACTCCTAGATTTAGCAAGCTTTTGTCTATTCTAGCATGTTGGAGAAGTATATTATAGTTGTCTAGCTGTTTGAAATCTGAGTATCGTGATCGCCCACGGAATCCTCAAAGTGACCACCCATGGAAATAGCTGTTCTTATAAGTTTAGGCTTGGAAGTGGCAGAGGTGGGCAGGGATCATCCTGATGACACACGCCGCAGCACCAACAGTGCAAGGCGGGGTGACGCGCGTCGGCGCGGCACATCAGCCACCACCGGCATATGAGGTGGACAGCGTTTTAGCTGGCGACCCACCCACGCCGCCACCACATCGACACTGGTGCAAAACAAGTGTACGCGGCGTGGGTCGGGTTCGTGTCGCTGTCAGGCGATACGATGCCCGCATGGCGGGCATATTGAGCGTGCTACACAGATCAATGCAGCAAGAACGCCAAGATCATCAAAAAACAAGGGTGTACGCCAGCGGCGTACACCCGCCTCAAAAGTGTACTCCGCTGGCGTACAACTCTATTTGCAACGTGATAGGGTGCTGTCTCTGGTACAATAAAAGCAGCGCACGGTCAACGTTCACGAGCAGCCCATGAGCGACACACCCGCCGACGAACCACAACACCCCTATACCCCACAACAAACCGCCGAAATGCTGAGAAACTTTCAGGTGGCGGTTTTGGCTGCTTCCAACGAACTGCTGCACCTCACGAACATTCTGCACTTCATTTACGGCGCGGCGCTGGCTGGGCCAGGTAGTCAATCATTAAAATCAACCCTGACAGGTCAGGATAAACGCCTGATGCAGACTTTTGAGGCGGTGCTGGATGTATTCCGGCAGCGGAACATCCCCATTTTGGAAGAATATACCGACCTGCTCCCCTTCATTCTGGATACTGTCGAAGGAGTCAGACTGGTTATCGAAGAAAGTGAGGACGGGGTATATCTACGGGAAATCTTGCGTATTCGTGGTGATCTGTCTACCTTGCTCGAAAAACTCACGCCTGTACAAAATCTCGTGCAGCGGCCCAAAAAAAAGGCTTTGCGAAAAGTAGGACGACCCCGAGAAAGCATCAACCATTTTCTCGGACAACGGGCAAACGAACTGAGGCTCCAATATGGAATCAGTTGGGCCAAAATATTCGACATACTGATCAGGGAACTGAACAATATCGAAAGAAATCCTTTGCAAGAACAAGCGCTACAAAAACTACTCGACATTAAGCTGAAAATGAGCAGTGGACGCGCAGGCGATTATCTTCGGCAACTGGCCGAACGTTCCCAAGTCGAGCAACAGTAACAATTGGCGTATTGTATTTTGGCGTGCTTTAGTATATAGTATTTTGAAATGAAAAACCGCCCTCGCGGGCGGTGGAAGTTTCGAGGGTCAAGCGTCCCCCTGTACTTGGGGAAGTCACGGGACGCTAGCCCTTGCAAACAATCCTATGGGCGATCTACGCAGCACGTCAGTGTGCGCTGGTCGCTAGATTGTGCTCCTTATGGTAACGCAATCCTGCCGTTTTTTCAACTCCCCCTCGTCCTTATCCGCTGCACACCCGGCACTCCGGCCCTAGAA